>JAZNFZ010000082.1:0-9404 GCA_045576195.1 Eubacteriales bacterium | reverse complement strand
CGGCGAGTTTAGAGTTATGATTGGCTACGCCAAGTTATGATGTGCCTTCGGCACAGCTTGAAGTAACAAGGCGATTATATCATAACGTTTGCGAAGCAAACTTATAACGGTGAGCGTGAGCGAACCTCATAACTCATAACTAAAAGTAGTATTTGTGTCCACAAATACAGTGCTTGTCAGGAAAATTGATACGTCATAGGTGAACATAAAAAAGGCTCCCTTGTGTAAAGGGAGCTGACGCCGAAGGCGGCTGAGGGATTGTTTTGAATGAAACTCTAACCTTTTACAATCCCTCCGTCACGCTAACGCGTGCCACCGCGACCACCGTGAAACGGTGTGTCGACGCGCTCACCGCAGGCGAGGGCAACTCCCATTTACACAAGGGAGGCATTTTCGCCGCCCGATAGATAAACAAAGAGGACAGAGGGCGTAAAACCCCTTCTGTCCTCCTGTCGGTAGGTAACGTATTCTAATGAATTTCAAAAACTGTCCTTAAGAGTACTCCCCGTTCAAGGTCGGATTTTTGAAAATGTGTCAAAACGGTGTTCGTTTTATTCCTTTAGCATATGCAGGAAGGTACAAGTACCCTCCTCAAGATCAAAGGGAACGCTCGTGACATTGCGGTAGATCTCACCCGTGAACTCGTTTTGGCAGGTGACGCTCTTGCCAAATACCACCTCGCCTGCGGTCTTTTTCTCGGCCAGGAGGTAGAGGAAGCGGCTGTCACCCTGCACCACGCAGTAGGGGGGCGCGTAGAGATGCACGCCCGCAGAGGAAAGCAGCTCACGCATCCGCTCTACACCAAGATCGCAAGTGTGGGCGTGGTGCAGATAGGTCCTGCCGTCCGCGCCGCGGCGCTCTGCCAGCTTGATGTGGCCGTCGGGGTAGGTCTCCACGGCACGGATGCCGTCGCCTCCCTCGATGTAGATCATAGGATAGCACTGCTCCTCCCGCTTGCCGTATTCCGCCACCGAGAAGCCGGTCAGCTTTTTGATGTTTTCCACACCGTATGCCCCCGTTTTCTTGTTGAGGATGCCTGCGGCGTATTGGTACATGATATGGCAATCGGGCGCGGTGCGCGCGATGGCGGCAGAGAGCTCGTCGGGATCGGCATAGAAGGCGTTGAGGAAAATGACCATCTTATAGCGCGACAGATCAAGCTCGGGCAGATCGGCCATGCGGTAGAAGTCGATGGGCACACCGCTCTCCTTGACGGTGGAGCCCACGTGACCGATGGTGGAGCGGTGCAGGCTGAAGTTGGGGCGCATGTGGTGCATCACATTTTCGTCGACCACCAGCAGCACCTCGGCAATGCTCCGATGGGTGTCCTTCTCGGCGTAGAGCTTCTTGGAGGTCTCGTTCAGGAGGGCGACCTCGTTCTGGATCTCCTCGCTGTCCAGCCATCCGCCCTGCAGATCCATCCACCAATAGCCCTGGTGGAAGGCCACGTTTTTGGAGAACTCACGCCAATACGCACCCCGTGTCTGGCCAAAATTCTTGGCGGTGTAATCCTTGGGGCCGTTGGTCTTGCAAAGGTGGGTGCGGTTGTCGATCTCGTCCACCCAGAGCTTTTTGAGGTTGACGGAGTTGGGGATGGCCTGGCCGAAGCCGGGGTCGGTGGCGCCCACGCGGTAGTAGCCCTTGGGGCCTGCCACAAAGTCGACATAAGGAGAGGCGAGAATTCTGTCAAAGCCCGTGTGGCCCTTGTTGGCGCAGTTTTCCGCCTCCACGATGTAGCCGTAGAAGATGCCCGTCACCTTTTCGGGCGCGATGCTCTTGACCACCTTGCAGAAGGTCTCGGTGGCATCCACGTTGCAGTCGCGGGTAAACTCGGAGTAGAGCACACACCGCTCGTCCTCCTTTGTGTGGTAAAAGAGCTGATCCAGAGTGGGCGTGCCCACGTGGAATTTGTTTTTCTCTGCGCTGACCTCGCCGTAAGCGAGCTTGGGCGCCTCGCCCTCTCCGATGAAGAAGCGCTCCTCCACCGGGGGAACATCCTCATATTTCTTACCCCGTTTGGCGGCATATTCGAGAAACGCCTTGGTGGCGCTGATGCCGTAGTCGCCCTTGTGGCGGGGATCGGCATCCCACGTGCCCCACTGGGAGGTCTCACCGCAGGTGCCCCAGGAAATGTGGTAGCCGATGATGCGGTCGGCATAGGGAGAGGCCTCCACGTGCTCCACAAAGCGGCGGAGCGCCTCAGAGGCGTCGCTCACCCAACGGGGCGAGGAAAAGCTCTGCTGGGCGATGCGGTGCGCCTGCTTCGGGGGATGACTGCCTTGCGCCTCGGTGCCGACCAGAGCGGCGATCTCCTCCTTGGTGCGAGGGCCGCCCGCGTAGACAAACACGTCCTCGGGGTGGGCCGCACACCAGCCCTTGGGCACATCCAGCTTGATGCGGGGCAGGAAATAGATGTGGGGCGCGGTGGTGAAAAGAAGCTCGAAAAGGCGATCTGCCAATGTATAGTCATATTGATCGGGCCCGACCCAGCCGAGCGGGAAGCAGCTGGAGTGAATGACGATGCCCTTTTCATACAGCGCCTTGTGGCGAAGCGCGTTGATCTCGTGCTTCTCCCAATCGGCGGGGTTGCTGTATTCAATGCCGAAGCGCGACCAGAAGATGGGGTTTTCGCGCAAAAATTCAAGGCGCTGCTGCAGTGAAAATTCTTTTTTCATAAAAAAACTCCTTTGCCGTGACAGATTGAACTGCGGTGACCGTGCAAAACGGTGGCTTTGTCGTGATCTTTTGGCCTGCTTATGCTTGCCCTGCGCCCTGCGGGCGGTAAGAGCGGACCCCTTCATTATAGCATAGAAAAGCGTGGGGAAACACAAACAAATCAACAAAAAAGGTAGAAAAACCGCCGAGCGGGGGGATCGCCGCCTTTCCTTATTATAGCAGAGAAGCGGGGGCGGGTCAAGGCTGTTTCTCTTTTTGCGGCGAAAAAAGCGGTCTTGCAAAAGAGGCAAATCTGTGCTACAATAAAGAAAAAGCCGAGCGGCAGGCCGCAGCGGCGGAAAGGAGTGCCCCCATGCAGCTGACAAGCCCGTTGTTCCTCTTTTTGTTTTTGCCGCTTTCGGTGGTGCTGCTTTTGCCCGTGCCGCCACGGCACCGCGCGGCGGCGCTGGCGGTGATCAGCATGCTTTGGTATGTGCTGGCCAACCGCGAAAATCCCGCGGGGCTGCTGCATATGCTGCTGCTTCTTCTGTTCTCTTATGTACTGTCGCTGCGGCGCGGGCGCTACGGCAGGGTACGCTGCGCGGTGGCCACCCTTGTGCCCCTTCTTACCCTGCTGGCCACGCGGATCCTGGCGGAGCAGGGCGCGCTCCCTTACGCCTTTCCCGCAGGGCTGACCTTCCCCACCCTTGGTGCGGTGTCCCTTGCCCTTGACCGTGCGCGGGGCGAGGCCGAGCCACCCCGCAGCGTCCTTGATCTCTTTGGCTATCTGCTCTTTTTCCCCACGCTGACCCTGGGGCCGATCATCCGCTGGCGGGACTATCACGGGCTGACCGCGCATATGGAGATCACCGCGGAGAAGCTCTCCCGCGGCGCGCAGCTTTATATGCTTGGCTTTGTCAAGCGCCTTGCCATTGCGGCACCGATCCTGTTTTCGGCCGACCGCATCCTCAGCCGCGCGGGCGGAGGTCTCTCCTTTGGTATCGCGATCTTTTTGCTGCTGCTCTCGGTTTTCTGGTTCTATTTTTTGGTCACGGGCATCTCGGATATGGCGCGGGGCACCGCGCTGCTGTTTGGTATTTCGCTCCCCCGCGAGACGGGCAGGCTGCGCCCCTGCAGCCGCCCCTCCCGCTTCCTCTTTGCCCCTCTGCTTTCCCTGTGGCGCTACCTTCTTGATTATGTCGGCACCCCGCTGCTGCGCCGCCTTGGCGGGCGGCGCGGCCGCGTGCTTGCGGCGGTGCTGCTGTGGGCGCTGACGGTGCTGTTTTTCAGCACCCGTCCCGTGGTGTTTTTGTTTGCCACCCCGTTTTTGGCGCTCGCCGTTCTCGCGGCGCTGCGCGGCCGCGAGCTGCCCGTCCCCCGCCGTCGCCTGCCCCGTGTGGCCATGGGGGCGCTCTCCTGCCTTCTCACGCTCCTTTGCGGCGCGCTCTTTTCCTTCGCGCTGCTCGCGGAGGATCCTCTGCTGCTTGCCCGCATCTCGGGCGCGGGAGAGGCGACCCATCTTTCCTATTATATCCTCGGCACCGTGCCGATCTCGGGCTATCTGCCCCTTGGCACTGCCGCGGCGGTGGTGCTGCTGCCCTTTTCCCGCTATGCGGCGCTGCTGCAGCGAAGGCTTGGCCCGCGGGCGGGCACGGCGCTTACCCTGTGCAGGACCGTGCTGCTCTTTGCCGCCTTTGTGCTGACGGCGATCTACTTTATGCCGCAATTTCCCGCCTATGCCGACAGGGGGCTCCTGCGGCTGATCCTGTAAGGAGGTGCGTGATGAAACGGGATATGTCCTTTTACCACCTGCTTGTGGTGGCGGTGTTTGCCTGCATTCTCCTCACCTTTTCGGTGTTTTATCTCACCGATGCCACCATTGAGGGGGAAAACGCCCTTACCGACACCTGCTTTGACGGCACGGTGATCGAGGGGGAGGGGCCGTTTGACGTGCTGCTGCGGGCGGTCTACCAGAACGAGTTTTCGCTGGATCTGATCCGCGAAAACGCCTACCGCTTGTTTGGCATTGCCTCCAACAGCAACATCCTTGTGGGCGAGCACGACTTTTTGTTTGAGATCTACGACGAGGAAAATCAATACCACTACCTGGCAGATTATCTCGGCAACGAGCACTTTTCCGCAAAGGAGACCGCGGCGCTGACCGCGGCGCTGTGCGCCGAGCGAGACGCTTACGCCGCAAACGGTATGGATTATCTCCTTGTGGTGATCCCCAACGCGCAAACCGTATACAGCGAGTATATGCCCCCCTACCTTGGCGACATCAGCGCCGAGACCCGACTGACGCGCCTTGCGGCGGAGCTGGAAAAGGGCGGCTTTCACAGCCTGCTTGATCTCACGGAGGCGCTCTCGGCCCACAAGGCGGACGGGCTGCTTTACAGCAACACCGAGAACTCACTCAACGCCCTGGGGCTTTACTACTCCTACCTTGCGGTGTGCGAGTGGTACGGCGACACGGCCATGCGAGAGGTCACGCCCATCTCCCGCCAGCGCCTCAGCTTTTATCAGCACACCACCCCGGGAAAGGAGCTGGCCCAGCGCGCTAACCTTGCTGACGTGGTGCAAAACAAGAGCGTTTCGCTCTCGGGCAACACGGCGCTCAACTACCGCTTTATGGACAGCGGCAGGGATCTTGCCAATACCATCATCATCAAAAATCAGCAGGCAGGAGCGCCCAATCTGAAGCTCCACTTCTCCCGCACCTGGGATTGCCTGCAAAGCCAGCCCTACTTTTCCAACACCTTCACCCGCGTGGCGTATCTGCAGCAGCCCAACACCGAGAATGGCGGCGGGGTGGAATACGGGGTGGCGGTGCGCTTTGTCTATGAAAACGAGCTTTCACAGCTTTTGCCAAAAACATAAAACGGAGGAATTTCAAAATGGCAGCCTGGCTTGACACCTTCTTTTATCCCTTTGACCACGCCGTGCTGGAGGCGATCCATCGCTTTGCACTGGCAACGGGCGGATTTTTCACACCGTTCATGGCCTTTATCACATCACTGGCCAACGACGGCATCGGTATGATCTGCCTTGGTATACTCCTGCTTCTCTTTCGGCGCACCCGCAAGGCGGGGGCCTGTGTGCTTTGTGCCGTTATGGTGGGCGCGCTGATCACCAATGTCACCCTGAAGCCCCTTGTGATGCGCCCGCGCCCCTATGCCGATGCCGCCCGCGACATCCACCAATGGTGGGTTGCCATGGGCAGCCATTTGGAAAGCGTGCGATCCTTCCCCTCGGGGCACACCACCTCGGCCATGGCGGCGATGACCGCCCTGTTCCTTGTGGGCAACAAAAAATACAGCTGGACGGCCTTTTTGTTCGCACTGCTCATGGGCTTTACCCGTATGTATTTCGTGGTGCATTATGCCACGGACGTGCTGGGCGGCCTTGTGGCAGGTGCGCTGGGCGCCGTGGTGGCGTATGTCATCCTGCAGCTCCTCTGGAGACTGCTGCAGCAGCACCGCGAGAAGGGATTTTGCCGCTTCTTGCTGGAGTTTGACCTGATCGTGGCGCTTCGTGCGCTCTTCTGTCGCAAAAAGGCGGAGTGATCGCCTTATAAAAAAGCGGCGGGGACTTGCCCTCGCCGCTTTTTTGTGGTATACTGTTCTTACATTGATTTTGATCCCATAGGGAGGAATTTGCTATGTTCTGGATCTGGGGTGTTTATGAGCTGTTTCGCAGCGGCGTTGTGGATCTCCTGGCCGCGCGCCTGCCCGATTCCTATGACCCTTATCTCATCGGCGGCGGAATGCTGCTGGTGATCATCGTCTCCTATCTGCTCGGCAGCATCAACAGCGCGGTGCTGATCTCCCGTCACGTCTATAAGGATGACGTGCGGACCCACGGCAGCGGCAATGCGGGCACCACCAACGTGCTTCGCACCTACGGAAAAAAGGCGGCGATCTTTACCTTTGCGGGCGACGGGCTGAAGGGCCTGCTTGCCATTCTCTTTGCCTGCCTGCTCTTTGGCGGCACGGTCTGGTATGATGTGTTTGCCGCGTATCTCGCCGCGTTTTGTGTGGTGCTCGGCCACGTGTTCCCCTGCTTTGCCAAATTCCGCGGCGGCAAGGGCGTGGCGACCTTTGCCACCTGTGTGCTGGTGCTCAACCCCGTGATCTTTCTGATCTTGTTTGCGGTGTTTGCCGTGCTCGTCATCGGCACGCACTTCGTGTCGCTGGGGTCTGTGGTGTCGGTGCTGTTTTACCCCATTTTCCTCGGCACGCTGGATTCGGCCTACAGCCATTACGGCATTAACGTGCTGTTTTCCTTCCTCACCGCTATGCTGATCACCTGGTGCCACCGCTCCAACATCAAGCGGATCCTGGATGGCAACGAGAGCAAGACCTATCTCTTTGGAAAACGGAAAAAGAACGGCGATGAATGAGAAAAAATTAGGAGAGCTGGTGCTGCTGGCCGTGCGGGCAAGCGCACTCAAAAAGCTGGTGTTATCTCGCCCCGTTTCGGGGGATATTTGCCGTGCCACGGGCACACTCTGCCGCGTGGGCGGCAAGGTCTGCCTGCAGATCGAGACCCTGCACGCCGACCATAAGGCCACCCACGAGAACCTCGCGGCGGAGGAGTCGCTCCCCGCGCGGCTGCAGGCCATATTCGAGGGCTTTTCGCAGGTCAACCTGTTGACCACGGCGGGGGATGCCGAGCTGCGCCGCACCAAAAGGGGCGAGCGGGTGCTGCTGGGCGCGGACAAGCTTTCTCGCGCGCTTGCGGGCGGCGGAGCTGCGGCGGTCAGTGTGGGGGGCAACGACAAGAAAAAGCAGCGCATCCTCACGGGGGCAGAGCCCTTCTTGCGGCTGCTGGGCGTTTCGGATGAAAACGGCCGCGTTTATGACAAAAAAGGGGCAAAGTTCCGCCAGATCAACCGCTTTTTGGAGCTGATCCGCGACACGCTGCCCGATCTGCCCGAGGGGGAGATCCGCATTTGCGACCTCTGCTGCGGCAAAAGCTACCTCTCCTTTGCGGTGTACCATTATTTTGCCAATATACTGCACTACCGCGTGTCCATGACGGGCGTGGATCTGAAGCCCGACGTGATCGCCTATTGCAATCAGGTGGCAGAGGCGCTTTCCTTTACGGGGCTTTCCTTCCTTTGCGGCGATGTGGCGCGCTATGAGAGCGAGCAGCGGCCCGATCTTGTGGTCTCGCTTCACGCCTGCGACACCGCCACCGATCTGGTGCTGGAGAAGGCCATGGCGTGGCAGGCGCGGGTGATCCTTTCGACCCCCTGCTGCCACCACGAGCTCAACCATACCCTCAACTGCCCCGCGCTCTCCTTTGTGGCCGAGCATTCGATGCTGCGGCAGAAGCTCTGCGATGCAGCCACCGATGCCCTGCGCCTGAAGCTGCTGGAGGCAAACGGCTATGATGTGGCGGCGCTGGAGCTGATCGACCCCGATGATACCCCCAAAAACGTAATGCTGCGCGCAAGGCGCCGCGCCGATGCAGAAAAAGAGACCCCCGCCCGCCGTCGCGCGCGGGAGGAATACGAGGCTGCCCGCGCCTTTTTGCTTGGCGGCGCTTGACAAATCAAGACCTGCGGATTATAATGGAAGCAGAGGAACACCGATCACGGTCTCCCCAAAAGCGATCAGAAATAACCGCCTTATGTGGAAGTCAGGCGGTTATTTCTTTTTTACTTACGGTCGTTCCAAGCAAGGCCCAAAAGGGCGATCAAGAAGGTGCCAATCAGCAAAAGCTGCTCCAAGGTGATATACGTTGGGCATCCCTCCCCTCGTTTTTTTGTGAGGGGAGAAAGAAATCCTCCCCTCCGATGGTAGGGGAGACCGCCGAGCGCGCGGCGCTCGCCATATTCGGGTGTTCCTCCGGGTCGTTTGACCATTCTGATACTATCACAAAATCCCCAAAATGTCGTTAGCCGCAAGGGAGTCGAACCCATAAGCCCTGCGGTGGTAAATTTTCGCGTCTTCACGCGTGGCGCGACTTGAAAAGTGTTAACCGAAAGGAGTGAGAGCAATGGAGCTTCGCCGCGTACTCAGCTATATGCGCCGCGCCGTGGACGATTATGAGATGATCCGCGAGGGCGACCGCATTGCCGTGGGTGTTTCTGCGGGAAAGGACTCGCTCACCTTGCTGGCGGGGCTTGCCGCCCTGCGGCGCTTTTATCCCAAAAAATTTGAGCTTGTGGCCATCACGGTGGATATGGGCTTCAAGGAGCCCATGGATTTTACCCCCATCGAGGCCTTCTGCCGCGAGCTTGACGTGCCCTATCATATTGCCAAAACCGAGATCGCAACCATCATTTTTGACATTCGCAAGGAAAAAAGCCCCTGTGCCCTTTGCGCCAAGATGCGGCGCGGCGTGCTCAACAACACGGCGCGGGATCTGGGGTGCAACGTGGTGGCGCTGGGCCACCACTTCGACGACGTGGTGGATACCTTTATGATGAATCTGTTTTTCGAGGGGCGTATCGGCTGCTTCCAGCCCGTCACCGACCTGGAGCGCGTGGGTGTGCGGGTGATCCGCCCCATGCTCTATATGCCCGAAAAGCACGTGCGCGGCTTTGCCAACAAGGAGGATCTGCCTGTGGTGAAGTCCCATTGCCCCGCCGACGGCAACACCGAGCGCACCGAGATGAGCCGCACGCTGGCGGAGCTGGGCGGCAAATATAAGGATCTGCGCTTCCGCATTTTCAGCGCCATCCAGAAGGGAAAGGTGGACGGATTTTTTGAGCCGCCCTACCGCCCGCGGCAAAAAAG
>JAZNFZ010000081.1:0-22186 GCA_045576195.1 Eubacteriales bacterium | reverse complement strand
ATGCTGTCGCCTACGTAGTTGTAATGAGGTGCCTTGGCACCGTCAAGCAGGATCGCATTTTTCAGCTCGCAGGCATTGCCCACCACCGTGCCTTTGCCCAAAACCACCCGCCCCCGCAAAAAGGCATTGTGCCGCACCTCGGCCTCCTCGCCGATGATGGCAGGGCCGATGATCCTTGCATTGGGCGCCACATTGGCGCTCTTGGCGATCCAGATGCTCTCCCCGACGCGATCATAGGAGTGAGGGGAAAGAGTTCTGCCGAGCAGTGCGATCCAAGTGCCGATGTGGGGCAGCGCCTGGTGCCCATACACCAGCTTTTCCAAAAAACAGCCCATAACGGTGTGAGATAAATCGAACAAATCAGAAATTTTCAGCACCTCGCTCACAACGGCCACCTCCTCTCCTCCAGCAGTGCCAGCGCCCGCCGCGAATACTCCCGACAAAGGGCTGCCTCCTCGGCCTCCACCATCACACGGATCACGGGCTCGGTGCCGCTGGCGCGCACCAGAATGCGCCCCCGCTCCCCCAGCTCATCGCCAAGGGCGCGTATCTCCCCCTGCAGCACCGCATCCGCCATCACCGCATCGCGGTCACGCACCGCTACATTTTCCAATATCTGCGGGAACGGTGTGAATTCTGCCGTCAATTCCGATAACTTTTTCTCACGATCGACCAGCAGCTCGGTAAGAAGGATCGCCGTCAGCAGCCCATCGCCCGTATTGGAGAGACGCGAAAAAATGATGTGCCCCGACTGCTCACCGCCAAGGCAATAGCTCCCCCTTGCCATCGCCTCATACACATATTTATCGCCAACCGCCGTGCTGACCGTTTCAATTCCCTGCCGTTTCAATGCCCGTTCCAGGCCTAAATTGGACATGACCGTGGTCACCACGGTATTGCGGTCCAGCATTCCCCGCCGCTTCAGGTGGCACGCCATGACATAAAGAATGGCATCGCCATCCACCACCTCGCCCCGCTCGTTCACCGCAATGCAGCGGTCGGCATCGCCGTCAAAGGCAAAGCCCACGTCAAGCCCCTCGCGCACCACCAGCTCGCAGAGCGCCTCGATATGGGTGGAGCCCGCATCCTTGTTGATGTTTTTGCCGTTGGGGCGATCGTGGATCACCGCGGTACAGGCCCCCAGAGCATCAAACACCGATTTCGCCATCGACCACGCGCTGCCGTTGGCGCAATCAAGCCCTACGCGCAGCCCGCGGAAGGAGACGGTGGAGAGCGAAATGAGATACCCGATATAGCGATTTCGTCCCGCCACGTGATCCACCACCACACCGATCTCCTCCCCCGTGGCAAAGGGCAGCTCCCGCGTCTCATCCGCCAGGTATGCCTCCAGCGCCTCCAGGGTCTCCTGCTCCATTTTCTCGCCATTGGCGTTGATCAGCTTGATGCCGTTATCAAAAAAGGGATTGTGGCTGGCGGAGATCATAATACCGCAATCAAAGCGATCGGTGCGGGTCACAAAGGCCACGCTGGGCGTGGTGGTGACGTGCAGGATATAGGCATCCGCTCCCGATGCCGTCAGCCCCGCCGCCAGCGCATACTCCAGTGTATAGGAGGAGATGCGCGTATCCTTGCCGATGGCCACGCGCGCACGGCGCGCGCGGCCGTAATACCAGCCGAGAAAGCGCCCGATCCGCCACGCGTGTGCAGCGGTCAGCCCCTCTCCTACCCTGCCGCGAAATCCGTCCGTGCCAAAAAACCTTGCCATACTGACACCTCCTATGAAAATAAGGAGTGCAAATGCACTCCTTATTTTTATAGTATGCGGCAAAGCGAGGCTTTGAAACAAGCCTTTTTTGCACCGTTTTGGGGGATATCAGCGAATGCCGTAGTTTTCGATCACAAAATCCATATCCTTGTCGCCTCTGCCCGACAAATTGATCAAGACAGAGCCGTGCTCCATGGTCTTCGCCAGCTTCATACCGTAAGCCACGGCGTGGGAGCTCTCAATGGCGGGAATGATGCCCTCGAGACGGGAAAGCTTAAAGAAGGCATCAATGGTCTCCTCGTCGTCGATCACGTCATATTTCACGCGACCGATCTCCTGCAGGAAGGCGTGCTCGGGACCCGAGGAGGGGTAATCCAGGCCGCTTGCCACCGAATACACGGGGGCAGGCTCGCCGTTTTCATCCTTCAGCATAATGCTGTTAAAGCCGTGCATAATGCCCTCGGTACCGTACTTCAGGCTGGCGGCGTGATCGCCGAGCTTGGGGCCTCTGCCAAGGGGCTCAATGCCGTAAATATCCACGGGATCGTTGAGGAAGCCCGCAAAAAGTCCTGCCGCGTTGGAGCCGCCGCCCACACACGCCACAATGGCGGAGGGCAGATGACCCGTCATCTCAAGGAACTGCTCTCTTGCCTCAATACCGACCACGCTCTGGAAATCGCGCACCATCATCGGGAAGGGGTGGGGACCTAACACCGAGCCGATGCAGTAAATGGCATCCTTATAC
The DNA here is from genome assembly GCA_045576195.1 of Eubacteriales bacterium. Lineage (GTDB taxonomy): Bacteria > Bacillota > Clostridia > Oscillospirales > CAG-272 > Firm-07. The sequence goes on along the minus strand of JAZNFZ010000081.1, from coordinate 19,715 downwards.
TCCTTGCTGTATGCCTCAAAGGCGGCATCCACGGCCTCCTTGAGGGTCTTGAGGCCGTGGGTGACCTCAACCACATTCGCGCCGAGGATCTTCATTCTTGCCACGTTGGGCGCCTGCTTTTTGATATCCACGCTGCCCATATAAATGTCGCATTCCAGACCAAAGTATGCGGCGGCGGTGGCAGGCGCCACACCGTGCTGACCCGCGCCCGTTTCGGCAATCACCTTTTTCTTGCCCATATACTTGGCAAGCAGCGCCTCGCCCATACAGTGGTTGAGCTTATGCGCGCCCGAATGGTTGAGATCCTCGCGCTTGGCATAAAGCTGCACCTTGCCGCCAAGGGCGTCAGAGAGGCGCTCCAGGTGCGTCACGGGGGTGGGTCTGCCCTGAAACTCCTTGCGGATGCGGCGCAGCTCCGCAATGAATTTGCGGGACTGGCAGATCGAATAGTAGGCCTCGGTGATCTCCTCCATGGCCCTTTTCAGATTTTCGGAAACAAAGCAGCCGCCGTATTTGCCGAAATAGCCGTTCTTGTCGGGATATGTTTGAAAATAAGTGTCAAAATCAACATTGTGAAGCTTCATTTTATGTATTCTCCTTTATTCTTCAAATTTTTGCGGTCAGATCAAGCAGCAGGGCCGCCATCGTCCTGTCAATAAAAACATATGCTACCTCATAAAAAATAAAATACCCCTAACAGAAGCCATGTTCTGTCAAGGGCGAAAATTCGCGGTGCCACCTTGCTTCGGCCAAAGGCCATCTCTGCGGGATACTGTCATACCCCCGACCGTAACGCGGTCACACGTCGGCGCATTTGACGCCGCCCTCAACAGCCCATATTATGCAGGACCTCACACAGGGCTCACACCGCCCCCTGCTCGCTTTGCCAAGGCACTCTGCTTTTTTTCTGTCTCACAGGTTTCTATATTTGGATTATAGCAGACAATCCCTTGCTTGTCAAGGGTTTTTTGCAAAAAAGAGCGGGCAGAGGAAAATCCTCTGCCCGCGGGGTATTAGTAATTGTCCGTCCATTCGGGCTCTTCAAGATAGGTGAAGTTGCCCTTCATAAAGGTGTTGGTCTCATAAGCGGTGATCTTTTTGCCCGTAAAGCCGTCGATCATATCATTGCGAAGATCCTTATAGTCAATACCGTTCTGATCCAGCACCAGGGTGTAGTCGTAAATATTGGCATCGCTTGTGTTCTGAACATTATCTCTGGTGATGATGTAGCACACACTGGAAAGCTTTTTGGCGACATAGGGATCGACCTCCATAATATGATACCAGTCGGATTGGTTGGTAAGGCCGTTGATCATAGCGTTATAGTCGCTCTTGTTTGCGGGCCACCAGACGATGTGAGGTCTGACCATATCATAGAACTGCACATACGGACCGACCCAGCCGTGGTGCGCCACGGTCATCTGATCGCTCTTGAGGTATTGGCCGTACATGGCCACCAGGTTCTGACCCGTATAACGACCCATATCACCCGTCAGCAGGAAGGTGGTGGATTTCTTGATCACGCCCGCGCCGTTGGTGGTGCGGATGTTGGTTTTGATGACCACCGAGGTCTCGTTCTCGTAATCGAGCTTGAAGGGGTGCATATCCTCGGAGGTATAAAGTACCTCAAATTCCATATTGACAAGTGTAAACTTATAGCCTGCATGGACCTCAAGGAACTTGGCGCCCTTCTGGTAGAAGCTACCCTCACCGTTGCCGCCCACATAGTTATACCAGGCCTTGGGAGTGGATTTGCCCGTCGCGTTGAAGGTCTCCTTCTTGGACGGCAGATTGGCAATGAAGTACTTGAGCACGATCTCCTCGCGCGTGCCGTACTTTTCGCAGAACGCCTTCATCATACCCGTGTGGTCACCGTGGTAGTGGGTGAGGAACCAGCCCGTGATCACAATGGGATCCTCTGCGGAGGGCTCGTGGCCGTGGGTCCTGACATAGAGCTTGTTGAGCAGCTCCCACATATGGTCCTCGTTGTAGCGGTTGTGGGTTGCGGTATCCTTGGTGTTACCGCCGTCCACGAGGAAGAAGCTTCCGTCCTCCAGCGTGAAGATGTAGTTGGCACCGATGTAGCCAGTGGCCTCCTCGTTCAACGACATTGCCGTGATCATCGGGTCGGTGAGCTTGGTGTAGCTCTGGTTCTGCACGCCCGTCAAAAGAGCTTGATTGAGGATCTCTGCTTTTGACACGGGAATGCTGACGATCCGAATGGTTTTTTGCCAGTTGTCGATGCCGTAGGTCGTAGCATAGGAATAGTTGGAGTAGCTGACGTGAAGCACGCTGCCCGTGGTCTTGTTGTAGTAGGTGCGGAAGAGGCTCTGCTCGATCTCGTTTTCGTTATTGAGCATATAGCCCGCCTCCACGAGAGTTTGGCAGTAGGCCTTGAAGTTAGCGGCCGTTGCGCCCGTGCCCGAATAAATGTATTCAAGAGAGGAATTGTAGGTATCCACCGTTTCGGTGAGCTTCAGGCCCTCGATCTCGGGCTTGGGGAAGTTGGTGATCCAGCTTGTTGTAAAGGCGACGATTTCTGCATAGTTCTGCGGCATCGCGTAGTTGTTTGCCTCAAGGATCTCGTGGAAGCGTGCATAAGCCTTTTCCAGTCCGTTGTCGTTCCAGGCAAGGAGCATGATCTTGGTGCCATCGGTATAGATGACATACTCGGTCACCTCAATGCTCGCAAGCACGGCCTGCGCGTCGGCGCGGTCGACGTAGCCCATATAGATCTCGTAGTCCTTGGCGGCATCGGTATCCTTTGCCCTGTTCTGAACGTATTCGATTTTTCTGCCTTCCCCAACCTTCAGGCCAAGATCGCGGCACAGATGCACGGCATAGTCAAGCTGTCGCGGATTTGTGGATGCATTGGGAACATATTTAATACTGTTTCCTTGGGTATCTTTCCCAGGGTTGTCAGGATCCGCGGGACGGTAGTTCGGTTCGGGGCAGTCGCCCGTACCGTCGGTTTTGTAGCTGCCGCTTGCAGCGGTGTTATGATACATCACATTGTCAAGGATGTTATCGTAAACGGCAACATAGTTGCCGCCCGCGGTCGGGTTTTTTGCGGTGTTTGAGGCAAGCTCCTTCATCAGATAATTGGAGCCGCTGAAGGTCGCGGCACGGGAGAAGGTGGCCTTGCCCTCATCGGCGGCGAAATACTTGAGATAGAGGTAATGCAGCGCCGCATAGGTATAGGTCTTATCGGAGCCCCAGACCACGATCTTGTTTTCGGTGACCTCGACGATATAGCCCGCACCGTCCACCTTTGCCTTGGCGGCTACGGTCTCGGCACGGTTGGTGTCACCGATGAGGATCTCCTTATCGGCGGTGGTAACGGTCTTGGTGGCCGTATCCTTGTGGATGTACTTGTCAAGCCCCGTTGCCTCCTTGAAGTAGGAGGTGATGCGGGCAAGCTCTGCATCGGTAAAGGTGTGATCAGCACCGATGACCATACGGTAGTCCGACAGATCAAGCGACATCGTGGCGGAGGTAGAGACCTTGATGGCCTTGTAGTTATCGCAGCTCGCCTTCAGATCTGTGCCAACCTTGGCGGCGGCAGTCTCTGGCATCAGCAGCTTCATATTATTCTGCTGGGTCTCGGTGTAGGGAGAATACAGCGTCATGCCCGCATCCCCACTGTAGACCGAGGGGTTGTCATATTCCTTATCGCCCACCGTGGTCACCGCCATCTTGGTATCGGTCAGCGCGCGGCTTGCCACGTACGAGATCGATCTCGCATTGTTGATAAAGGAGGGGGTGGAGTAGACCGTGGTGGAGCCCACCGTCTTGTAGGTGATGGCGAGGAAGGCCATCTCCAGCATCGCATCGGAAAGATCGGTGAGCGCGGAGTACATATGGTAAGAGCCGTCGCTCTGCTTATGCAGGCCCTTGGCCGTTGCGGGGATCTTGGCGATCTTGCCGTTCTTTGAAACATTGATGAGGCTCTGCTCACTGTAATTGCCGTATCTGGCCAGCGCGTTGATCACATAGTCGGCGGGAACGATGATGGTACCGTAGGTGTTGCTCTCGCTGTAATCCGTGATCTTGGAGCCGAAGCGGATGCCGTTGCTATCGGTGACCAGACGGACCTGCGCGCCATCGTAGAGCGCGGGAGCACCCGAGGTGGAGTTGGCGATGGCCTCATGGCAGATATAGTACTCGGTACCGTTATAGGAAAGCGTTTTCTTGTCGTCGCGCAGGATCTCCTCGCCGCCCACCACCGCATAGGTGGGCTCGACGGGCTCGACGCTATTACCGTTGAAGCTCTGGGAGAGGTAGCGCAGATTATCGCTGGCGCCCACCTTGGACAGGAACACACCGCCCGTGATGTTGAACTCGGCGATGGCTGCCGTTACCGTGGTGGAGGCAAAGGCGCGGTTTTCGGGGCGCTCGTTGAAGTAAACGCCGCCCTTGATGTTAAATTGCACGCTCGTAGGGTCGGGGGTGCCGTTGGTGGCATCGACGGTGTTGTTGCAGGTGAAAAATCCGTTGTGCTGGGTAGCAGAATATCCGCTTTTTGCAGGAAGTGCCACAAAAAGGCCGCCGGAAACGGTGACAGTCACCTTATTTTCACCGTTCGCCTCGCTATAGGCTTGCGCGGAGCGGACGTGAATGGCCGAGCCCGTGGTGTAAAACTCACCGCCGTTAACCTTTACCGTTTTACCCTGCTGTGTACGAATGCCGGAGGATGCGATATAGGTGTTCACAACACGTCCGCCATTGACCACGATCTCTGCATTGGTATATGCAGTATTGAAGATGGCGGCAGAGTCACTTGTATCATTGCCGTACATCGTATCGTCGGTTTTGACAAGGCCGTTGTTCAAGGTAAAGTGCATATTGGCACCGCGCACGGCACTGTTGCGGCCGTAGATCACGGAGTCGGCACCGTTGAGACTGACCTTCCATCTTGCGGCATTCACGAAGATGGCCGCGTGCTGGGTATAGCCGTTTGCGGGCACATTCGCTGTGCCGGAGGCGTAGCGCACGGTGGGATACACAAACGAGTCGCCATAGTAAGCGGGATCGACCTTATAGTAGCCGTTGCCGCCGTAAAGCTTGGCGTTGGTGAGATTAATAACCTTTTTGCCGTTTGTTTTACCGCCATTGCCGAAGGAGATGACACCCGCATCGGAGAGAATGGCGATATTTTTGATGTTTACGGTCACCGCAGCGGTATTTGCGCTATCATTGGTGCTGAAATTGAGCGCATACTGCCACTGTGTCTTCTTGGCATTGGCCACCTCGATATCAAAGACATAGCCCTGGCCGTCAACGGTGAAGGTGCCTGCGGTAGCCACGCTCAGATAAGACTTCTGCGTAATGCCGTTATTGCTACTGTTTTCCACGCCCATTGCCGCAAAATCCGTGGCATGAACGTTGCCCTTCAGCTTGAGGGTATACCCCGGCTGCATGGCAGCCCAGGCATCCTGAATGGTTTTGTATGTACCGATCAGCGTGGAGCTCTGGTACACATCAAAGCAATCATCCGTGCCGTGCTTCAATGCCGTGGCGCGGGTACCCGTGGTCAGATCCTTGCCGTAGGAGGCAGCGACCGTCTCGCCCCAGGAGGGGGCAGTGTTGCCTGCCTCGCTCGCCTCGGCAGAGGTCGAGATCAGCATAGCGGGGATCATGGCCGCTACCGTGACAACGGCAAGCAGCAGTGCGAGGAGTCTCTTCTTCATCTTATTTTCTCCTTTTCGGATGGAATGGGAGGTCTATTCTCTCGAAATGAACAGAATACATTTTATTTTACCATATATTGTTGAGTTTGTCAACGTTTTTTTTGACGAATTTTGTTGGCTTTTTACAAAAATTTTTAAAGCGCCTCAAAACGGCTGTGTGTCCGATAATCGGTGGGCGTTTCCCCCACCGCCAGGCGAAAGGCGCGAGAAAAATGGTATACGCAGGAAAAGCCGCAGGCCTCGGCAACGGCACTCACTGCCGGCGTCCCCTCGGCCAGCAGCTGCCTTGCCAGCCTCATTCGCAGCTCGAGAATGTATTGCTTTGGGGTGATTTGCAGCGTTTCCTTAAACAGACGGCGCAAATAGACCTCACTGACCCCCGCGTGCTCTGCCAGCACCTCGTTGGAAAGGCCGGGGTCGCTGAGATGGGAGGTGATGTAAGCAAGCGAGCCCGCCACCACGGGATTGTGCAGCTCCCCCTCCTCGGAGAGTCTGCCCAGCATCTCGTAAAACAGCCCCATGACTCGCGCACGGCTCTTGCCCGTAAGCAAGCACTCCCTGATATGCTCAAAATTTTTGACGTAGCGCTCGGGGGACTCAATGGGAATAGCCAGCACATCGGTCGTGAGAGGGCGGTCAACGAAAAAATTGATGAGCGCAAATTCCCCGCTCTCTTCGCAGAAAAGCTCGTAGGTCTCGCCCATGGGCAGGATCACGGCAACCGCGCGGTCGGAAACCACGCGCCTCCCCCGCAGCGTATAGATCAGCCTCCCCTCGAGGCAGAAGGAAAGCCCATAGCTTTTGCGCTGACGCGTGGTCGAGCGCCGTCCACGGCTCCAGGGAATCGAGATCGCCTCTGCCACCTCGGTTACGGTCATATTGTCAAGCAGCTCCATCTCGCCACCTCCTTTTGCTTTAAGTATATCCTTTTTCCCAAAGAATTGCAAGCGCTTTGCGAGTTTTTGTATCGAAAATGTTAAAAAAGGAGCGTTTTTTCCATTGCCCTGCGCCGCGAGGGGCGCTATACTGAAGGTGACGAAAATATGAGGAGGGCTTTCATATGTTCTATCACTTTTCGGACAAGGTCATTTTCCTGTCGGGTGCCGCCTCGGGAATGGGGCTTCTCACCGCGCGTCGCTTTGTGGAAATGGGCGGTAGCGCCGTGATGACCGATATCAACAAGGAAACACTGGATGCCGCCGTGGCCGAGGTCAACGCCATCCGTGAGGGGGCGGCCATCGGCGTGGTCTGCGACGTGCGGAAGTACGATGAGGTCTGCCACGCCCGCGATGAGGCGATGCGCGTGTTCGGCCGCATTGACGTGGTGGTGCCCTTTGCGGGCGGTGCCGAGCTGCGTATGCTGAACATCCACGGCAAGGAGATACCCGACGTACCCATCGAGGCCTACGATTGGAGCATTGATGTCAACCTCAAGGGACAGCTTTACTTCGACCACGCCGTGCTCGGCATTATGCGTGAGCAAAGGAGCGGTGTGATCGTGCACATCGGCTCGATCACGGGCGAGGAGGGCGGCCATAATAACATCGGCTACTCCACCGCCAAAAGCGCCGCGATGAACGGCCTTACCAAGTCGGTGGCGCAATTCGGTGCCCCCTATGGCATTCGTTGCGTGTGTGTGGCCCCCGGCCCCGTGCTGACCCGCCCCGGTATGGCGAGCATGAAGACCGCGCTCGGCCGTGCCGCCGAGCCTGACGAGATCGTGGATATGATCCTTTACGTTGCCTCCGAGAAGGGTGCCTTTATCACGGGCACGACCTTCCTGCTTGACGGCGGCAGAAACATTTTATTCCAGAGATAAGGAGACCGCTATGAAAAAAACATTTCTCGAGTACCGGCGCCCGCTGCTTTGCGCGATGGTGCAGGACGACAACCCCACCGATGCCATTTGCACCATTGTCGATTCTCTCTACGACGGTGCGGAGGCCTTTGGCATTCAGCTCTGCAACCTCAAGCCCGAATACCGCAACAAGGAAGACATCACGCGAATATTTGATGCCTGCGAGGGGCGGCCGATCTACATCACCTCTTACCGCGGCGGCCACAACAAAGGGCTTTCCGACGACCGGTGCATGGAGCTGCTTTTACTGGGGCTTTCCTGCGGCGCGACGCTCTGCGACGTGATGGGCGATCTTTATCACCCCGAGCCTCACGAGCTGACCTTTGACAAGGAGGCGGTCGAAAAGCAAAAGGCCCTGATCGCGAAGATCCACGAGCAGGGCGGTGAGGTGCTGATCTCCTCCCATCTGCACGCTTTTCTTGAGGAGGAGGAGATCCTGCGTTATGCCAAGGAGCAGGCCGCAAGAGGCGCTGATGTGGTAAAGATCGTGTCCATGGCCAACTCCGAGGAGGAGCTGCTTGCCGACATCGGCATCTGCTTCCGTCTCAAAAAGGAGCTTGACCGCCCCTTCCTTTTCCTCGCGGGCGGTAAGCACTGCAGGCTTTTGCGCGAGATCGGCGGCTCACTCGGCTCTTGTATGATCCTATGCCTGCAATCCTACAAGCCCGTGAGCGCAAAGGTGCAGGTGCAGCTGCGCGCGGCCAAGGCCATCCGCGACCATATGCTTCACTGACGGTGCTCCTTGCGAAACTGCCGCGGCGTGCTCCCCATGCTCCGCACGAAGATCTTGCGAAAATAGGCGGAGGAGCAAAAGCCAAGCTTGGTTGCGATCTGCTCAACCGATTGATCGGTGGTCACCAGCAGATCGCAGGCTCGCTCGGTTAAGATCCTGTTTTTGATATCGATGGGCGAGGCCCCCGCCCTGCTCCGAAAGATCCCATACAACCCCGACTCGCTGACATTGCAGAATTTGGCAAGCTCTGACACGCGAAAATCGGGGTTTTTTGAAATGTAAGAAATGGCGCGCTGCAGGATCTCCGCGGAGGGGTCGTCGTAGCTTGAAGCGCGCATATCGGGCAGGACGGCATCTAAAAAAAGGTATAAATGCCCCACCGATGCGGGGGTGACGGGCTGCTTGGTCTGCAGGGCACCGAGGAGCGCATCCAGATGCGCGATGGCCCCCTCGCCCGCGACCACCTTTTGCAGAACGTACTCCCGCCCCTGCTCGGTCGGCAGAAAGGAGAAAGCGTAGGACTCCCACTCCACGCACTTCGCCCCCGTTTTGGCGGGATACCAATAGGAGTGGTAGCACAGCCCCTGCGGCAGATAAAAAATATCGCCCGCCTCAAGGGTGATCTCCTCTCCCGAAAGAGCACGGATGCGCGCGCTTCCGCTTCGCATCCGTGCCACATAATGCATATTGATGCCCGCAGAATTATCGGTGTGGCGCACATTCTGAAAGGTGTGCAGGCTGAACAAAAAGGGTTTGGAGAAATATATCTGTTTCACCGATTTACCTCCAATATACCATAGTGTTTTTTGTAGGATTATATCTGTTTTTTACAGTATAGCATATTGTCGCCCCTCTGTCAAGGTGCTACAATAGGATCAAGGGCCACACAAATGGTCATTTGGAAAGGAGATCCTGCAATGGATGCCATGAAAAACCCCAACATTGTGTTTACCTCTCCCTGCGTGGCAGAGCTTGTCGACCGTGAGATCCCCACCGCCACCCCCGGCAAGGTGGTGGTCAAAATTGCGGTCACCACCATCAGCGCAGGCACCGAGCGTGCCAACCTGGTGGGTGATGCCAATGTCGGCGGTGCCAATGCCCCCTCGGTCAAATTCCCGAGACAGTCGGGATACAGTGCCGGTGCCACGGTGGTGGCCGTCGGCGAGGGTGTGACCCGCGTCAAGGTGGGCGACCGCGTGGCCTGCTCTTGGACCAAGCACTCGCTTTACTATGCCCTGCCCGAAAGACGGGTCTACCCGCTCCCCGACTCGGTCTCTTTTGAGGAGGCGGCCCTTGTGCACATTGCCACCTTCCCCATGGCCGCCATCCGCAAGTGCAACCTGGAGATCGGCGAATCGGCCATCGTGATGGGCCTTGGCGTGCTGGGTCTGATCGCAGTCAAGCTGCTTCACGCGGCAGGTGCTGCGCCGATCATCGCGGTCGACCCCGTGGCCGCAAAGCGCGAGACCGCGCTTGCCTACGGTGCAGACTTTGCCCTTGATCCCTTCGCACCCGACTTTTCGGATACCGTTAAGGCACTAACCGACGGAAAAGGTGCCAAGGTGGCCATTGAGGTAACGGGGCGCGGCCAGGGTCTTGATATGGTGCTTGACTGCATGGCAAGATTCGGCAGAGTGGCGCTGCTCGGCTGCACCAGAAACTCCGATTTCACCATTGACTACTACCGTAAGGTACACTTCCCCGGTATCACACTGGTGGGCGCACACACCATGGCCAGACCCGATGTAGAATCCTCGGAGGGCTGGTGGTCTGAGCTTGACGATGCAGAGGCGCTGATCCGCCTTGTGGAGCTTGGAAGACTTGATCTCAAGGGTATGATCGAGGAGACCTACTCCCCCGAAAAGGCCCCTGAGGTCTACGACAGGCTTGCCAAAAACGCGGCATTCCCCATCGTTCAATTTAATTGGAAAAATATTTAAATGGAGGCATAACGGTATGAGAAAAATCAGAATTGCACAGATCGGCATCAACCACCACAGTCACGGCGAGCCTGTGTTTGACACGCTGGCCGCCCACCCCGAGATCTTTGATATCGCGGGCTACGCGATCGTCGAGGATGAGCGCGAGACCTGCCGGAATAAGATGCGGTGCTTTGAGGGCTACCCTGAGCTTACGTTGGAGGAGATCCTGAACGACCCGACCATTGAGGCCGTCACCGTGGAGACCGACGAGATCCACCTGACCAAATACGCGCAGATGGCGGTTGATCACGGCAAGCACATTCATATGGAAAAGCCCGGCAGCCAGGTGCTTGCCGACTTTGAGCACCTGATCGAATCCGCAAGAAAGGGCGGCAAGGTCTTCCACATCGGTTATATGTACCGCTACAACCCCTTTATCATCGACCTGCTTGAGCGGGTGCGCAAGGGCGAATTCGGTAAAATTTATAGCGTTGAGGCACATATGAGCCGTCTTGACAACAAAGCCACCCGCGAGTGGTTCGGCAGCTTCAAGGGCGGCATGATGTTCTACCTCGGCTGTCACCTGGTGGATCTGGTGCTCCTGCTGCAGGGTATGCCCACGGGCATCATCCCCTTGAACACACCCACGGGCATTGACGGTGTTAACACCGAGGACCTCGGCTTTGCCGTGCTGCAGTACCCCAACGCCACCTCTGTGGTGAGAATGGGCGGCACCGAGATCGGTGGCTTTGACCGCCGCCAGCTGGTGCTCTGCGCCGAAAAGGCCACCATTGAGATCCTGCCCCTTGAGGCACATTACCGCGACACAAACGAGCGCTATATGCTCTTCACCGAAAAGAATGAGATGACCCTTGACGAGAACGGAAAAGTCGTCCGCAAGCACGAAAAGAGCGCACCCTTCCAGCGCTACGGCGATATGATGCTGGCCTTTGCCGCCATGGTACGCGGTGAGAAGACCAATCCCTTCACGCTTGACTACGAGCTGGAGCTCTACCGCACGATTCTCAAATGCTGCGGTATGGAGGTGGAGCAATGAAGCGCGCGCTTTTGATCGCGGGTGGCGGCACACTTGGCACATACACCGCAAAAGAGCTGCTGCGGCTCGGCTGCGAGGTGGACGTGATCTGCCCCGAGGAAAAGGTCTCGGATCACCCCCATCTTCACTTTATCCGATCCCTTGCCACCGATGAGCTTTTGAAGGATCTTTTTTCGGAAAAGCACTATGACGGTATCGTAAACTTTCTTCATTACAAAAAGGCAGAGGACTACAAAAAGGTGCACGACCTCATTATGAGCGGCACCGATCACCTGATCTTCCTTTCCTCCTACCGCGTGTATGCCGACCTACAGCACCCCATTACCGAGGAGGCCCCCCGCCTGCTTGATACGACCGAGGACACGCTCTTTATCGAGACCGAGGATTACGCCGCCCCCAAGGCAAGATGTGAGGACTTTCTCCGCAATGAGTGCAAGGGTCAGCCCTTCACCATCGTCCGCCCCGTGATCTCCTTCTCGCATTTGCGTCTTGACCTGTTTGTTCATTCGGGCGAGGCTGTTTTAGAGTATGCCAAAAAAGGCGAGAAGCTCCCAATTCCCGCATCGGCACGGCATCTGGGAGCAGGCATTGACTGGGCAGGCAACTCGGGCAAGCTGATCGCCAACCTTCTTTTCAAGCCCCACACCTTCGGCGAGGCCTACACCGTCTCCTCCGCGCAGAATCTGACGTGGGAAGAGGTGGCAGAGATCTACCGCAAGCAATGCGGCACCGTGATCGATTGGTGCTCCGACGAGGAGTTTCTCAACCGTTTTCCCAATTTTGCGAACACACGCGACAGATGGAGATTCATCTACGACAGAATGTTTGACCGCGTGATCGACAACCGAAAAATTCTTGCCGCGACAGGCCTTACCCCAAAGGATTTCAAGCCGATCGAGGAAGGTCTTTGCGAGGAACTGAAGCATTTTATAATGAGGTGAACGAATATGAAAGCTATACTGATCCAAAATGATGAAAACAAGAGCCTGATCTGGGCAGATGTGCCCGATCCCGTCGTCAAGGAGGACGAGATCCTCGTCAAGATCGAGGCCGCCGCCCTCAACCGCGCCGATCTGATGCAGCGCGCGGGCGACTATCCGCCCCCTCCCGGTTGCCCCGAGTGGATGGGTCTTGAAATTGCGGGCGAGGTGGTAGAAATCGGCCCCGTTGCGGCACTAAATTCCAAATTCAAGCTCGGTGACAAGGTTTGCGCTCTGCTTGGCGGCGGCGGCTATGCCCAGTATGTGACCGTCCGTTACGATATGCTGATGCCGATCCCCGAGAACTGCTCGGTGGTGGAGGCTGCCGCGATCCCCGAGGCATTTGCCACCTCCTACCTCAACCTGTTTATTGAGGGACGTGCCAAGGAGGGCGATACGCTTCTGATGCACGCGGGTGCCAGCGGACTTGCCAGCGTGGTCATTCCCATGGCAAAGGCATTCGGCCTGCGCGTGGTCACCACGGTGCGCGGCCCCGAGCAGGTGGCTGCCATTGCACACCTCGGTGCCGACGTGGTGGTGGATACCCTGAAGGACGACATTGTGGATACCCTGAAGGACGAGCTTGCAAACCACGGCGGTGTCAGCATCACCATTGACTGCCTGGGTGGCGAGCATATGGGCGATTGCCTGCCCTATCTGAAGCACGGCGCGCGCTGGATCATGATCGCGGCGCTGGCAGGCACGCTGACCCAGATCGACCTGAAAAACATTTATGTGCGGAATGTCCGCATCATCGGCAGCACCCTTCGCTCCCGCACCCCCGCCGTCAAGGCAGAGATCCTTGCAGATCTGGTGCGCGATGTCTTCCCCAAGATCAAGGAAGGGCTGATCAAGCCGACCATTTTCACCACGATGCCCATCACCGAGGCCGAAAAGGCACACGCGCTGATGGCGAGCAACAAGCACGTGGGCAAGATCGTGCTTGAGGTCAAATAAGGGTCATACGTTCAAAAAAGCAGCATTTTTCGCACCATCGTGCCACCAAATGCCATTCAAAAATCACAATTCAAAAGCAAAGTAGCCCGACGGGAAAACCGTCGGGCTGTTTTGCCGTAAAAATCACCAAAAACCGTGCTTTCCCGCTTTTTCCTTTCATCGAAAAAAACAGAAGAAATTTCAAAAAAAATATTGAAATAGAGGCACAAAACGTGTATAATATTTGTGTAGGATTTTGAATAAAAAGGAGTTTTGGCTTTATGAAAATGATGTATCGCGGCAAGACCAAGGATGTGTATGCGCTGGAGAACGGCAATGTGCTGTTGAAGTTTAAGGACGACTGCACCGGCAAGGACGGCGTGTTTGATCCCGGTGAAAACAGCGTGGGCCTCACCATTGAGGGCATTGGCAAGGCCAATCTGCAAACCTCTGTTTACTACTTTGAGATGCTGAAAAAGGCGGGCATCAAGACCCACTACGTAAGCGCCAATATTGACGATGCCACCATGGAGGTGCTCCCTGCCGAGTGCTTCGGTAAGGCGCAGGGCGGTGGCGGCCTTGAGGTCATCTGCCGTCTGGTTGCAACGGGCAGCTTTGTCCGCCGCTACGGTGAGTATATCAAAAACGGCACCGTGCTTGAGGGTGGCTATGTGGAGTGCACCTTCAAGAACGACGAAAAGGGCGACCCGCTGGTAACGGGCGAGGGGCTTGTGGCGCTTGGCGTAATGACGCCCGCTATGTTTGAAAGCCTCAAGGAGCAGACCCTGAAGATCACCAAGATCGTAGCCGACGACCTGAAGACCATCGGCCTTGATCTGTGGGACATCAAGTTTGAGTTTGGCTACAACAACGGCGAGGTCATTCTCATTGACGAGATCGCCTCGGGCAATATGCGCGTCTACAAGGGCGACACCATCGTAGAGCCCGTTGAGCTGACCAAGCTGATTTTGAACAGATAATGAAAACACGGGGAAGCCGCAAATGCGGCTTCCCCGTGTTTTTGTCATTCATGGTGCAACATTTGGAGTGTGCTTATCTCTTTATTTTACCCCAAACATATGAAAGAATGTAGCACAACCCCATAAAAGAGCAAAAATACAAAAAAATTCCGAGAAAAAGGAACGCTGTTTTTTCTCCATCTAACTTGTCAATTGCTTCTTCAAACACAATCAGCTCTCCTTCATCAGTGGAAAATTCGACAATTGTATTGCTGTTAGGATGAATTAAAAGAGTGATATTATCCTGTTCCGACAACGCCGATAATGCTTCCCTCAACTCGGTATTTATTAATGCACCGTCTATAAAATACCGCCGTCCGTTGGCACAATCAACCGCAATCTCCTTGATCCGTGTAAGGCTTCCCTGCTGTCTTATTTCTTCTCGTGAAAGAAACTGCGTTTCCACCAATGAGCAAGACTGCCGTGTTGTTTCTGCATTCCAATATTGCATACCAAAAACAAAAACACTTCCAAGCAATATGCCGGCAACAAACAGTATCACTGCACACTGCAGTTTTGTAAGGCTTGTAATGTTTTTTCTCATAGCAATCCCTTTTTATAATAAAGCCTATCCAAGCAGGAACAAAATGATACAAATCCTTAATTTGCCTTTAATCCTGTCAATCTCTCAAAGGTTTCAAGCTCATAGCACGGGAAATAGATGCCAAAGATCTGCCCGTCGTGCTCAATTTCTAAAATATGATATGGTTTAAAAAAGACGTTGCCGAGGTTATTAATCGTCATTTTATACGGTTTGAACTTCCCCTTTCTCGGATCCTCCTCTTTATTCCACGAGAAAACACTAATACGTTTATGAACCGTTTTTATATCTTTAAGCTCCGATAACGAAAAAGAATATGTGTTCTCCAAATCGGACAGACAAAGGTCGCGATCTGTTGCATATATTTTTAAATCCAAATTGATATAAGGCGTTGGTTGAAGACCTATTGCCCTCGGAACGATTTCATCATTTTTTGTTTTATATTTAAACATTAAAACATCAACCGATGGGGCGCTTGATGGAACATTTAATTCATTATATATACTTTGAATATCTCGATCAATCTCCAAAACCTGTCTTTCGGCATTTTTCTCTTCCAGAATATTTTTTTCTTTTTTCTTGGAAAAGAATTGTAAAATAACCCAGACCAATCCGCACAAAAGTCCGCTTATGATCAAAATGGGGGCATTTTGAAATGCCTGCTTCAGATTGACCGACGGAAGGGCTCGAACTACTCCCAACACAACAAACAAAGCATAAATGCCACATATAAATTTAATGATTCGCAACAATTTCGGCAACCGGCTTTCTTCAATTGTTTGATTTAAATTTTCTTGCTTTTCCTCAAGCTCTTCTACTTTTTGCTTTGAGATTGTATTCGTAATAAACTCCTCACCATTTACAGTATCGTTCTTTTTGTCAAACGTAATGTCAATTCCAAAAATAGGCTTCATAAAATCCTCCATCAAAAATCTTTTTTTCATTATACCATAAATTGTTAAAAAAGTCAAATGGGGTTAACTACCATCTTGTAGGCCGCATTTTCTCAATTCACCCTTCTGCCGCACAAAAAGGGCGACACCATCGTAGAGCCCGTTGAGCTGACCAAGCTGATCCTGAACAGAGCGTAAAACATAAAAAGGCAGGCGACGGCGCCTGCCTTTTTTTGTTTAGTTGTAATGCACGGTCACGCTCACGTCGATGGGAGCATTGGCCGCCGCCTCGGCCGCTCTTGCCGCCGCCTCGGCATCACGGGCGGCCCGCAGTGCCGCCTCCGAGGTGCTTTGCACCTGCGCGAGCTGGCGCTTGACGCCCGCCTCGTAGGCCTTGCGGTCCAAATAATTTCTTGCCCCGACAATATCCCTTGCGTAGCCGTTTTCGATCACCCAAATAAGCTGATTGACGGTGCCGTAATCTCGCAGGTAGGCGGGCAGAGCCTTCCACGCTGAGAGGTTTTGAGAGTCATACTTCTCCTGCGCCTCAAAGGGCTTGCGGATGGCGGCACATTTTCTTTCGCAATCGACCTTTTCCGCGGCGATCTCGGCCTTGAGGCCTTTGATCGAGGGAAGGGCGGGTGCCACCTTGGTGCGGTGGATCTTGGCCAAAGAATCGTACTTTGTGGTGCCAACCATTACAATGACGTTCAGGAGCACATAAGAAAGCAAAAGCGGCCAACCGCAGACCCACATCAGGCGGATACCCGAAAAGGCCATCCAAAGCACACCGATCACGGCGCCAATCACCGATAGGCTCTTCACCATCAGCACCACAAGCAGCGCGACGATGAGCAACAGATCAAATAGAAAAACGGCGCCCGAGATCTCCCGTTTTTTGCTATCCAGCATAGCATGGCCAAAGGCTAAGGCAACCGTGGCCCAAAGCAGACCGCCGATGAGAAAGGCAAGGCAATCCACCTCAAAGCGGGGATCGTTGAAGACCGAGATGCGCTCATCGGCATCCGCGCGCTTCAGGTTGGCGGTAATGAGAAGCTTGGGGAATTTTTCGTCACGCTCCAGCGCAAACTCGCGCGAGTGCTCCACGAAATCATCGAAGGTGACGGACAGCACATTCTGCAGAAGGAACACAACGGCAAAGAGCACCAGAAGCATCAGCGCAAAGGTGGGGAGCCATCGGGTAAAAAACAGATGGGCCCTTTCGATCCGCTTGCACCGCTTCTCGCGCGACCGAACGCGCTTGGCGCTTTCCTGCTGCACGGGCCTGCATTTTTCGGTTGCGGCGGCTCTTAAGTGATCGTTATACTGCGATAACGAGCTCTCCTTTAAAATAACCGCCTTGGCATTATAAAGCTTCTTCAAGTCTGCGTTCATCGCGCCCTCCACAATCGGTGATGCCTTATTATACAATACGCGCCCTTTTGCAACAGATCACGCGCAAAAATCTAAATTTCGGAGATTTCCCCTGAGCAAAAGACCGCGTTCCCACAAACCGCACCGCAAACACAAAAAAGGCACCCTGTTGGGCTACCTACCATAAAGCAGGTAGGATAGCCCAAGAGCGCCCTTTCTAAGAATGAGATACGGTGTAACCGAGATTTCGGTTATGCCGTTTTCTCTTTTATATTAACTTCTTGTTCTCGTTCCCATTTCACATCTTCCAAATGCTCCTCGAACATTTCCTCTATTTCCTCGGCTGTGGGGATATAGACGATGCCGACACCGTGATAATACACATCTATCTGCTGATGTCTGCGTTTATCTTTGCGGTACGGAGCGTGGACTACGATTTTGGAAACGAACTCGTGGACAAGTTCGGGAGTAAGTTCCTTAACCTCGGTTATCTTTTTAACCTTGGCAATAAACTTTTCAATATCGTCCGTCTGTTGCTTGCCCGCTTCAATCTCTGTGCGAAGTGTTTCGGCAAGCTTTTTCTTTTCCGCCTGCTCGTCCTCATACATTTGTGACATTTGAGCGAAACGGTCATCGGACAATTTTCCCGATAGGTTGTCCTCGTAAATACGCATAAAACGTGTGTCAAGCTCGGCTATTCGCTTTTCGGTCTTTTCAAGCTCCCGTCTTTTCTTGGATAACTCCTTGCGGCTTTCCTCGATAGAACGGCTTTGCATCTGCTCGGCAAACTTTCTCTCAAAGCATTGCACATACCAAAAGACACGTTGCATACTTTGAAGGACGGCTTGTTCAAGGTGTACCTCTCGCACAAAATGCGCGGTGCAGTTATCCTTGTTGAGTCTTGATGTGGAGCAGGTAAACCAATTTTGCTCGTGCGTGAGGTTCTTCGCCGTGCAATAGTAGAGCTTCCCACCGCAATCATTACAGAATACGATTCCCGAAAACATACTAACATTTCCACCGCGAGCAGGTCTGCGTTTGTGCTTGCGCAGCTCCTTGACGATGGCAAAGGTTTCTCGGTCAATGATGGCAGGGTGAGTATTCTCGAAGATCTTCCAATTTTCTTCGGGAATGTGTACTCTCGTTTTGTTCTTGAAAGATTTTGTGGTATAACGGAAATTGACCGTATCTCCCACATACTCCTGCTTCTCCAAGAGGTCTGCAACCGTTCTTGCTACCCACCTTCCGGGAACAGCGGGCGGGGCGGAACATTTACGCCCTACACTTATCCAATGCTCCGTGGGTGTCGGTATCTTTTCTCCGGTCAGCTTCTTTGCGATCTGCGTCGGTCCGAATCCTTCCACACAAAGAGCGAATATCTTGCGCACTACCTCAGCGGCAGGCTCGTCGATTATCCATTCCTTCGGATTTTCGGGATTTTTCATATAGCCGTAAGGCAATCCCGTTGTCAGCGGAATACCCGCCTCACCCTTGTGCTTGAATACCTCGCGCACCTTTTGAGAGGTGTTCTTGGCATGCATCTCGTTGAACCAATCCTGCACGGGAAGAAAATCACTCAATCCTTTTGATGTGTCGATATTGTCAAGAAGGGCAATATAACGAACACCGAGGCGGTCAAATTCTTCCTCCAAAAGTTGTCCAACGACCAAGCGGTTACGTCCAAGACGAGAATGGTCTTTGACAATCAGCGTTCCAATCATCCCCGCTTCAGCAAGCTCCATAATCTCCGTAAAGGCAGGTCTTGCAAAATTCGTACCTGACCAACCGTCGTCCACGAATACTCTCGTATTTCTGAATCCATTTTCTTTTGCGTATTTTTCAAGTATAGATTTTTGGTTTGTTATTGAGTTGCTCTCTCCTTGCAGTTCATCGTCACGTGACAGTCTGCAATAGAGGGCTGTTATCTTATCCGACTTAATATTCATTGTTCTCCTTTCCTCGGTCGGATGCGATATGAATTGTAGGTTCACCTATATTATACCACATCCGAGAAAACATTTCAACACTTTACAATGCTAAAGTCTGCGTAACTTTGTTAATTTATTTTGTCCGACACCCTGCGAACACGATCAATGACATTCTCTTTGGATTTTTGGTCAAAGTGGGTATTGACATGAATGACCGTGCTGCCGAAATCCAAATCGAAATCGAGCTTTCGTGGGAACAAACCCTTGCGGAAATACTCAATGCGTTCTTCCTTAGTCATCGCTTCAAGCATTGGAAGTCGCTTTCGGCTCTCACTGAGAAGTTCTTGGATCATTTCATATTCTTCGTCGGTTTCGGGGGTGATGATGTGAATTGTTCTGTAATTCTTGTTTTCTGTCATCCAATGTCCTCCTTATTGTTGATCTCGTACATCTTGGCTCTTGCTAAGGCGCGGCGTTCCTCGGTGTACGGTGCGGTGAGGCGGTAGGAAAACCTTTTCTTATCAATCTCAAAGGAAAGGTATCCAAGCTCGTCATCGTCTGTCAGACGGCATAGGTCGGGAAACTTCTCTGCAAAGGCAAGCAGCCGTTTCTTTAGTGCGGTGTTGTGTGTCCGTATCACTACGGGCGCGGGTGTTTCGTCAAAATAGATTTCTGTTGTTTTTTGGCTTTTGGTTTTGTTGGTTATCACTGTTTTTTCTCCTAATTTCATAAAGTTTTTGAAGTAAGGCGTTTTTCGCTCAAAAAGGCTCGCTCAAGAGCGTAG
>JAZNFZ010000080.1:0-10685 GCA_045576195.1 Eubacteriales bacterium | reverse complement strand
TTTTCGGGTCTCTTGGTTTGTGCCGACTGCGGAAACAACCTCCATTACCATTTCAATCAAGGCAATCCCGAGATCAAGTATTTCAACTGTTCCAACTACAAGGGCAACAGAGGGACTTGTACCTCTACCCATTATGTCCGTGTGGATTTCCTGGAGCAGGTGGTACTTGGCGAGATCAAACGGTTAACGAAGTTTGCAAGTCATTATGAGGATGATTTTGTAAAGGCCGTCATGGGCAGTTCTCAACAGAGTGTGGCACTTGACCGCAGACTCAAAGAAAAAGAACTTGCATCCTTGCAAGCCCGTGATGAAGAATTGGACGGATTGTTTGAGCGCATCTATGAGGACAACGTATCGGGCAAGCTTTCCGATGATCGCTTTTCCAAAATGTCAAGACGATATGAGGACGAGCAAAAGGAGATATCCGAGAGGATAAAGACCCTCCGCGCTGAAATGGATAAATTGAGCAGCAAGGCCGTAACAGCGGATATGTTCATTTCCACCGTCCGCAAATACACCAGGGCAAAGGCATTAACGCCGCGTATGCTGAACGAACTGATCGACCGCATAGAGGTCCATCAGGCGGAGAAAATCGACGGCGAATGGGTACAGCATCTCACTATTCATTACAACTGTGTAGGGGCAATCTTCATTCCCGAAGTGTTCCCGCTGCCGGTGCCCGAGGTATCCGTAAATACAAGGAAAGGCGTAGTTGTAAACTACGCACCTTGCCAGATCACTATATAAAGAAAGCGAGTGTTCTACAACATTTCAAATGCTGTAAGAACACTCGCCATGGTCGAAGTGACAGGACTCGAACCTGCGATCTCATCGTCCCGAACGATGCGCGATACCACCTTCGCTACACCTCGATATTTGATTTTGTAAAAAAGGGAATAGGAAAATGTTGGATGCTACTTTAACTTATGGGGGAAAAGTGGCGGCAAGAACGGCGGTTTTGCAAAGCAAATGGCGGCGTTTAGCCGACAAGACGTTCTTTTGCGAAGTGCTTGGCGCTTCAAGAGCCAACACCTCGGTATTGGGGAGAATGGAGCTTTACTCCAAGGCATACATTGTATTTTAGCATTTCATCTTGAAAAAGTCAAGAGGTTTGCCAAAAAAAATGGGCAGAGAGGGCGAAAATGTAGAATATTTTTCTTTATGTTCACACAATTCTTATTTTCCTTGACAAATTTTTTATACTGTGATATAATACACGAAGGTATGCCTTGACTGCTCGCGTTTTTCGGTCGAGGGGATATCCGTGTTTGCGCCTGCAGGTTTGGGGTATACATAATAGTAAGGCATTTTGTATACGCTTTTTGAACGGCAAAGGCGCGACACAGTATTAAAAAACAGGAGTTTTATTATGAAGGTTGTCATTTTGGCGGGCGGATACGGCACGCGCATCAGCGAGGAGTCTCATTTGCGTCCCAAGCCTATGATCGAGATCGGCGGTATGCCGATTTTATGGCACGTGATGAAATATTATTCCTACTACGGCTTCAACGAGTTCATCATTTGCGCGGGCTACAAGCAAAATGTCATCAAGGAATGGTTTGCTGACTACTATATCAACCACAGCGATGTGACCTTTGATTTCGTGACGAGAGAGAAGATCACCGTGCACAGCACCATCTCCGAGCCCTGGCGTGTCACGGTGGTGGACACAGGTCTTAATACTATGACGGGCGGTCGCATCAAGCAGATCCGCCGCTATGTGGGCGACGAGCCCTTCTTTATGACCTACGGTGACGGCCTTTCCAACGTAGATGTAGCCAAGGAGCTGGAGTTCCACAAGGCACACGGCAAGCTGGCCACCATGATGGCGGTGCATCCCGACTCCCGCTTTGGTGTGCTTGAGCTGCAAAAGAACCAGATCACGGCCTTCCGCGAGAAGAGCGAGGCTGACGTGGGCTGGATCAATGGCGGGTTTATGATCCTGGATCCCAAGGTGATCGATTATATCGACGACGACAGCACTGTGTTCGAGCGCGCGCCGCTGGAAAAGCTGGCCGCCGAGGGCGAGCTGATGGCATTCCGTCATCGCGGCTTCTGGCAGTGTATGGATACCATGCGCGACAAGGAGCGTCTGGAGGCTTATTGGGCATCCAAGAAGGCGCCTTGGAAGCGTTGGGAGGACTAAGCCGTGCAGCTTTCGATGGATTTTTACCGCGGCAAGCGGGTGTTTGTGACGGGGCATACGGGCTTTAAGGGCGCGTGGCTCTGCCGCATTCTCAAAAATGCGGGCGCGATCGTGACGGGTTTTTCGACCGAGCCCCCCACAAGCCCCTCGCTGTTTGAACTGGCCGACACCGAGGAGGGAATGACCTCCGTGATCGGTGATATCCGCGATTTCGATGCGCTGTGGCGCGCCTTTGATGCCGCCCGCCCCGAGATCGTGCTGCATCTGGCGGCGCAGCCCATTGTGCGCGAGAGCTACCGCGAGCCGGTCTACACCTATGAGACCAATGTTATGGGCACGGTCCATATTCTGGAGTGCCTGCGCCGCAGCGATTGCTGTCGCTCCTTCCTGAACGTAACCACCGACAAGGTGTATGAAAACCGCGAATGGGAGTGGGGCTACCGCGAAAATGAGCCGCTGGACGGCTATGACCCCTATTCCAACAGCAAATCTTGCTCCGAGCTGGTGACACACAGCTACAAAAGCTCGTTCTTTGCGGACGGGCGTGTGGCCATTTCCACCGCGCGTGCGGGTAACGTGATCGGCGGCGGCGATTTTGCCGCAGACCGCATCATTCCCGACTGTGTGCGTGCCGCAATGGCAGGTGAGGATATCGTGATCCGCAATCCCTACTCCACAAGGCCCTATCAGCACGTGCTGGAGCCGCTGTTTGCCTATCTGATGATCGCGGCGCGGCAGTACGAGGATGGGCGCTATGCGGGGTATTACAACGTGGGCCCCGATGATGCCGACTGCTTTGAAACGGGACGCCTGGTGGACCTGTTTGTGCGGACCTGGGGGGATCTCAAGTGGATCAACCGAGGTGACGGCGGCCCTCACGAGGCCAACTTCCTCAAGCTGGATTGCTCCAAGCTCAAGCGCGTTTTCGGGTGGAGACCCACGTGGAATCTGTCCGAGGCCGTGGCAAGAGTGGTGGAATGGACCCGCGTGTATGCCGACGGCGGGGATGTTCGCGCGGTGATGGACAAGCAAATCAAGGAATTTGTTGGGGCAAGCAACTGATTTGCGCTCAACGGAAAACGGAGAGAGATCTTATGCAGTTTAACGGAAAAAGTGAAGAGCAGGCAAAGGGCGAGATCCTTGCTTTAGTAAAGGAATATTGCGACACCTACCACAACAAGGGAGCGTGGAGCGAGGGAAAGCGCATTTCCTATGCCTCTCGTGTGTATGACAGCGAGGAGATGGTCAACCTGGTGGATAGCTCTCTTGAGTTCTGGCTGACCTCGGGCCGCTATACCGAGCAGTTTGAGCGCGAGTTTGCCGCCTATCTTGGCGTCAAGTATTGCAGCCTTGTCAACTCCGGCTCCTCTGCCAACCTGCTTGCCTTTATGACCCTGACCTCCCCTCTGCTCGGCGAGCGCGCTGTGCGCCGCGGCGACGAGGTGATCACGGTGGCGGCGGGCTTTCCCACCACGGTGACCCCCATCATTCAGTACGGTGCGGTGCCCGTGTTTGTGGATGTGACCATTCCGCAGTATAATATTGATGTTTCGATGCTGGAAAAGGCGCTCTCGCCCAAGACCAAGGCGGTGATGGTGGCACACACCCTCGGCAACCCCTTTGACCTTCTGGCGGTGCGTAATTTCTGCAACAAGTATGACCTTTGGCTGATCGAGGACAACTGCGATGCGCTGGGCTCCGAGTACACCATTGACGGCACCACCTACCTGACGGGCACGGTGGGCGACATCGGCACCAGCAGCTTTTATCCTCCCCATCATATGACTATGGGTGAGGGCGGTGCGGTCTACACCCGCAACGCCACCCTGCACAAGATCATGCGCTCGATCCGTGACTGGGGACGCGACTGTGTTTGCCCCTCGGGCATGGACAATCTCTGCCAGCACCGCTTTGACCGTCAGTACGGCGAGCTGCCGCTGGGCTATGATCACAAGTATGTGTACTCTCATTTCGGCTACAATCTCAAGGCCACCGATATGCAGGCGGCTGTGGGATGCGCGCAGCTGAAAAAATTCCCCTCCTTTGTGGAGCGTCGCCGTCACAATTTTGCACGGCTTCGCGCGGCACTGGCTCCCGTGGCGGATAAGCTGATCCTGCCCGAGACCTGCCCCGGTGCCAACCCCTCCTGGTTTGGCTTCCTGATGACCTGCCGCGAGGGTGTGGAGAGAGAAAAGGTGGTCTCCTATATCGAGAACCACGGTGTGCAGACCCGTATGCTCTTCTCGGGCAACCTCATCAAGCACCCCTGCTTTGACGAGATGAGAAAGAGTGGGGAGGGATACCGCGTGGTGGGAGACCTCGCCGTAACGGATACCATTATGGAGCGTACCTTCTGGGTAGGCGTATATCCCGGCATGACCGATGAGATGATCGATTATATGGCAAGGACCATCATCGAGGCAGTGCAATAAGGCGCGCCCCCCTCTCTCAAGGAGTATTAGTATCTGAAACTCACACCGTTTTGGCACTTTTCGTGAAAACGGTGGGCACTCCCGCACAGTAAAGGAGTAGACGTATGAAAATAAGACTGGCTGATTATGTGGCCGACTTTTTGGTCGCCAACGGAATCGTGGATTGCTTCACCGTGACGGGTGGCGGCGCGATGCACCTGAATGATGCCCTGGGGCACAAGGAGGGGCTGCGCTGTACATACAACCATCACGAGCAGGCCTGCGCCATTGCCGCAGAGGCCTATGCACGTATTCATAACCGCATTGCGGCGGTCTGTGTGACCACAGGCCCCGGCGGGACCAACGCCATTACGGGCGTGGTGGGCGGTTGGCTTGATTCGATCCCCATGCTGGTGATCTCGGGTCAGGTGCGCTACGATACCACGGCCCGCGGAATGGGTCTTGGCATCCGTGCGGGCGGTGATCAGGAATTTGATATCACCAAGGCCGTTGCCAGTATGACCAAATACTGTGAAATGATCGAGGATCCGCGACGGATCCGCTATGCGCTGGAGAAGGCGCTGTATCTCGCCACCCACGGCCGCCCCGGCCCCTGCTGGCTTGATATTCCCCTCAATTTCCAGGGTATGACCATCGAGACCGACGAGCTGTTCGGCTACGATCCGCAGGAGGATGCGGTGGCCATGGCGCCTGCGGTGAGCGAGCAGACCGCCAGATCGGTGCTGCAAAAGATCGCCGCCGCCCGCCGCCCCGTGCTTTACGCGGGTAACGGTGTGCGTTTGGCAGGTGCATTTGCTGTTTTTGAGCAGGTGGTGCGCCGCCTCAACATCCCGGTCGTGACGGGGTGGGATAACATTGATATGATGGCCGATGCCGATCCTCTTTATGTGGGTCGCGGCGGCATTATGGGCGACCGTGCGGGCAATTTTGCCGTACAGAACGCCGATCTGGTGCTGGCGGTGGGAAACCGACTGTCGATCCGCCAGGTGGGCTACAACTGGAAGACCTGGGCGCGTGCGGCAGAGGTGATCATGGTGGATGTGGATGCCGAGGAGCTGAAAAAGCCCACGCTCCACGTGGAAATGCCGATCCACGCCGACGCCAAGGATTTTCTCTCGGCGCTTCTGGCGGCGATGAGGGAGAAGGCTCCCTTTTATGCCGAAAACGGCTGGCAGGAGACCTGCCGCGGCTGGAAGGCAAGCTATCCCGTGGTGCTGCCGCGACATCATGCGGACACCCGCGACACCAACGTGTATGCCTTTATTGACAAGCTTTCCGCGCGCCTGCCCGAGGATTATGTGACCGTGGTGGGCAACGGCAGCGCCTGTGTGGTCGGCTCGCACGGCTACCACATCAAAAAGGGGCAGAGATTTATCATCAACTCTGCCATTGCCTCTATGGGCTACGATCTGCCCGCCGCTATTGGCGTGTGCCGCGCGCTGGGGGATCGGGAGATCGTGTGTGTCAGCGGCGACGGCAGCATTCAGATGAATCTGCAGGAGCTGCAGACCATTCTGACCAACCGTCTGCCCATCAAGATCTTTGTGATCAACAATGACGGCTATCATTCGATCCGTCAGACCCAGAACAACCTCTTCGGCGCACATACCAAGGTGGGTATCGGTCCCGAGTCGGGCGATCTTTCCTTCCCCTCGCTTGAAAAGCTGGCCTTCGCCTACGGATATCCTTATGCGGCTTGCCGCTCCAACGGGGAGCTGGATGACGTGCTTCAGGCGGTATTTGACACCGAGGGCCCTTATCTTGCGGAGATCTTTGTCAGTCCCGAGCAGGTGTTTGAGCCCAAGAGTGCCACCAAGAGACTTGAGGACGGAACGCTGTTCAGTCCTCCCCTTGAGGATCTGGCGCCCTTCCTCCCCCGTGAGGAGCTGGCGCGCAATATGATGATCCCGATGCTTGAGGAAGTATGAGCAAAACGTATGTCATAAGCGGTGCCACGGGCATGATCGGCAGGGCGGTGATCGCCGCGCTGCTTGCGCGCGGTGACCGCGTGATCGCGCTGGTGCGCCCGCACAGCAGCCGTGCGGCGGGATTGCCCGCGCACGAAAGACTGACCCTTCTTTCCTGCGATCTTTCGGATTATCGGGATCATGTGCCCACCGAGCGGGCAGATGTGTTCCTGCATCTGGCCTGGGCGGCCACAACGGGGCAGGGGAGAGAGGATACCGCGCTGCAGCTGCAAAATGTGCAGTATACGCTGGATGCCGTGCAGCTGGCACACCGCTTTGGCTGTGAGGTCTTTGTGGGTGCGGGCTCGCAGGCAGAATACGGCCCTGCCTCCGCGCCGCTTGCTGCCACCAGCCCCACCGATCCGCAAAGCGGCTACGGCGTGGGCAAATATGCCGCAGGCAAGCTCTCCCGCATCCTTTGCCATCAGCTTGGTATGCGCCATTGCTGGGCAAGGATCCTCAGCATTTACGGCGAGGGAGACGGAGCGGGAACGCTGATCATGTATCTGATCCGAGCGCTGCTGGCAGGCGAAACGCCTGCGCTCACGCCCTGTGAGCAGATCTGGGATTACCTCTATGTGGAGGATGCCGCCCGTGCGCTGATCGCCATTGCGGATCGGGGGCACGACGGTGCTGTTTATCCCGTGGGCAGCGGCAAGGGCAGACCTCTTTATGAATATGTAACGGTACTGCGCGACATTGTGGCGCCGCAGGCCGAGCTTGCGATCGGCGCAAGGCCCTATTATCCCCACCAGCCGATGCTTCTGGTGGCGGACATCACCGAGCTGACGGCGCACACGGGCTTTTTGCCCCGCGTGCCGTTTGAGGAGGGCATCGGGCGTGTGCTACGGTCCATTACGGAGAGTGAGGCGAACTAAATGAGCGAAAAGCGAAAGTGCATCAGTATTATGGTGCCGACCTACAACGAGGAGGAAAACGTCATTCCGCTGTCCGAGGCGATCATTGCGGAATTTGCCACCTCCTTGCCGCAATATGATTATGAGATCCTCTTTATTGACAACTGCTCTACCGACCGCACCCGCGAGCATCTGAAGATGCTTTGCGAGGGCAATCCCCGCATCAGGGCGATCTTCAATGTGCGGAACTTCGGGCAGTTCAATTCCCCCTATTGGGGCATCTGCCAGACCTCGGGTGACTGCACCATTCCGCTTTGCGCGGATTTTCAGGATCCCATTGAGATGATCCCGCAGCTGGTTGCCAAGTGGGAGGAGGGCTATAAGGTCATTTGTGCGGTCAAAACCACCAGTAAGGAAAACAAGCTGATCCGCTTTTTGCGTACCTGCTATTATAAAATGATCCGCAGGATGTCGTCCGTTGAGCAGATCTCCCATTTCACGGGCTTTGGCCTTTATGACCGCACCTTTGTGGATGTGCTGCGCTCGCTTGACGACCCCACACCCTTTATCCGCGGCATTGTGGCGGAGCTTGGCTTTGCCAGGATCGAGATCCCCTATGAGCAGGCAAAGCGCCGTGCGGGCAAGACCCACAACAATTTTCATACCCTTTATGACGCTGCAATGCTCAGCTTTACCACCTACACCAAATTCCCCATCCGCTTCTTTATCGGGCTTGGTGTGGTGCTGCTGGCGCTTTCCTTCCTTGGCGGCGTGGCCTGCCTTGTGCTGGCGCTGCTCGGGTTTTATCTCGGGCCCTCGTGGCTGGTGCCGATCGTCGGCCTTTTCTCCTCCCTCAATCTCATTTGTACGGGAATTGTGGGAGAGTATGTGCTCACATTGCGCTCGAAAATGATGAAACGTCCGCTTGTGGTAGAGGAAAGACGCTTTAATTTTGACAATGAGCAGGTAGACGCCGAAAAGAAAAATTGACAAGGAGTTTGCTGTCGATGTTCTTTTGTCTCCCTTACGAATACCAGCCGGCGGGGCTCTATTCGCTTTCTCACCTGACACTGTTTGTGGTGACGGTCTCGCTGATCGCGCTGGCGCTGTACCATTCCCGCAATATGACTGCGGCGGGAGTGCGGCGGACGATCCGCGTGGTGACGGCGGTGCTTTGGGTCCTTGAGATTGCCAAGATCCTGTTTGTGCTGCTGGTCACCGGCTCGCGGAATCCCAACGATTTTGTTCCGCTTTATTATTGCAGTCTGGTCCTTTACGCGGGGCTGATCAGCTCCGTGGCACGGGGGCGCGTGCGGTATATCAGCGATAGCTTTCTT
Source organism: Eubacteriales bacterium (assembly GCA_045576195.1). Taxonomy (GTDB): domain Bacteria; phylum Bacillota; class Clostridia; order Oscillospirales; family CAG-272; genus Firm-07. Next base: position 1,946 of record JAZNFZ010000080.1, on the reverse strand, counting down.
GCTACCGCAAGCCTTGTGGGCGGCCTTACCTTTCTGCTGTTTCCCACGACCTCGCTGCCCCGCTACCCTATGATTCATTTTATTTCCTTTCACAGCTTTATTTTGCATGGGCTGATGGTTTATCTGGCGCTGCTGATGCTGATCAGGCGAGTCTACCGCATTCGCCTGCGGGATATCTATTATCCCGCTATCCTGATCAGCCTGGTCAGTGCGGCAGCCTTTGCCTTCAATACCCTGTACGATCGTTTCAGCGGCGAGCCCGTGGCAAATCTGATGTTTCTTTCCAAGGATTTTCCCGGCACGCCGATCACCCTGTTTTACCATCTGTTAGGGCCGATCCTTTTTCCTCTTTTCATGTGGCTCATACAGGCATTTGTGCCCTTTTTGCTGGTCTACGGCGGGGTGTGCCTGGTGGAGCGGATCTGCGGGAAAAAGCTGGTGCTGAGAGATGAAAAGGAGCCGTGCACATGGCAAGAGTAGGAGCTTATGGATAAGATAGTTGCATTTATCGAAAAGGTTCGGCAATCGCTGATACAAAATGCGGAGCCTACCATACTTGAGGAGATCGGTTCTTACATCGGAACCGTGGTGGGTGTGGTGTTTACCGTTCTTTATCTGTATCAGTTTGTGTATTTGCTGGTCGGCCTGGTCATTCGACCGCGCAAATATCCTGCGGCGGAGCAGAACAAGCACTATGCGGTGCTGATCGCCGCGAGAAACGAGGAGAAGGTGCTGCCGTTGCTTCTCAACAGCATCAAGGAGCAGACCTATCCTGCCGAGCTGATTGACATCTATGTGATCGCCGACAACTGTACTGACCGTACCGCCGATGTGGCACGCTCTATGGGTGCCATTACTTACGAGCGTCAGAACAAGGAAAAGGTGGGAAAGGGCTATGCTCTTGAGTTTTTGTTCCATCGGATCAAAAAGGAAAAGGGCTTTCGCGCCTACGATGCCTATATGGTGTTTGATGCAGACAACGTGCTGCGGAAAAACTATATTGAGGAAATGAACAATGCCTATTCTGCAGGCAACAAGGTGCTGACCTCCTACCGCAACTCCAAAAATTACGGCAAGAACTGGGTGAGCGCGGGCTATGCGCTGTGGTTTATGCGCGAGTCCTGCCACCTGAACAATCCGCGCTCCCTGCTTGGCACCAGCGCGGCAATCTCGGGAACGGGATTTCTCATTGACAGCTCGATCATTGAGCGCAACAACGGCTGGAAGTTCTTTTTGCTGACTGAGGATGTGGAGTTTACCGTGGACTGCATCCTGCACGGTGACCGTGTGGGCTACTGCCATGCCGCAGAGCTGTTTGACGAGCAGCCTGAGACCTTCCGCCAGTCCTGGCGGCAGAGAATGCGGTGGGCAAAGGGCTTTTTCCAGGTCTTCCGCAACTATGGCAAGGGGCTTTGCAAGGGGTCGCTGAAGCTGCACTGGGCTTGCTTTGATATGACGATGAATATCATGCCCGCCTTCCTGCTGACCATGGCGCAGATCCTCTCCACGACGGCGCTGCTGATCGCCAATCTGGTGGTGTACGGCTTCTTCTCGTGGACACTGTTCCGCTGTTTGTTCAGCTTTATCATTTTCGGCTACTTCATTTTGCTTGGCGTGGGCTTTCTTTCCCTGGTCACTCAGTGGAAAAAGGTCCATTGCAACAAGTTCAAGGCCTTCCTGCTGCTCTTCACCTTCCCGCTCTTTATGCTGACCTATATTCCGATCTCCTTCTGTGCGCTGTTTGCGCGGGTGGAGTGGAGACCCATTGAGCATAAATACGCCCTGCGGACCGAGGATATTGAGGCGCAGGAGAAAAACGGCATTACCGAGACCGCAGAGCCGGTGCTCCTGAATGCCGCCGAAGCCGAAGAGGCACTGTCTGTTGACAAAAAAGAGTAAAAAAAGCTCACGCCTCCCTTGGATTCGGGGGGAAAGCGGGTCGGAGC
>JAZNFZ010000079.1:0-6223 GCA_045576195.1 Eubacteriales bacterium | reverse complement strand
TTGTGTAAAGGGAGGTGGCACGGCTTGCCGTGACGGAGGGATTGTAAAAGATTGAAATGGCGTTAATACAATCCCTCAGCCGCCTTCGGCGTCAGCTCCCTTTACACAAGGGAGCCTTTGGTTTGTGCAAGCCGTTTATTTGCAAATAGACAGAAATTGGGGTTGCAGTCTTTAATTAAGGCATATGAAGCACTGTATTTGTGTCCACAAATGCAAAAATACGGCATACCTCTTTCAAGATATACCGTATTTCTGAAAACTGTCCTTTAGAGTGATGCTCTAAACGGTGCGAGATTTTTTTATTTAAGAAATCGGGTCAAGCGTACCCGTTTCGGGGTTGAAGTAATGCTTGGTGTCATTTTCGGCATACTCCACCAGATAGTGTCCGTCGGCGGTGGCGCTGATGAACACGGGCGCGGTGTAGCCGTCATTTTGCTCGACAGTAGCACCCGTTTGCTTGGTGCAGAAGAGTGCCAAGATCTTGTCGGGCTGTGCGCTGATAAAGGTGGTGCTGGTGTAGCCTGCAAGATAGATATCGGGGCAGTAGAACAAAATGACCTCGGCAGCGATGGCACCCTCCACGTCGATCACGCCGTTTCGGTCAAACATCGCCTGCTTTTCCTCATTCAGCGCGGTGGCGTTGGCGGGGTGACCCTTGTAGTAGATCTGGTAGCCGTCACCGAGCGACTTGAGGTATTTGATGTAGCACTCAAGATCGGCAAGGCTCTCATTTTTGGTGCCCACGATCATCAGCACCTGCTTGTTCTTTTCATACGCTGCGGAAAACGCGTCGCTGTCAAACTTATAAAGCGCCTTGAAGGCTGCCTGATCGGCAGCAGAAAGGCCACCGAACATATTTCCCATGGAGGGGAAGATCAGATTGACACGGTCTCCCGCGCCGTTCTCTCCCGAATGGTTGGTGCCATTGAGCAAATCGAGAACAAAGGCATCGCCAAAGGCGTTATCCTCAAAGAGCGATCTGCGGCCGCACCACCAGGTGACGTTCTCCTCCACAGTGGCGATGACAAATGCATATTTGGAAAGGACGGAGGCCACATAGTTACCCATAAAGACCCCGTCAAGATAGTTCTTCTCTCCGCTGACGGCGGCGAGCTTCAGGCGCTCCCATTCGGCCACCATTTTGTCGTAGACCTCCTTGGGAGTGGCACCGTGCTCGGCGGCAGGGCGGGTGAGATACTGGTAGTTGGCAATGGTAGCGGTGCCGTCGGAGATCATCACGGCATCGTAGTTTTCAATGCCCTGGGCGATGAAGAATTTGAGGATCAGCTCGGGATAATTATCCACACAGTAGAAGTGGAAGTGCGAATCGGGGTGGATCTGATAAAGCTCCAGAATATACGCCGCCATCACATCGTTGTGCTTGCCGAAATCACCCACGCGCACCTCCTCCTCGGGGATGGCGGGCAGCGAGTAAACGTGCTCGGGGAGGCAGTCCCAGTTATAGGTGGTGGCACGCTCAAGAGAGATAAAGGTGGGCACATCACGCATCAGGGGCAGGTCCTTGCTGCTGTAATTCTCCATCGTCCCACCGTTGCGGCTGAAGAGATCCAGGGTGAAATAAAGCACAGGGAAGGAGGCGTTGAGCGAGGCGAAATTATACTCGTCGGCAAAAACGGGCACTGTTCCCTCCTTCAGTGTCAGCAGCGTGCCGCTTTCGTTCTTTACGGTAAATTTCACCGTAACAAGGCCAAAGCAGACCTCCTCGATCAGCGTGGAGGAAAGGGTGCCGACCCTGCGACAGGCCAGCAGCTGATCCTGATAGTAAAAGGAGACAGTGGGCTCGTAGCTGTCCGGGATCACAAGGCCGTTGTAATCATAGGTGATCCGAAGGATGGGCTTGTTGGCCTTTGCCTGCTCGGCAAAAACACGAAAAGCGGTGAGATCCTCGGGGGCCTCGGTGTCATCGGGAATTTCAACGGGTGTCGGAGGCTGGTCTCCGCCGTCATCGGGGTGATTTTGGCGATTGCAGCCGACAAGACCGAGGCCAAGGAGCATCGTAAAAAGCAATAGGAGCGAAAGGCAACGAATACTGAGAAGACGTGTTTTCATGACAAAATACCTCCGTAAAGATTGCAAGGTCATTGTAACACAAAAGGGCCCTTCTGTCAACAAAATTTGACAGAAGGGCCCTTTTTCTTATTTTTTTCGCATTGCCGCAATGCGCTCCCGATCGGGAGAAACAACGGCGCTCCAGTTGGTGTGGTAGACCACAAAGCCGGGCTTAGCCCCGGGAGCCTTTTTCAGATTGCGGACCGTGGTATAGTCCACCTCGGTCATCGGCGCACCTGCCGCCTCCGAAAAGAGGGCGGCGATGGAGGCGGCCTCGGTAAAGTCGGCGGCATCGGGCTCACCCTTGCCCTCCAGCAGCAGCACCACGTGGGATCCGGGCATATTTTTGGCGTGGAACCAGTAGTCCGTCTTGTCGGCCATCTTGTGGGTGATATATTCATTTTGCAGGTTATTTTTTCCGCAAAGCACACGATAGCCGCCCGATGTGAGATATTCGGCATAGGCGGGTGTGGTGATCCTGCGACTGCCCATTTGCTTTTTCATACGGGAGGCATAGCCCGCCCGCGCCAGCTCCTCACGGATCTCGGCAAGATCGGTGGGACTTTCTGCGGTAGAGAGCGCCACAGAAACCGAATCGAGGTAAGAAAGCTCCGCCTCGCCAAGGGCGATCTGCCGTGTCAGCTCGACTCTGGCGTTCTTGCTTTTGGTATACCTTTTGAAATAGCGCTGTGCATTGGCACCCGGCTGCAGTCTGGGATCCAGCTCCACCTCCACGGTGCCGTAGGTGCCGTCCTCGCGGCAATCCTCGTAATCGGTAAGGGTGGCCTTTTCCATTCCCTTTTTGAGGAGATAGCAGTTGGCCACGATCAGGTCGCCCATCCGCTTGTAGGCAATTCCCTTTTCGCAATCGGCGAGCTCGCCGCGCTGCAGCTCCAGCTTGTGGGTGATCCTTGTGCGCGCGGCCGTCAGCAGTCGCAGCACATCCGAGGCACGCTGCTTGACCCGCACCTCCTGATCTCTTGTGCCAAACCACAGGTCAAGCAGCGCCGAGGCGCTCTCGATCGCTCTGGTGCTCTCATACTGCAAAAGCGGCAAAAAAGCATATTCCAGATTCTCGCCCGTGGCGCTTTGCGCCAGCGTGGGCGCAAAGCGCCCCTCGCGCACCACCGAAAGCACGCCGTCAAATGCCGCGAACAACGATTCAGGCGAGGCGGCGGAACAGGGCGCATCCACCGCGCCTGCGGCGCGGTAGGCGATCTCACGCGCCACGGTGGCACTGATGCCAAGATAGGTAGCGGTGATCCATTTTTCAATGGGTCTGTCAGGTGGCGCTGCGGCAAGCAAGGAGGAAAAATGGTCAAAATCCGCCTTCAGAGGGTCTGCCTTTTCCTGCGCGGGAGGCAGCTCATATCGCATACCGACCAGCACCTGGCGGCGGCTGCTGGTGGAGAAATCCACGGGGCGCAGCACCGCTAAGATCTTGTTTTCCCCATCGCAGAAGATCAGGTTGCTGTACTTGCCCATGATCTCCACCACGAGGCGGCGCTCGCAAACAAAGCCCATTTCATCGTGGGTCTCAAAGGTCAGCACCAGCACACGCTCAAAGCCCACCTGCTCCACCCGAAGGAGCTTAGCCCCCGAGAGATGCTTACGAAGCAGCACGCAAAGCTGCGGCGGGTTTTGGGGATTTTCCATGGGGATCTCGGTAAAGCCGATGCGGGGGTTGGAGGAGCCCGCATTGATCAGCAGCCGCCGACCGCCCGCAAAGGTCCGCATTTGCAGCACCACGGTATCGCGCTCGGGCTGATAGACCTTTTCGATCCGCGCGCCGCGGGCAACCTCAAGCAGCTCTGCAGCGATGGCCGCCAGATAGCCTGCATCCAATGCCATACTCTCTCCTCCTTTCTTATTTGAAGTGGCATACTCAGCCAAACATCAGTCGATCCACCTCGTCAAGCGACGAAAATACATAATCGGGGCGATCCTTCTCCTCAGCGGCCTTCACGTCGGTGAGGGTGCTCTCGCCCGAAAGCACCAGCACTGCTGTTACGCCGTGACGCTTGCCCACGGCAATATCGGTGTAAAGTCGGTCACCGAAAATGCACATCTCCTCACAGGTGTGACCCGTGGCCTCGCAGATCATCTCCACCGTTTCGCGGTAGGGCTTGCCGAAGTAGGTGGGGGTCTTACCCGTGGAGGCGGTGACAAAGGCGGCAATGGCGCCGCTATCGGGGATAAAGCCCGTCTCGGTAGGACAGTTGAAATCGGGGTGGGTGGAAAGATACTCCGCACCGCCGCGCACCAGACGGCAGGCGTTATCCAGCTTTTCATAGGTCAGGGTGGTGTCAAAGCTGGTCACCACGATATCAGCCTTCTCCTCTTTCCCCGTGAGCATCGGGATGCCGGCGGCGCGAAAGCCCTCCACCAGCTCATCCGTGCCCACAAGGTATACCGTTTTGCCCGCGCGATGGCGCTTTAAAAACTCAACGGTCACATCCCCCGAGGTCATGATCTCCTCACTTTTGGGGGAAAAGCCGAGCCTTGCCAGCTTATTGACATAGAAATCGGTGGTGTGCGACGCATTGTTGGTAAAGAACAGCACACGCTTGCCCGCCGCACGCAGATGGTCGATAAACCGAATGGCAAACGGGAAAACCCGGTTGCCAAGGTAGATGGTACCGTCCATATCAAAAATATAGAGCTTTTTGTCGAAAATCGTGTCGGGTGAAGGATTTTGAAAGTTCATTTTTACAATCCTCGCTTTCCTGCTTGGTGAAAAACATATTTATTATAGCACCGTCTTGATTTTTTTGCAAGTCTATGCTATAATTATTTCAAGAAATGATAAGCAATCCCAAAGGAGTACCGACATGGAAAAAACCGTTCTTGGCATCGACGTTGGCGGCAGCACCACCAAAATCGTCGGTTTTCGAAAGGAAAACGGCGTATCCACTCTCATTGAGCCGCAATTTGTCCGCGCGACCGACCCTCTCACCTCGATCTACGGCGCGTTTGGCAAGTTCACCATGCAAAATAATCTGGCACTCTCCGACATTGACCGCGTGATGATGACGGGAGCGGGCTCCGCCTTTGCCAGCAAGCCGCTTTACGAGGGGCTTGACTGCCGTCTTGTGCCCGAATTTACCAGTGTAGGACAAGGTGGCCTTTATCTCTCGGGGCTTGACGAGGCCATTGTGGTCAGCATGGGCACGGGCACAGCGCTGGTACACGCCAAGCGGAACGGTGCGGATATTGACATTGAATATCTCGGCGGCACGGGCGTGGGCGGCGGCACGCTGCTTGGCCTTTCCCATAAGATGATCGGCATTGACACCATCGAGCATCTGGAGCAGCTTTGCGAGGAGGGTGATCTTGCCAACGTGGATCTGCGGATCAGCGATATTTCGACCCAAAACTTCTATAAGGGGGTCAACCACGAGCTGACCGCCTCCAATTTCGGCAAGCTCTCGGATCTGGCCAGCAAAAACGACATTGCTCTCGGCATTGCCAATATGGTGGGCGAGATCATCGGCATGATGGCGATCTTCGCCGCGCGCAGCTACGGTCTTGATGACATCGTACTGACGGGAAATCTTGCCACCATCAAGCCCATTCGCCGCGTGTTTGATATTCTCACCTCGACCTTCGGCAAGCACTTTATCATCCCCCAAAACGCGCAATACGCCACCGTCATCGGTGCCGCACTCTGCCGCGAGTAAGAAATCCAAAACATGTTATCTGCGGTCTGTGTTTTCGGTGCGCTGACCGTTGATATATATCTGCCATAATTTTCAACTTTGGAGGAACAAACTATGGAATCTAAATTTACCGGCGGATTGCTCGGGATGATCGGTATCGGTATCCTGCAATTCATCATCACCGCATTCACCTTTGGTCTTGGTGCTCCCTGGGCAATTTGCCTGAAGGAGGCCTGGTATGTCAAGCACACCGTTATTGACGGTCATCAGCTGACCTTTGACGGCAACGGCGCACAGCTTTTCGGCAACTACATCAAGTGGTTCCTGCTCACGCTCATCACCCTCGGCATTTACTCCTTCTGGCTCTCCATCAAGATGAAGCAATGGGTAACCAAGCACACGCATATGGTTCCCAGCACCGTTACGATTTCCGTACAATAAAAACATTCTTTCACCGAAACAGCAACAAACCAAAACAAAAAAGCCGCACACAG
>JAZNFZ010000078.1:0-5606 GCA_045576195.1 Eubacteriales bacterium | reverse complement strand
AGTTGGAGGAATACATACATTACTACAACAACGAGAGAATTTCATTAAAACTAAAAGGAATGAGCCCGGTGGAGTACCGAGCTCATTCACAAGCAATTTAATATTTGATTTTTGTCTAAACTTTTGGGTTCACTTCATTTCTCTGCGGCCTTTTTCTTTTCTTCAAGTCGGACGGTAGGCGATTTGTTTGAAAAAACAAGCCAAGGCCTTGACTTTATCTTAATAATGTTATATAATATTACATTGGTATTTCAAATGATACGGAGGTCAAACCTATGATCAAGCTCACCGACCACGGTGTGTATCTGGTAGGCGGCAAGCCTGCCGACACCGCCCCCCTTGCCCCCGAGGCAGCAAGAAAAAACACCATTGCCCACGGCATTCTCGCCGCGCACAACACGGGGGACGAGAAGGATCTTCGCATCCGCTTTGATGCGATGGTCTCTCACGATATTACCTACGTTGGCATCATTCAGACCGCGCGTGCCAGCGGCCTTACCGAGTTTCCCCTGCCCTATGCCCTTACCAACTGCCACAACTCGCTTTGTGCGGTGGGCGGCACCATCAACGAGGACGACCACGTGTTCGGCCTTTCGGCCGCAAAGAAATACGGCGGCATTTATGTGCCCGCCAACCAGAGCGTCATTCACTCCTTTGCCCGCGAGCAGATGGCAAAATGCGGCGCAATGATCCTCGGCTCCGATAGCCACACCCGCTACGGTGCGCTCGGCACCATGGCCGTGGGCGAGGGCGGACCTGAGCTGGTCAAGCAGCTTTTGAAGAATACATATGACATCAAAGCCCCCGAGGTGGTGCTGGTGTACCTGACGGGCAAGCCCCGCCGCGGCGTGGGCCCTCACGACGTTGCCATTGCGCTGGTGGGTGCCACCTTTGCAAACGGCTTTGTGAAAAACCGCGTGCTGGAGTTTGTGGGCCCCGGGGTCGCGGAGCTGCCCATCGACTTCCGTAACGGCATTGACGTAATGACCACCGAGACCACCTGCCTCTCCTCGATCTGGGAGACCGACGAGGTGGTGAAGGCACACTACGCGGCACACGGCAGACCCGAGGACTACAAAAAGCTCACCCCCGGTGACGTGGCCTACTACGACCGCATGATCGAGATCGATCTCTCGGCCGTAGAGCCGATGATCGCGCTCCCCTTCCACCCCTCCAACGCCTATACCATCCGCTACTTCAACGCGCACGCGAAGGAGCTGCTGGCGGCCGTTGAGGAGGAGGCGAGAGCCAAGTTTGGCGCCAAGTGCAACCCCGACCTTGTTTCCAAGGTGCTGCCCGACGGCCGCGTGATGGCGGATCAGGGCATTATCGCGGGGTGTGCCGGCGGTATGTTTGACAGCATTGACGAGGCTGCCTCCATTCTCAAAAACGGCAACGTGGGCAACGGCTATTTCAGCCTTTCGGTCTACCCCACCAGCATTCCCGTGTCCTTGGAGCTTACCCGCATCGGCGTTTCTGCCGAGCTTCTTTCGGCGGGCGCTTTGATCAAGCCCTCCTTCTGCGGCCCCTGCTTTGGTGCAGGCGACGTGCCTGCCAACAACGGCCTGTCGCTCCGTCACACCACCCGTAACTTCCCCAACCGCGAGGGCTCGAAGCCCGGCGAGGGGCAACTCTCGGGCGTTTGCCTGATGGATGCGCGCAGCATTGCCGCCACGGCCGCAAACGGCGGTATCATTACCCCTGCGGACGAGCTTGACTATACCCACACCCCCCACGAGTATCATTTTGACAAAACCGTTTACGAAAAGCGCGTTTACAACGGCTTCGGCAAGGCGGACAAGGATGCCGCGCTCATCCTCGGCCCCAACATCACCGACTGGCCGCGGCAATATGCGCTGGCTGACAACCTGCTTGTGGAGCTGGCGGCCGTGATCCACGATCCCGTGACCACCACCGACGAGCTGATCCCCTCGGGCGAGACCTCGTCCTACCGCTCCAATCCGTTGCGCCTTTCCGAGTTTGCCCTCTCCCGCCGCTGCCCCGAATATGTGGGTCGCTCCAAGGCGGTGGCCGCCGATGAAGCGGCACGCCGCGCAGGTCAGATCTCCGAAAAGCTCGCCTTTGCGCTGGGTGCCGTAGGCGATGCCGCAGCACTTGCCGCGAACACCCAATTCGGCTCCTGCGTGTTTGCCAACAAGCCCGGTGACGGCTCGGCGCGTGAGCAGGCCGCCTCCTGCCAGAAGGTGCTGGGCGGCTTTGCCAACATCTGCTATGAGTTTGCCACCAAGCGCTATCGCTCCAACTGCATCAACTGGGGCATTCTGCCCTTTACTCTTGACGAGGGTACCCCCTTTCCCTATGAGGAGGGCGACTTCGTCTTCGTGCCCGACATCCGTCGCGGCATTGAGACGGGCGCGGAGGACTTCCCTGCCAAGGTGATCCGCCGTGACGGCTCGGTCTCCGAGCTGATGCTGCACGTCAAGGGTCTGACCGAGGACGAGAAGGAGATCATTCTCGAAGGCTGCCTGATGAACTACTACGCGGCACAGAATAAGTAAGCAAACCCAAACTTAACTATTATCATTTTTCAAACTGTTCGGAGGTATTGAACATGGAAAAGATTAAAATGACAACGCCGCTGGTTGAAATGGACGGCGACGAAATGACCCGCATCCTTTGGCAGATGATCAAGGACGAGCTGCTGCTCCCCTTTGTGGATCTCAAGACCGAGTACTACGATCTTGGTCTTGTGGAGCGCGAAAAGACCAAGGATCAGGTGACCTTTGACAGTGCCTACGCCACACAGAAATACGGCGTGGCGGTCAAGTGCGCCACCATCACCCCCAACCGCCAGCGCGTGGAGGAGTACAATCTCTCGCAGATGTGGAAGTCGCCCAACGGCACCATCCGCGCCATTCTCGACGGCACGGTGTTCCGCGCCCCCATTCTCATCGACTCGATCCGCCCCTCGGTACGCAGCTGGAAGAAGCCCATTACCATTGCCCGTCACGCCTACGGCGACATTTACAAGGCCACCGAGTACCGTGTGCCCGCCGAGGGCAAGGCAGAGCTTGTCTTTACCGACAAGGAGGGGGGCGTGACCTTCCGCGAGACGGTTTATGACTTTGAGTGTGCGGGCGTGCTGCAGGGCTCCTACAACAAGGACAGCTCGATCCGCTCCTTCGCCCATTCCTGCTTCCAATACGCCCTCAACACCCGTCAGGACCTGTGGTTCTCCACCAAGGACACCATCTCGAAGCAGTACGACCAGACCTTCAAGCTGATCTTCCAGGAGATCTATGACAGCGACTACAAGGAGAAATTTGAGGAGGCAGGCATTACCTACTTCTACACCCTCATCGACGATGCCGTGGCGCGGGTGATCCGCTCCGAGGGCGGCTTTATCTGGGCCTGCAAGAACTACGACGGCGACGTGATGTCGGATATGATCTCTACCGCCTTCGGCTCGCTTGCGATGATGACCTCGGTGCTGGTCTCTCCCGACGGCAAGTATGAATACGAGGCGGCACACGGCACGGTCACGCGCCACTACTACCGCTACCTCAAGGGCGAGGAGACCTCGACCAACCCCATTGCCACCATTTTTGCCTGGTCGGGCGCGCTCCGCAAGCGCGGCGAGCTGGACGGTCTTGCCGATCTTGTGACCTTTGCCGACAAGCTGGAGGCCGCCTGCATCAAGACCCTTGACGACGGCATTATGACCAAGGATCTGGTAGGACTTGTTGAGCCCGGCGTGAAGGCAACCGCCGTAAACTCCCGTGAGTTTATTCTTGCCATCCGCGAGCGTCTTGCACAGAGCCTTTGATCGCGAGGAACATATGACACCGACCTCACATTATCTGTTTGACTTTGACGGCACGCTGGTAGATTCGATGCCCTATTGGGCGAAATGTATGCTGACGGTGCTTGATCGCCACCACATCGCCTACGGCGAGGATATCATCCGCGTCATCACCCCTCTGGGGCTTGACGGAACGGTCAAGCATTTTCAGTCGATGGGGCTTGATCTGCCCCACGGCGAGATCGTGGAAGAGATCTACAGCCTGCTCACCCCCTGCTATCTTGACCTCATCCCCGAAAAGGCGGGGGTGCGGCACTGCCTTGAGGCAATGAAGAAGGCGGGGCTTGGTCTGCACGTGCTGACGGCAAGCCCCCACGCGTGGCTTGACCCCTGCCTTGTGCGACTCGGGCTATACGAAATGTTTGACAACGTGTGGTCCTCCGACGATTTCGGCCTGCAAAAGACCAATCCCGAGATCTATGGCAAGGCGGCGGAGCGCATTGGCACCGCCGTGAAGGATATCACCTTCCTTGACGACAACATCAACGCCGACCGCGCGGCCAAAAAGGCGGGAATGCCCGTGATTGGCGTGTATGACCCCTCAAGCGAGGACGACACCGAGGCAATGAAGGCTCTGACCGACGGCTACATCCGCGATTTTGGCGAGCTTCAGACCGCGGTGCTTGGTACATCCTGAAGCGCTCTTTTGTAAAAGCAAAAAAGGCTCCGCTGCCAAAAGACAGCGGAGCCTTTCCATTTACTCTGCAGAGGTGCTCGGCAAGGAATACTTCGCCTCACCGATATAGACGTTGGCAGGGTGAAAAATATCCTCACATTGGGATAGATCAAAATCGCTCTTTTTGATGAGAATGGTTGCCGTCGTGGAGGACATCATATCCAGCCAAACGCCCTCCCCCTCCGGAATGCCTATTTTGAATATGGCAACAAGATCTCCGTCGGGATCCTCCACCACCTCAGCCAGATCGGGGCCCTCGGTTCCCGACTTGAGGGAGCCCTGAGAAAACGTGACGACCACCACCTGATACAGATAGTAGTTCTTTTTCGAAAGCTCCGCGTGTGCCTCGGCGGTGATGTATTGCTCTGCCAGCGCAAGATCAAGGTCCGCCCGACTGCGAAGCACCATAGTATCGCGGCATTTGATCCCCTCGATCTCCAGCAGCTTATAGGGGATCCGTCTGCCCGCCGCATCGGCAAAGGGCTCTCCCGCCTCCGTGGGAAATCCCTCCTCCTCGGTATGATCGGGTGGGATGCCGTCATCCCCTTGATCCGAGCAAGAGGGCAGCAAAAGCAAAACCATAAGCGCCAGCAAAAAGAAAAGTATTCTTCTCATTTTTGTCCTCCCTTCCTCCTTACCGATTACCGATCCTTACAATGATAGGATAACATTTTTTGTTCCATCTGTCAACCTGCGGGCGATATGCCCATTTCTATTTTAACGCAAAAAAGACCCCGTCAGGGGTCTTTTTGATTTTTGAAGGCATCAATTGTTTACATATGCAGTTGCTTTTTGGTGCAAATCTCCGCAAGAGCACCAAAAATAACCCCGCAGGAGCACCAAAAAAGAGGGAGCCATAAGGGCGGTATTGCTCCTGCGGAGACTCTGAACTCTACCGAAACGCTCCGCGTTTCGCCTTGAAGATTCTCCTTGCAACTGCCCACTTTTTCACTTCATCGAGAATCTTCCGCCAAAGTTCTCATAACCCCGCAGGAGCACCAAAAAAGAGGGAGCCATAAGGGCGGTATTGCTCCTGCGGAGACTCTGAACTCTACCGAAACGCTCCGCGTTTCGCCTTGAAGATTCTCCTTGCAACTGCCCACTTTT
>JAZNFZ010000077.1:0-14035 GCA_045576195.1 Eubacteriales bacterium | reverse complement strand
CCCAAGCCTCCCTTGTGCAAAGGGAGGTGGCTTGCGAAGCAAGTCGGAGGGATTGTAAAAGGCAAAAAGCACACAAAACAATCCCTCAGTCACCTAACGGTGCCAGCTCCCTTTACACAAGGGAGCCCGTGCAACGCACCCTGCCGCGCAAAATTTGTCGCGCGTTGGCAAATGTAGCTGCGGCGAAAAATGAAAAAGGAGGACGGTATGATACAAGAAAAGGGCAACATCCATTTCGCACAGGGAACCGTCCCCTGTGTCATTCATGGATATCCAATTTTTCCCTGATCAGGAGGTGAGTTATATTGAATCTTAATCTTCTTTTAGAGAATTTTTGGATATGGTGTGGTTTGTCTGCTGAAGAATATGCCGCTTCTGCAGGCCCGTTGATTCCAGAATTTGACTATCCAAATTTCGAAGCAATGATACAATGTGTTGAAAAAGAAATTTTGAAAGAAAATAAAGAAATCAAAACGATAGATCTCATTTTGACCGTATTAGCACTAGATAATGAGGCCGAAAATATTTTGGATTTTATGGTAGAAAACCTATCAGAGGAATATTTACAAGTAATTGTTACATATGGTTGGAATCATATGCAACCACACACCAGGTGGCAAATAGCAGAGCTGCTTTTTCGACGCCAGTTGCCAAATTACAAGGAAGTCCTTTATCTTATGCTAAAAGATGAAAATGAATATGTGAGAAAAAGGGTTGCTAATTTGGTTCGTGACATGACACAGGACACGGCTTCGCGAGGTGACACAGGGTGCGATTCCATGTGCGACCCCAACACCCCTCGGCAGGGGGCGTAAAATCCCCCTGCCGTGCTCGCGCCCTATCGGTAGCATCAGGGATGCCCGAAAATGAAGACCCCCGAGACGGCCTGCTTTATTGCAGGCCGTCACGGGGGTTATTGCTTATTTTGTGATGTTGCCATCCGAGCAATAGACGGTATAGTGTGCATCGATATCCATCCATCTGTTTTCTTTTACAATGGAATCCCATTGTGCCTTGTTGCCGCCAAAGTCGATGCGCTCAAGGAGAGAACACTCGTAGAACGCTTCTGCTTCGATTTTGGTCACGCTCGCGGGAATACGAACCTGCTTTAGCACATCGCAGTCCAAAAATGCTCCGTTTTCAATCACGGTCACACCGTCGGGAATCACGATGCTCTCAAGCTTGTGGCAACGCAGAAGCAGGCCGCCTACAACGGTTTTGAGATTTTGGGGAAGGTGAATACTTGCGATGCTGTCACAGTAACCGAACGCCATCACGCCAAGCGCCACGGCAAGCGCAATGACGGTGATCCGTATGGACTTTTTCATAATGCGCTCCTTTTTTGGAAATATTATCTTCATTATAGTATTGCCGCGCGCGTTTTGCAACGGTTTTTCACAAAAAAGTATGGCTTTTTCACCAGGGTTTGCAAAAGAGGAAAAAAACAACAAATTGTGAACGAAAAATTTGGTGAATATTCCCTCTCTCAAGGTGCTTTACATTTGGAGAGGATTGTGGTATACTTATGGATGCAGACACAATATATTGTGTGTCATCTTTTTTTGTCGACTAAATATGGGGGCGTTTCGCTGCCCCGAGGAGGACGGATTTCATGAAGATTATCAAGAGAAACGGCGCGGAGGAAACCTTTGAGCGGTCTAAGATCTGCAACGCGATCCGTAAGGCAAATGAGAGTGGAGAGGGCAGACCCGAGCTGACCGAGCGGCAGATCGACTACATCTCCTTTGTGATCGAGGATTACTGCAATGAGATCGGCCGTGCCCTCTCCGTGGAGGAGATCCAGGAGCTGGTGGAGACGCTGATCATTCAGCAGAACGCGCCCGAAACGGCAAAGCGCTACATTCGTTACCGCTTTACCCGTAACCTTGCGCGCCAATCCAACACCACCGACGAGCATATCCTTTCCCTCATTGAGTGCAACAATGAGGAGGTCAAGCAGGAGAATGCCAACAAGAACCCCACGGTCAACAGCGTGCAGCGTGACTATATGGCAGGTGAGGTCTCCAAGGACCTGACGCGCCGTGTGCTGCTGCCCGAGGAGATCGTCAAGGCACACGAGGAGGGCATTATCCACTTCCACGATGCCGATTATTTTGCACAGCACATGCACAACTGTGACCTCGTTAACCTGGAGGATATGCTGCAGAACGGCACCGTGATCAGCGGCACGCTGATCGAAAAGCCTCACAGCTTTTCCACCGCCTGCAACATTGCCACCCAGATCATCGCGCAGGTGGCCTCCAACCAGTACGGCGGCCAGAGCATTTCTCTGACGCACCTGGCTCCCTTTGTGCAGATCTCCCGTGAGAAGATCCGCCGCGAGGTAGAGGCTGAGCTTGCCGAGCTTGGAACGGCCCCCGGTGAGGAGAAGATCTCCGAGATCGTGGAAAAGAGACTGCTGCAGGAGATCCGCCGCGGCGTGCAGACCATTCAGTATCAGGTGGTCACCCTGCTTACCACCAACGGACAGGCCCCCTTCGTGACGGTTTATATGTACCTTGGCGAGGCAAAGGATGAGCGGCTGAAGAAGGATCTGGCGCTCATCATCCGCGAGGTGCTGGAGCAGCGCTGCCAGGGCGTGAAGAACGAGGCGGGCGTGTATGTGACCCCTGCCTTCCCCAAGCTTATCTACGTCTTGGAGGAGGACAACGTGCACGAGGGCTCTCCCTACTTTGACCTGACCGAGCTTGCTGCCAAGTGCACCGCCAAGCGCATGGTGCCCGACTATATCTCCGAAAAGGTGATGAAGAAGCTGAAGGTGGATGCCAACGGCGACGGACAGTGCTACACCTGCATGGGCTGCCGCTCCTTCCTTACCCCTTGGGTGGACGAGAACGGCAAGGCCAAGTACTACGGCCGCTTCAACCAGGGCGTGGTTACCATCAACCTGGTCGATGTTGCCTGCACCGCCTGCAAGGACGGTCGCAGCGAGGATAAATTCTGGGAGGTGCTGGAGGAGCGCCTTGAGCTTTGCCACCGTGCGCTCAAGTGCCGCCACGAGCGCCTGGAGGGGACTCTCTCCGATGCGGCTCCGATCCTGTGGCAGTACGGCGCGCTGGCAAGACTCAAGAAGGGCGAGCCGATCACCAAGCTCTTGCACGGCGGTTATTCCACCATTTCTCTCGGCTATGCGGGTCTTTGGGAGTGCGTTTATGCCGTGCTCGGCAAGAAACTGACCGAGCCCGAGGGCGAGGCCTTTGGTCTGCGCGTGATGCAGAAGCTGAACGATGCCTGCAAGAAGTGGCGCGATGCGGAGAACATTCACTATTCGCTCTACGGCACGCCTCTTGAGTCCACCACCTATAAGTTTGCCAAGTGCCTGCAAAAGCGCTTCGGTAAGATCCCCGGCGTGACCGATAAGAGCTATATCACCAACTCCTATCACGTCCACGTTTCCGAGGAGATCGATGCCTTTGACAAGCTGGCGTTTGAGTCGAAGTTCCAGGAGCTTTCTCCCGGCGGCGCCATCAGCTACGTGGAGGTGCCCAATATGCAGCACAACATCAAGGCTGTGCTGAAGGTGATGCAGTTTATTTACGACAACATTATGTACGCCGAGCTCAACACCAAGAGCGACTATTGCCAGGTGTGCGGCTTTGACGGCGAGATCCAGATCGTGGAGGATGACGGCAAGCTGGTGTGGGAATGCCCCAACTGCCATAACCGCGATCAGAACAGAATGAATGTGGCGCGCCGTACCTGCGGCTACATCGGCTCGCAGTACTGGAATCAGGGCCGTACCCAGGAGATCCGCGAAAGGGTGCTCCATCTGTAATGAATTACGCAACCATCAAAAAACGGGATATTGCCAATGGCCCCGGGGTGCGCGTGTCGCTCTTTGTTTCGGGATGCGCGCACCACTGCAAGGGGTGCTTTAACGAGGAAGCGTGGGATTTCTCCTACGGCGAGCCCTTTACGCCTGCGGTGGAGGAGGAGCTGCTCTCGCTGCTTGCCCCGGAGTATATCGAGGGGCTCTCGCTGCTCGGCGGCGAGCCGTTTGAGGCAGAAAATCAGCGCGGGCTGATCGGCTTTTTGCGGCGGGTGCGCGAGACCTATCCGCAAAAAACGGTTTGGTGCTACACGGGCTTTGTGTGGGAGGAGCTTTTCCGCGACGGCTGCCGCGCGCGGTGCGAATGCACCGAGGAGATGCTTTCCCTCATCGATGTGCTGGTGGACGGGAAGTATGAGGAGGAGCGGCGCAACATTTCGCTGTTGTTCCGAGGCTCGGAAAATCAGCGTTTGATCGACCTTGCCGCGACAAGGGCGGCGGGCGAGGTCGTCCTCTGGAAACCGTAAAAGAAAGACGGACGGTGTGAGATACACCGTCCGTCCTTTGTTTTATGCCGCCGCCGAGAAGCGGAAGCCTGCGGAGTAAAGGGGCTCGTTGTCATCGCCCACAATGATGCTATGCCACTCTGACGTGGTGCCCACAAACAGCACGGTGGTCAGCGTGGTGCATTCCGCAAAGGCACCCGCCGTGATGCGCCGCAGCGAGGGAGAGAGCTTCAGCTCGCCCGCACTGCGACGGGCGGGGCAGTAGATGAGAGTACTACCGTCTGCCGAGTAAAGCACCCCGTTATGCTCCTTGAGGGCGGTGCTGCCTGCGGCTACGCGGATGTAGGAGAGCTCGGTACAGCCCGAAAACGAGGCTGCGGAGAGGGTAGTGACAGTGGAGGGGATCTCCATTGCCCCAAGAACACTATCGCGGAAGGCGAAGGGCAGGATCTCGGTGACGGTGTCGCCCGCGGGGCTTTGCGGGGGGATGATGATGCAGGCATCGGTGCAGCTTCCCACACCCGCCACGGCGCAGGTACCGTCGCCGTTACTGCGGAAGCGGAGCCCCTCGCTGTAGGTCTTGCTGACTACGGTAGAGCCGATTTGCGGGGGAACGGTGTCGGTTTCTTCGGTTTTTTGGTCGGTGCCGTCGGGGGATTCCTGGGGCTGTGAGGGCATCTCCTCGGTGCTTGGTGCCTCGCTCGCCCTTGCCATTGCCACCGAGGTGCAGATGATGGCAAGCAGCAGACCAAGGCAGATCAGAATTTTTGCGATCTTCATTTTTTCTCCTCCTTTTTGTTTGGTTGTTTCACTTTACCACAGGAGCGGGGAGCGGTCAAGTCCCAATCGCTCGTCCAAAAACGACCTTGCCTCCCTGAAAAACACGGAAAAATGCCGTAATGGGGTCTTTTTTTCGGGAGTGGGGGATTTTTTGCGATGAAATGCTGTTGCAAATAACCGCGAATTTGATCGTCCTCGCTCTTGACACGCTTTCGGAAAATATGGTATGATAGAGGAGGAAGAAATGACAGAGGAGGCGGTGACCATGAAGCTGCTGATGATCGGCAATAGCCACACCTACTATAACGATATGCCCAAAATTCTTTGGCATCTGCTGGAGTTGGCGAGAGAACGGCCCCACATCACCATGCTGACGGCGGGGGGCAAGGACCTGAAATATCACGTCGCGGACCGTGACGTGAGCTTTAATATTCGTTGCGGCGACTACGATATGGTGATCGCCCAGGATCGCGCCAGCGGCTTTGATGCGGACGGCTTCGCTGAGGGGGCGGCGGCCCTGAAGCAGATGGCCGATGCTGTGGGCAGCCGATTCTTTTTGTATATGCCCTGGGCGGGGCGCGAGCAGCGCCAGCTGCAACGCCCGATGACAGAGGCCTATCACGCCTTTTGCCGTGCCAACGGCTGCCTGTTTGCCCCTGCGGGCGAGGTCTTCGCAAGGTTGCTTCTCACCGAGCCCGCAGAGCTTCTTTACCATGAGGATGGCAACCACGCCACGCCCTTTGGCAGTTATGTGGCGGCGCTGACTGTTTTTTATACCGTTACGGGGCGTAAGCGCGTGATGCAGGTAACGGAGATCGATGATCCCGGTGTGAAGACTGGCTTTTCCCCCGAGCTTTGCCAGCGCGCCCATGCCGAGGCCTGCCGTATGGCGCGCCTTTATAACGGATAATGCCGCTGCTGAGAATTGGCGAGCTTTGTCTCGCACACGGATTGCTCCTTGCCCCGATGGCGGGGGTGGCAGATGCCTCCTTTCGTGCACTTTGCCGCTCGATGGGGGCGGAATATGCCGTGAGTGAAATGGTTTCTGCAAAGGCGCTTTGCTATGAGCAGCAGGGAAGGCGTTCTGCCCCTCTGCGGACCGCGCCGCTTTGTGATATTACCCCTGAGCAGGCGCCTATGGCGGTGCAGCTTTTTGGCAGTGAGCCTGATGTTATGGCAGAGGCGGCGCGGCTGATCGAGACGGGGGCGTATCGCGGCAATGAGAGGGCGCTTGCCCCTGCGGCCATTGACATCAATATGGGCTGCCCCGTGAGCAAGGTGGTTTCAAACGGCGAGGGAGGCGCCCTGATGAAGGATGTGGCGCGCGCCGCCGCCATTGTGCGGGCGGTGAAGGATGCGGTGACGCTGCCCGTGACCGTAAAGATCCGTGCGGGGTGGGACGATGCCCACCGCAATGCCGTGGAATTTGCCAAGGCGATGGAGGCGGCGGGCGCCGACCTCATCACCGTACACGGGCGCACACGGCAGCAGTTTTATGCTCCCGGGAGTGACAACGGGGTGATCGCGGCGGTCAAGGCCGCGGTGAAGGTCCCCGTGGTGGGAAACGGCGATCTGTTTTCGGCCGACGATGCGCGCCGTATGCTTTCTGAAACGGGCTGCGACGGCCTGATGGTGGCGCGTGGCGCGCTGGGCAATCCCTTTTTGTTCCGTGAGATCCGCGCGATGCTTGCGGGAGAGACCGTTGCTGCTCCCACCGCCGCAGAGCGCGTGGAGGTGGCGCTCTCCCACGCCGCCGATATGGTGGCGCGCAAAGGACCCCGCGTGGGACTTTCGGAGGCGAGAAAGCATATGGCCTGGTACTGCAAGGGCTTTCGCGGTGCAGCGGGGGTGCGGGACGCGGTGATGCGCGCGACCACCCTTGAGGAAATGTGCTGCGCCATGCAGGCGTTGCGGGAGGAGTGAGTATGGTTGCGGTGCTTTCTGCCGATGCGGTGCTTTCCCGTATGCTGACCCTTGCGGTGCGACAATGCGGCTTTTCGGTGGTGGAGGCGGCCGCGGCAGAGATCCTGCTGCTGGACCTGGACCATCCTGCGGCCGAGGAGCCTCCGCTTGACCGATGCGTGATTGGATTTAGTGCCAAAACGGTGCAAGAAAATAATGAACCAAAGCCGCTTTTTGCGCGGCTCTCCTTGCCCTTTTTTGCCTCGGAGCTGCAGGATACTCTGTTTCGCGCCCTGCGGGCGCTGCCGCCCCGAGCCGAGCTGCAATATAAAAAGGGAACGATCCTGATTGACGGCAGGTGCATTGCGGTTGGCGGCTATGAGGAAAGGCTGTTTTCTTTGCTGTATGCAAGGCGCGGCGAGGTGGTGACAACGGTGGAGCTGCAGGCCCTGCTGTCGGCGGATGCCTCCTCTAATCTGCTGCAGGTCTATCTTTGCCGATTGCGGCGTAAACTTTCTTATGACGGTGTTGTTCGCATCGCTGCGGTGCGCGGGGTAGGCTATTGCCTTCGTTGTTAGTGCCGTAACGGTGTGAAAACCGACCATAAGAAGGAGGTGCGCGGTATGCCCTGCTTTTTGGAAGGTGTAGGAACAAAGGAATGGTTAAATGCCCCCGTCGCCGTGCTTGATTCCGGTGCCGGGGGCATTGACGTGCTGGGGAGGATCCAAAAAAAGCTGCCATATGAGGATCTGCTTTATTTTGCCGATTCCGCTCACGCGCCCTATGGGGAGCGGTCGCACGCCGAGATCCTTTCCCTCGTGACGGCGCACGCCGCGCGTTTGCTTGGCGAGAGCAAGGCGCTGGTGCTGGCCTGCAATACCGCCACCGCCGTGGCGGTGGAGGCGATCCGCGCGGCGCATCCTCATCGGGTGATCGTGGGGATGGAGCCTGCCCTCCTGCCCGCTCTTGCCGCCGCAGGCGGGCGAGGTGTGCTGGTGCTTTGCACCGAGGCGACATTGCGCGAGCCACGCTTTTGCGCGCTTTGCGAAAGAGCTCCCGCCACCGCGGTGCGGGCGGTAGCCGCCACGGGGCTTGTCAGGCTTGTGGAGCGGGGGCTCTTCGACAGTCCTCAATGCGAGGAGTATTTTCGCGAGTTGCTCGCACCGTTTATGGGGCAATTTGATGCCATTGTGCTGGGCTGCACCCATTTCCCCTTTGCTAAGGGAGCGCTTTCGCGTGTCGTGGGGGATGTGCCGATCTTTGACGGTGCCGAGGGCACCGCAGCCGAGCTTGGGCGGCGCCTGGCGGTAGGGGGGCTGCTGCGGCAGACTGCGGTGCGAGGTAGGGTGCGCCTTACGGCAAGCGACGGCGCGGCGCTGCCCCTATACCGCCGTCTGTTTGCCCTTGCGGGCGAGGCGGCCTACCTTTGTGAATAGAGCGTGCGCTCTTAGGGCAAAATAGGGGTGAGGTGATGAACATGCAGGAAAAGAAGAAATGGCAGCCCGATCTGCAGGGCGATATAAAGCGAATTCCCGAAAAGGAGCAGGATGATATGAAAAAAGCACCCTATATCCCCACGAGAGAGGTGCCCGATCCTCCCGTTCCCAATCGCGCGCACACCGAAATGTAAAGAAAAAAGCAGGACTTTTCAAGGTCCTGCTTTTTTAATACCGTTTTGGGTCATTTCAGCTCAGACGAGGGGGTAAATCCGTCGAAAATGGGATAGATGTCTCTGCCAAGGAAGTCTTTGCAGTCCGTCTCGCTGTGAACGGTAAAGACGAAGGACGCGGCACCGAGCAATCCCGTGCAGGTGCGCCGTGCCAGCATACGGGGGTATTTTTGATCCCACGCGAGAAAGGCGGGGCGGCAAAGGCAGTTGAGAAGGAGTGCGGAAAGGGCGAAATTCAGCGCGGGGGAGCCCTTTTTCTTCTCCTTGATCAGGTGGGTCATCAAAAATCCGCGTACCACGCGGGGGCGGTTCTTCTTGAACCAGCGAAGCAGCATCGGGTTAAAGGATTCCACACAGTACGTGCCCTCGTAAGCGTCAAGCAGCGCGGCCACGGCGGGGCAGAGGGCAGTGTTGGTGCTCTCCCCCTTGAGCTCCACCAATAACGGCACCCGTCCTGCCACTAAATCAAGCACCTCGCGGAAGGTGGGGATCCTCTCGTCGGTGTTTTTGAGCGTGATCTCCTTCAGGGTGGCGGCGGGGAGGGAGGAAAGCGTTTCCTCTCTGCCGCACATGCGCGAAAGGGTGTAATCGTGAAAGACAAAGACCTCACCGTCACAGGAGAGCTGTACGTCAAGCTCAATGGCAAAGCCCTGCTCGGCGGCTTTGGCAAAGGCCGCAAGCGAGTTTTCGGGAATACCGTCGCCCCAGAGCCCGCGGTGGGCATAGGAGCGGCAGAAGGGCGCTACCGCCTTTTTGCGGGGGCGGGGCGCGATCAGAAAGAGCCAAATGAGAAAAAGACCGATAACGGTAGCGAAAACGATCAATAACGCGGTGTATTCACCCGGCATCAGTCGTCACCTCCCGCGGCATCCAGTGCTACCTGCTTTGCATCGGGTCTGGAGTCGCCGTGACGGACGAAGAACATAGTGAGGAAGGCAAGCGCCACGAAAACGGTGGCGTAGGGGAAAAGCGTTCTCATATTCATATCCAGGAAAACGCCCGACAGCACGGGGGTGATGACCTGCGCGGACATGCTGGCGGTGTAGTAGATGCCTGTGTATTTGCCCACGTTGCCGCCACGGGAGAGCTCCACCACCATGGGGTAGGAGTTGACATTGATGGTGGCCCAGCCAATGCCTGCGGTGGCGAACAGGGTGGGCATCAGGATCTTCTTGACAAGATCGGGGCTGCCCGCCGAGAGGAAGGAGGCTCCGAAGAAGGAGGCGCAAAGGATGACAACGCCGCCAAGGATCATCTTCTTTCTGCCGAGCTTGGAGGAGAGCATACCGACGGGCAGATAAGCCGCAATGGCGGCACCCTGCGCGATGAGCAGTGTGGTGTTATAGTCCACATTCAGCACATTGCTGGCGTAGACCGAGTACTTGCTGGTCACGGCGTTGTAGCCCATAAACCAGAATACGACCGAGGCAAGGATCAGAACAAGCGAGATCCTTTCCCCACGGGAAAGTGCGCGGGTGGGGGCTGCCTCGCCCTCGCTTTCCTCGGGTTGATCCAGGCCAAGACGTGCGCTTTCCTCTTGCATTTCGGCGGCCCACTTGACCTCGCGGACCTTCCACAAAAGGATCGCGAGCGCCACCAGCATCACGCCTGCCACAATGGCAAAGAAGGTGGTGTAGCTCATCAGCGCGTTTTTGACCTTGCCCGTGCCAAACAAAATGCCGAGCAGCAGTACCAGAATGCCGCCTGCCGTGCCCATCAGGTTGATCACGGCATTGGCCTTGGAGCGCAGGGGCTTGATGGTGACATCGGGCATCAGCGCCACGGCGGGGGAGCGGAAGGTGCCCATAGCCACCAGTGTGAAGAAGAGCATCACCATAAAGATGATGAGCGGTGCGGTGTTTTCTGCGGTTTTTCTCGCGGCATAGGCCTGCCTTGCGGGTACCACAAAGTTGGTGTAATCCGCATTGGTCACGGTTTTGCCGTCCTGCTCCACGGTCACGGGGATCGAGGTGAAGGTCTCGCGGTCGGGGAAAATCTCCTGCAGGGGCTTTTTCTTCGCGTCAAGCGCGTCGCTTTCGTTGATCTCGGGGTTGAAATCGTAAAGCACCTCCAGCGCCTCCTCGTAGGCCTCGCCCTCGGTGGCGCTGACGGCCTTGATGCTGCCAAGCTGCGCGTTGTCGGGCAGGGAAAGCGAGACAAGCAGCACGGCGGCAATGATCGTGCCGATGACGATGAAGGGGGTGCGCTTGCCGTGCTTGGAGTTCACCTTGTCGGAGAGCGCGCCGAAGATCGGCAGCAGCACCAGCGCAAAGATGTTATCCAGTGCCATAATGGCGCCCGACCAGGTGTGCGAGATGCCGAATTTGTCGGTGAGGATCTTGGGAACGATGGTGTCGTAGGCCTGCCAGAAGGCAGAGATGAGAAAGAAGGCAAAGCCGACAAAAATGATACGCTTGTAGTTCAGTTTCATATCAGTTCTCCTTTTTTAGCATTGCGGCCACGCGAAGCACGGCGGCCTGGGTCTTTCCGTCGGGGATCTCGCCCGCAAGGATCTGCTCCACCAGTGTGTCAAGCGGCAGGCGGAAGACGTCAAGAAATTCGTCGTCATCGGGCTTGCGTTCACCAAAGGAAAGTCCTCTGGCCAGGAAAATGCGCAGGCGCTCGCCCAGAATGGCGGGGGAGCCGTAAAATTCGCCGAGGTCGATCATCTCTCTTGCGGTCGCGCCCGTTTCCTCGCGCAGCTCGCGTATGGCGGCCTCGCGCGGATCCTCATCGGGGCGGTCGAGCTTCCCTGCGGGAATTTCAACGATGACCTTGTGGAAGGGGTAGCGATATTGCCGTTCAAGCAGCACCTCGCCCTCGTCGGTCAGTGCGACCACACAGACCGCGCCGATGTGCTTGATGTACTCTCTTGTTGCCATAGCCCCGTTGGGGAGGGCGATCTTGTCCTTGTACAGATGGACAACGTGACCGTCAAACAAGAGCTCGGAGTCAAGTGTTTTTTCTTCTAAATTCATAAAACCACCTTTTCCAAAAACTTCATTTTATTATAGTATACCCGAAATCGGGGATTTTGTAAAGGCTTTTTTAAAAAGGTGTTTTGCAGGCCGTATCACCCGCCAAAAAGTTCTAAATGGGAAAAATAAAAGTACTATAAAAACGATGCATAAAAATATTTTTCCGTTTTTGGAAAGAAATATGTGAAAAAGTATTGACAAGCGGGAAAAAGCGGTGTATAATGATCCCAGAAGCTTAAATTTATTTGTCGAAAGGAATTGCACTATGGCAACCAAAGCAACCTCTACCAAAAAGCAGGCAGTATCTCTCGCAGGCGCGGATGCAAGCGAGCGCAAGCGCGCGCTGGAAACCGCCATCAAGCAACTGGAGCGCGATTACGGCGCGGGCACGATCATGAAGCTGGGTGAAAATACACATATGGAGGTGCAGGCCGTGCATACGGGCTCGCTCTCTCTTGACATGGCGCTGGGCATTGGCGGCGTGCCCCGCGGCCGAATCATCGAAATTTTTGGCCCCGAATCCTCCGGTAAGACCACGGTTGCCCTCCATATCGTGGCGGAGGTGCAGAAAACGGGTGGCCAGGCCGCCTTTATCGACGCGGAGCACGCGCTCGACCCCGTTTATGCCAAGGCGCTGGGCGTGGATATCAACAATTTGCTGGTCTCCCAACCCGATTGCGGCGAGGATGCGCTGGATATCACCGAGGCGCTGGTGCGCTCGGGCGCGGTGGATGTTGTGGTCATCGACTCGGTGGCGGCGCTGGTGCCGAGACAGGAGATCGAGGGCGATATGGGACAGTCGCAGGTGGGCGTGCAGGCAAGACTGATGTCCCAGGCCATGCGTAAGCTCTCTGCCGTGATCTCCAAGAGCAACGCAGTGGTCATTTTTATCAATCAGCTGCGCGAAAAGGTGGGTGTGATGTACGGCAACCCCGAAACCACCACGGGCGGCCGCGCGCTGAAGTTCTATGCCTCGGTCCGCATTGATGTGCGAAAGACCGAGCAGCTGAAGAACGGCAACGACATTTACGGCAACCACGTCAAGTGCAAGATCGTGAAGAACAAGGTGGCGCCCCCCTTCCGTGTGGCGGAGTTTGATATTCTCTACGGCAAGGGCATTTCCCGCGCGGGTGAGCTTGTGGACATTGGCCTTGCGCTGGACGTGATCCAGAAGAGCGGCTCCTGGTTCTCCTACAACGGCGAGCGTCTGGGACAGGGCAAGGATAACATCCGCAAGATGCTGGAGACCGATGCGGCGCTGTTTGACGAGATCGAGGCAAAGATCCGCGCGGAGTCGGATAAGCTGGCGACAAACGAGGAGCCCTTCGATATGGAGGACGACGAGGACGACGATTTTGATCTGCGCGCCCTGAAGATGGATGACAATGAAGAGGTGTGAGAACCCGCGCATTGTGAGGATGCGCGCGTCGGAGAACGGCGCGCGCCTTCACATTGAGGTGGAGAGCCATCAAGAGGACGGCAAACGGTGCGAGAAATTGACTGTTTTTGTGGCGCGCCTTGCGCGGATGCCGCGGGTGGGCGAGATCACGGAGGAGGAATATTTGCACCTGGCAGAGGAGGCAGAGATCTCTGCCGCCACCGATATGGCACTGCGCTCCCTTGGTGCTTGCGGCGCATCGCAGCAGCATTTGGCGGACAAGCTGCGACGGCGCGGCGTGCGCCGCGATGTGGCAGAGGCCGCCGTGGCAGAGCTTGCGGCAAGGGGTTATCTGGATGAGGTGAGCGGCGCTCTTGCAGAGGTGAAAAAAGACTTGCAAAAGCTATGGGGCGATCGCCGCATTTTGATGGATCTTGCGGCCAAGGGCTATGGGAAAGAGGCCATAGAGGCGGCAAGGGAATGCCTGGCAGAGGAAAACGCCATAGAACGGTGCGAAAAACTGATCGCCCGCAAGCGTATTGCTGCTCCAACCGATGCCGAGACGGCACGCCGCACGGTGGCAATGCTGGTGCGGCAGGGCTACACACCAGGCGAGTGCCGCGAGGCGTTTGGCCGTATGAAGGAAGGGTTGACGTAAAAGTTTTGCGCCAACCCCTTTTTCTTTTAATTCTTTTTGCGATTTTCTCAAAAGCCCTTGACAAAGAGGTGAAGTTGGGCTATAATAAGAGGGCAGTTTTCAAAGAAAGCTGAAAAATGGGAATAAACCCCTACATAAATTGGTATGGAGAAGTACTCAAGTTGGTGACGAGGCGCCCCTGCTAAGGGCGTAGGTCGGTTTAAACCCGGCGCGAGAGTTCGAGTCTCTCCTTCTCCGCCAAAAAAGAGGCGCCTGCGGGCGCCTCTTTTTTTGGCGGGGCTCGGGTCCTCGGGCCCGGACCGCGCGCCGGGTTTCTCGGCGCGGGGGGGACGGGCGCGACCGCCGCCGGTGGCGGGAAAAAGGGGCGCTAAGGA
>JAZNFZ010000076.1:0-2442 GCA_045576195.1 Eubacteriales bacterium | reverse complement strand
CGCTATGCGGGTGGATTATTTTTGCTCGCATACATTTTCCTCTGCTGTATAAGTGTGCCTTTTTTGGGGAAGAATTGAACTGTACCGAAAAAGGAGGTGAAGCAATGGCACAGATCACAAGCAAGGAGCTGACCGCCATCGAGGATCTGTCGAGCGCCGAGCAGGTGCTGGCGGCCAAGTGTCGGTGTTTGGCGGAAAGCACGGGCGATGCGGCGCTGAAGGACTTATACCGCAAAATGGAGCAAAGTCACTGTCACCATATGGAGGAGCTTTGCACAGGCTTAAAGTAAGGAGGAAATGAACATGGAGCAATCAAAAAGCGCGTGCTGGGGCGAAAAGGAGCAGATGACCGACCTGCTCTGCTCGGAGAAGCACCTGGCCACCACCTATCTTGCGATGCTGCTGGAGAGCGCCACACCTGAGGTGGTGCAGCTGCTGACGGGGATCCTTTCGGATACCCAGCAGATGCAGCACAGCTTGTTTGAGGAGATGAACAGCCGCGGCTACTATCCCGTTACCAAGGCAGAGGACGGGAAGGTGCAGCAGGCAAGGCAAAAGCTGGCCACAATGGCCACCGTGTAAAAAAGGGGAGGAGAACTCTTGTTCTCCTCCTCTTTTCGGTTTGCCTCACTGCTCGGCGTCCTCGGCGGGTGTATCGGCAGGGGCGGCCTCCTCGGCAGGCTCGCTCTCCTCATCCCGATTCAACTCCTCCAGCTCGTCAAACAGTCCGTCGATGACGGCAATGACCTGCAGCTTTTCATCCTCCAGATCGTCCTCGGTGTGCAGGTCACGGTAGACCAGCTCACCCAGCTTTTCATATTGCTCGTCGATGCGGATCTGCAATGCCTTTTTCTTAAAGGCAATGGCGGTGGAGTCCACCAGCTCCTCGGCTTTGTCGGAAAGCCGCTTGACGGTGTTGCGTGCGCGGGCACAAAAACGGTTGAAATTGGACATGATCCCTCTCCTTTCGCGGATGATCTACTTATAGTATAGCGCAAAATTCCAAAAATGTAAAGAATTTTGTATGAAAAAACTTTTTTGCCGTAAAATAAGTAAAAAACGGAAGGGGAGAATGGCTATGAATATGGATAGCAAGACCTATGCGCGGTATGTAAAGGCCCGCGCGCCCCGCTCGCCGCTGATCAAGGATTGCCTGCGCGCGTTTTTGGTGGGTGGCGGCATTTGCCTGTTTGCCGAGGGGCTCAATCAGATCTTTACAAAAGCCTGCGGTATGACGCGGGAGAACAGCGGCACCGTGACGGCGGTGATCCTCATTTTTCTCGCGGTGCTGCTCACGGCCATCGGCGTGTTTGATAAGATCGCCAAGTTTGCGGGGGGCGGCACGCTGGTGCCGATCACGGGCTTTGCCAACGCGGTAGCCTCCTCCGCCATTGACAGCAAATCAGAGGGGCTGGTGCTGGGCGTGGGCGCCAAGATCTTTACCGTGGCGGGCCCCGTGCTGCTCTACGGCACGGCGGCGGGAGCGATTTACGGCGTGATCTATTTCATCTGTACCCTGCTGTTTTAAAAAGCAAGCCCCCGCCCCCCAGGGCGGGGGCTTGCTTAAAAAAATGAAATTGCTTTTATTTTTTCTCTTGACAGTGGGGGGGCTTTGTGATACAATATAGGAGTTGAAAATATTGGGATGTCGCCAAGCGGTAAGGCACCAGACTTTGACTCTGGTATTCGTAGGTTCGAATCCTGCCATCCCAGCCAAACAAAAGGGCACCCCTGGCGCACCTGCGATAAAGCAGGTGCGCCAACGAAATTTGCCCTTTCGGGCAAGTGAAATCGCTTCGCGGTGAAATATTTGCTTCGCAAATGTGAAATGTTCGCTCCGCGAACGTGGGCAAATTTCATTTCACATCGAGCAAGGCGAGATATTTCACAATATGCGACAGCATATTATTTCACGTTTTGCGATAGCAAAACATTTCATTTATATTTACCGCCCGACAATACGCTTTTATAAGTGTAACACACTATACCTTGCAGGGCAAGGCGTGTGAAAAGGAGTACGAACAAATCGTCCGTACCCCTTTTTTCTTTTTCGGGAGGTAAAACCTGCTTTATGGTAGGTGTCCCTTCGCGTCGGCTTTTTTACGTTGCCGGATTTTGTATTGAAAAATTCTTTGCTTTGTGTTATACTATAATCCAAAGAGAATCGAAGAAAGGCGGTTTCACATGGCAAACATTTCCCTTCCCGAATACATGCTGACCATGCCCACCGTGTTTGCGGTTGGCGACCAATACCATATTTTCATGCCCTTTGACGCCGAGGTGATCGTGTGGGTCAAGGTGGGCGAGCACACCTACTACGACCATTGCAACGGCGTTTTGCGTTCGCGCTCCAACATGCACCGCGTGCTTCTGCCCATGTCCGTGCTGGACAAGGCCAAGGAATATACGGTCTGCTACCGCAAGATGATCGACCGCGCGCCC
>JAZNFZ010000075.1:0-3014 GCA_045576195.1 Eubacteriales bacterium | reverse complement strand
AGGGGTCTTTGTCGCATAACGGTATTAGCTTTCGCCCTCTAACATGGCAAGAAGCTGCTCCTTGCCGATCACGGGCACGCCAAGGGACTGCGCTTTTGTGAGCTTGGAGCCCGCCTCCTCGCCTGCCACCACAAAGGAGGTCTTTTTGGACACCGAGCCCGAAACCTTGCCCCCCGCATTCTTGATCAGGGCGGCGGCCTCGTCGCGGGTCATATCCTCCAGTGTTCCCGTCAGCACAAAGGTCAGTCCCGCGAGCTTGTCGCCCGTGGGCAGGGCGGTGGCCTCGGTCAGGAGACCTGCCTCGATCAGCCTTCGGCAGAGTGCAATGTTTTGCGGGTGGGAGAAATAATCAAGCACATAATCCGCGGTGATCTCGCCAAAGTCCTCAATGGCAACCAGCTCCTCGCGGGTAGCCGCAAAGCAGGCCTCCAGCGTACGGTAGCGCGCGGCCAGCGCGGCGGCGGCCACCTGCCCGATGCTGCGAATGCCAAGGGCAAAGATCAGTCGCTCAAGCCCCGCGCTCTTGGAGTGCTCGATGGCCGCGATGAGGTTGGCGGCGGATCGCTCGCCCATTCGCTCAAGCGGGGAGAGCTGCTCGGCTTTAAGGGAATAAAGATCTGCCACGTCAGAGATCAGATGCTCACCGAGCAAAAGCTCCACGATCTGGGGGCCCAGTCCCTCAATATCCATGGCGTTTTTCGAGGCGAAATGCTCGATCCCACGGGAGAGCTGCGCGGGGCAGGCGCTGTTGGTGCAGCGTACGGCGGCCTCATCGGAGTCGCGCATCACGGGCTCACCGCACGAGGGGCAGACCTTTGGCATATGAAAGGGCGTTTCATCGCCGTGGCGCAGCTCGTGATGAGCGGCCACCACCTCGGGGATGATGTCGCCCGCCTTTTGCACGGTCACCGTGTCACCGATGTGAATGTCCTTTTCTAAGATAAAATCCTCATTGTGCAACGTGGCGCGCGACACGGTGGTGCCCGCCAGGCGCACGGGGGAGAGAATGGCGGTGGGGGTCAGCACACCCGTGCGCCCCACGGCAATCTCAATGTCCAGAAGCTTGGTTTGCTTCTGCTCGGGCGGAAATTTGTAGGCCACCGCCCATTTAGGGGTGTTGGTGCCCTCGCCCAGCATCTCGCGGTCGGCAAGGGTATCGATCTTCACGACCACGCCGTCAATATCAAAGGCAAGCTCGTCGCGCAGCGCGCCGAGCGCCTCAATATGGGCAATGATCTCCTTGGCCCCCGCCGCCCGCTTCCGATTGGGCAGGACGGTAAAGCCAAGCTCCGCAAGGCGCTCCAGAGTCTCGGTGTGGGAGAGCGTCGCGCGCCCATCAAGGTAAAGCGACCCCTCCTGCAGATTGAAAATAAAGATGTCGAGCTTTCGCTCAGCGGCAATTTTGGGGTCAAGCTGGCGCAGGGAGCCTGCGGCCGCGTTGCGGGGATTGGCCATCAGGGAAAGTCCTGCCGCCTCGCGCTGCTCGTTGATGCGGTAAAAAACGGCACGGGGCATATAGACCTAACCGCGCAGGGTGAAGGAGAGGGGCCCGGGGAGCGAGAGGGGAATGCTGTAAATGGTTTTGATGTTCTGTGTCACATCCTCGCCCACGCGGCCGTCGCCACGGGTGGCACCCGTTACCAGAATGCCGTTTTGGTAGGTCAGCGCCACCGAAAGGCCGTCGATCTTCGGCTCTACCGAGTAAACGGGAGAGGGGAGCGACGTGCCCACGCGGTCAAGAAAATCGGTAAGCTCCTCAAAGGAAAAGACATCGGAGAGCGAGTTCATGCCCACCGAGTGGGTCACCTTTTGGAACTTGTCAAGCGGCGTGCCACCCACGCGTTGGGTGGGGGAGGCGGGGTCAAAATAGTCGGGGTTTTCCTCCTCCAAGCGCAAAAGCTCGGCGTAAAGACGGTCATATTCAAAATCCGAGATTTCGGGATCGTCGTCTACATAATAGCGCTTCGCGTGGTAGCTGAGCGTTTTTCTCAGCTCACGGATCCTCTTTTCTGTTTCGTTCATCGCGCTCCTCCTTGTGGGATGCATCTTATATTTATTATACAGTTTTGCGGGGGCTTTGTCAATCGCGGCGGGGAAGAAAAAAGATTTGTAAATCTTTTTTATTTTCACCACAAAAGAGAAAAAATATGTTACAATAGAGATAACGGATAGTGAGGTGACGGAATATGAAATTGCTCATCGCATACGGAACAAAAACGGGCTCTTCCCGTGAAATGGCAGAGCTGCTCGCCGACCTGCTCCCCGCCCACGAGGTCACGCTGGCGGATCTTGAAAAAACCACCCCCGACCCACGGGACTTTGATTATGTGGTGCTTGGCGGCTCTGTTCGCATGGGCAGACTGCACCGCGCGGTAAGAAGATACCAGTCTCTTTGCGGTAAGGCGCTTGCCGCCGTGCCGCATACGCTGTTTCTTTGCTGTGCCGTGGCGGAGCAGTTTGAAAACTATGCCGAAATGTCCTTTTCCGCCGATATCCTCAAAAGCGCTAAGGATTGCCTTTACTTTGGCGGCTCGCTTGAGGTCTCGCGCCACCGCGGGCTTGATCGCCTGATCGTGCGGATGATGCGGAATGCGGTGCGGGAAAGTGAGGACGAGGAGGCCGCGTTGCCGGGGCTTTTGCCCGAGCACGTGCGGCTTCTTGCGGAGCGTTTGCGGGAGAAATAAATAGAAAAAAGTTCTTCTAAACCTGTTGACAAACGGGGCAAGATGTGGTATGATATACGGGTGAAAATCACACGCCCCTGTAGCTCAGACGGTAGAGCACTTGACTTTTAATCAAGGTGTCCGGAGTTCGAATCTCCGCAGGAGCACCAAAACGATCGGTAAGCTTTCGCTTGCCGATCTTTTGTTTTCTTTTGTTTTTTGTGCGGAAATACTTGTCAACAGGAACGTTGTGTGCTATAATGTTTCTCGTTAAAAACATTTGAGGGGGCTTTGATCATGATCTTAACGTTTGAAGAAATGCGCGAAATGGTGCAAGGCGCAGAAGAAGTC
>JAZNFZ010000074.1:0-23424 GCA_045576195.1 Eubacteriales bacterium | reverse complement strand
GGCCGTTACACCCGGGCCGGGCGTGCCCGCCCCTCCCCTCCCCCCCAAAAAAAGGGGCGCGGGGGGCCCCCTTTTTTTTGGGCGGAGCTCGGGTCCTCGGGCCCGAACCGCGCGCCGGGTTTCTCGGCGCGAGAGGGACGTGCGCGACCGCCGCCGGTGGCGGAAAAAGGGAGCGCTAGGGAGTGGCAGCCGTCGCAGGGCGCGGGCAAAAAGCTTTTGCAAAGCCCGGTGCGCAAACGGCAACAGTGCAAGGGTGCGCGCACGGGCGAGAGTCTCTCCTTCTCCGCCAAAAAAAGAGGCGCCTGCGGGCGCCTCTTTTTCGTTGGAGTCGAGCTCGGGCCGCGCGTGAGGGGATCTCTTCTCCGCCAAAAAGACTATGCAAAAACCCGTCAAAAAACTTGTCAAATGCGGATAAAAAGGTACAAGTCTCGTCAAAAGTCTCGTCAAAAAAAGCCCTCTTCGATAGAGGGCTTTTTTGTGTAAAAATTATTCTTCGACACAAGGGATTGCGGCTTTTGCTTTTCTGTGGTATAATAGCATAGTAATAATCATTTATGACGAAGGGAGGATATTTTATGACAAAACAATTTTTGTGGGTGACAAACACAGAAGAAAACATACAGTTTTATCGTGAGTCCGCTCCAAAATCCAACCTTTCGCTTCATTTTGCAACTGCTATCAATCACGAAACAAAGAAAAACATTTGCAGTTTTGTTCGCTATTTAAGGAAAGAGTTTTTCTTTCCGATAAGATGCAACATTTATTTTTGCAATCAGGAGAAGTTTCATTCCTCAAAAGGAGGCTATTGCTACGGCATCTTTTACTCCAACGAGGAAAGCAGAGGGCGCATTTATCCGCAGATATACATACCTGCAAATATGGATTTGTATTCTGTTTATCATTCACTGTCACATGAGTTGTCACACTATTTTCAATGGTTCTTTTTAGACGGCAACGAAAAAAGTGACCGCTCACTTGAAATCCAAGCGTCAAAATATGCGACTCGAATTTTAGAAGATTATTGTAATTACCATTGTAAAGAGCCTGAAAGTTCATGCCAAGGTTGCCACGGACAATAATTTTTGTATCAAAATTACAGTCATTAGTCAAACAAAAACCGCAATTCTAATACAAAGGGATTGCGGTTTTTGTTATTTTGTAATATAATGTCCTCAAAGCGAGGTGTTGAGGTTGAAAATAGCGGAAATTGAAAAAAAGCTGACAGAGAGCGATTGTTCGGAAGAAATGATCGAACTGTTTAAGCAGGCTCTACGGCGTGTTCCAAAAGCCAACCGTTGCCAGCATTGCTATACGACCGCCGTTGCTATGAAACCGAAATTTCACAAACAAGCCATCGCCCTGATGGAATACGGCTTGGAGCAGTATGGTGATAGTTGGGTTGACCGTATGCGCTCATATCATAATATTGCCATCATTTTTGAACAGAATGGTAATTATCGTGAAGCACTTGCTTCTTATCGTAATGCATTGCTCTCTATTGATAAGAATGTCCGAGATTCTTATGAAGCCGAGTATGCCTTCCATCTGATGCGTATGGAAATGCACGTTGCAGATTTTAACTATACGGATGATTTGCAAAAGTATTATGATATTGCGATTCAGGACAGTGAGTTTAGCCAAGCATTTCAGAAGAAATCATTTTACAGATATATTGCAGAAATCATTATTTTTACTAAACTGGAAGAACTCAACAGTGCCAGAAATGCATATTATGCCGCCACAGAAATGCTGCAGCCCAATTACATCGGACCTTTGACTCCATTGCTAAAGAGAAAAGGGTATTCGGAAACGGCAGGAGCTACAAAGGAAGCGTTGCATTTTTTGAAAAGGTTTAAACGGTCATTCAAATACTGATTTGTATCAAAATTACAGCCATTAGCCAAAAAAGAGGCGCCTGCGGGCGCCTCTTTTTTGTATTTGGTTTTGTCAGCTCCGATTGATCAGATCGATCAGCATCGTGCGAAGCACCTGCGGGTCGCAGTTGCCCTTCAGCTCCTTCATGCATTTGCCGAAGAGAGCCATCAAGGCCTTTTCCTTGCCGCCCTTGTAGTCGGCAACCGCGCGGGGGTCTGCCTCGATCGCAGCCTTGATCACGGCTTCGATCTTGCCCGTGTCGTTGGACACGATGAAGCCCTCTTTTTCGGCATACGCGGCGGGATCGATAGGCTCATCAAACAGCACCTCAAGGATCTTTTTCGCGTTGCCGCGGCCGACCTTACCGTCGGTGACAAGCAGGATCAGCTTGCCGAGAGCCTCGCCGTCAAGGGAAAGCTGATCGGCGGTCATCTGGCGCTTGTTGAGAAGGTTCATACAGTCGGAGATCAGCCAGTTGGCGGCCTCCTTGGCGTTGCCGCAAACGGCAAGCGCGCTCTCAAAGGCATCGCACAGCGCGCGACTGCCCGTCAGAATATCGGCATCGTAATCGCTAAGCCCCAGCTCACCCGTGTAGCGTGCTTTCTTGACCTCGGGAAACTCAGGCAGGGTGTTTTTAATACCGTTATACCACATATCGTCGATGACGATGGGCATGACGTTGGGGTCGGGGAAGTAGCGGTAGTCACCCGCGGTCTCCTTGGTGCGCATAGCAAAGCTCTTGCCCTTCACGTCATCCCAGCGGCGGGTCTCCTGCACCAGCTCCTCGGTACCATTTTCGATGGCATCGATGTGGCGGGCGGTCTCATACTCAATGGCGCGCACAATGGCGGAAAGCGAGTTCATATTCTTCATCTCGGTGCGGACACCCAGCTTGTCGCTGCCCTCGGGGCGGACGGACAGGTTGACGTCGCAGCGCATAGAGCCCTGCTCCATACGGCACTCGGAGACCTTGGCGAAGCGCAGAAGCGAGCGCAGGCGCTCCAGATATGCTACGACCTCCTCGGCGGAGGAAAGGTCGGGCTGGCTGACGATCTCGATCAGCGGCACGCTGGTGCGGTTGAAGTCCACCAGAGTGGTGTCGGTCCAATCGTCGTGGACCAGCTTGCCTGCATCTTCCTCCATATGGATCTGCTTGATGCGAATGGCCTTTTTGCCCTTGGCGGTTTCGATCTCCACCGTGCCGTTGACGGCGATGGGGGAAAACCACTGGGTGGTCTGGTAGGAGCAGGGAAGGTCGGGGTAATAGTAGCTCTTTTTATCAAAGGTGGTGGTGCGGTTGATGTGGCAGTTCAGCATCATACCCGCCGTCATACCAAGATCGACCACCCGCTTGTTGACCACGGGGAGCATACCCGGCATACCGCAGCAGGCGGGGCAAACGTGCTCGTTCTGCTCACCGCCGAATTCGGCGGAGCAGGCGCAGAAGATTTTGGACTTGGTGGCCATTTCCACATGGACCTCAAGGCCGATAACTGTTTCAAATTTCATACCATTTGCCCTCCTTTCAAAGAATCTTGGCAAGGCTGAGCAGGGCGGCATCCGAGAAGGCGGGGCCGATCAGCTGCACGCCGTCCGTCACTACCGCGGGCAGACCCGTGATCGAGGCGGGGGCGGTATAGAGGTTTTCTTCAAAGGCGCTGTCGCTCTCGGTATAGGCCATTTTGGAGCAGGCGGGCAGCAGCACGGCATCGAATTCGGCAAAAAGCTTTTCAAATGCTTCTACCATTACGCGGCGCATCCGCAGGGCCTTGTCGTACTTGGCCATATAGTTTTTGGTGGAAAGGGCATCAGAGCCGTAAAGAATGGCGGTTTTGAGGAGAAGGCCAAAGGCCTCGGTGCGGCTGTTTGTGTAGAGCTCGTCAAGATTTTTGTAGTTCTTGGTGCGGTAGCCGTACTTGATGCCGTCAAAGCGGGAGACGTTGTTGCAAATCTCGGCGCACATCAGGATATTCCACGCGGCCCGCGCTGCCTCAAGGGGAAGCGTGACCTCGGCAATTTCAATACCGTTTGCGGTCATTTTAGATTTTACGGCCTCGATTTTGCCGCTCACATCGGTGTCGGCGGTGACCTTGACCGCAGCCACCTTTTTTGTGGGGGCAGGGACATCCAAGGCAAGCTCATAGGTGAGTGCCTCGGGGTGAGAGGTGCCGTCCTTTTCGTCGTGTCCGACGATTGAAACGAGAAGCTCACGGCAGTCGGCGGCACTCTTTGCCATCACGCCCACGCACTCGCCCGAGCAGGCGGCGGCTACCGTGCCGAAGCGCGAAACCGTGCCATAGGTGGGCTTGATAAAGGTAAGACTGTTTTGCGCGGCCACGCGGCGGGGCGCGCCGTTGACATCAAAGCAAATTACCCCACAGGCGGTGTCGTTTTCAAGGGCTTTTGCGGCGGCAGCCTCCGCACCACCCGCAAAGCAGGTCTCGCCTGCAAGGTCAATGGCCATTTCGCCCACGGCGACCTTGCCGCCGATCTCAAAGCCTGCGGCCTTCAGCTTGGTGACCACAGTGGCCTCAAAGGGGCTGCGATAGTCCTCTAACATTTTTGAGCCCGCATTGGTGGGGCAGCAGGTGGTGAGGATCATTTGATCGAGCATTACTTTTTTCATACCGTTACCCCCTTATTCCACTACACGGGGGACCTGCCAATAGCCGTCCATGGTTTCGGGCGCGCCCTTTTGCAGCTCCTCGCGGGTGAATTGCTTGTTCACCACGTCCTCGCGCACCACTGTCATGATCGGCAGGACGTGTACCATACGCTTGACACTTTCGGTGTCGATGGCATTCAGCGCGGCCTCGTCGGCGGCGCGCTTTTCAAAGAAGGAAAGAACGGTTGCGCGCTCCTCCTCGGTGAGGCGGAGCTCGTTTACCTTTTCCAGTGTGAGCAGTATTTCTTTTTCCATATCTATACCTCTTTTTCGGAATGGAGGGTGGGTCAGTCTCTGACCTTGATGTGGACCTCGCGGAGCTGCTGCTCGGTGACTTCACCGGGTGCGCCCATCATCAGATCCTGTGCGTTGCCGTTTAAGGGGAAGGCGATGACATCACGGATGGTTTCCTCCTCGGCGATGAGCATGATCATACGGTCTACGCCGGGGGCCATGCCCGCGTGAGGGGGAGCGCCAAAGGAGAAGGCGGTGTAAAGGGCACCGAACTTGGCCTTGACATCCTCCTCGCCGTAGCCCGCGATCTCAAAGGCCTTGCGCATGATCTCGGGGTTGTGGTTACGCACGGCACCCGAGGAAAGCTCGACGCCGTTGCAGACAATGTCGTACTGATAGGCAAAGATGTCAAGGGGATCCTTATTGAGCAGCGCATCCATACCGCCCTGGGGCATGGAGAAGGGGTTGTGGGTAAAGTCGATCTTACCGGTCTCCTCGTTGCGCTCGTACATCGGGAAGTCCACGATGAAGCAGAACTCAAAGGAGTCATTTTTGACAAGACCCAGCTCGTTGCCGATCCAGGTGCGCATCTGACCCGCGAGGGAGTTGATGACGGCGGGAGCATCGCTGATGAAGAACAGCGAATCACCCTCCTTGATGCCGCAGAGCGCGGTGAGCTCTGCCTTTTCCTCCTCAGAGAGGAACTTGGCGATGGGGCCCTTATATTCGCCACCCTCCAGGGTGATATAGCCGCAGCCAAACTTCATGCCGATGCTGCGGGAGTAGGTGTCAATAGCCTTCTCAAAGGCCTTTTTGCCGTCGCCCTCGCCGTCCTTTTTGACAAGATAATTGGCGACGATGCCGCGCACCGGCTTATTCTTGAAGGGGATGGTGCGGCCACCCACCTCAAGAAAATCGTGGGAGGCGAAGAAGCCCGTGAGGTCCTTGATCTCAAGGGGGTTGCGGAGGTCGGGCTTATCGGAGCCGTACTTGAGCATCGCATCGGCAAAGGTGATGCGACGGAAGGGGGGCTCGGACACGCGCTTGCTTGAGAATTTCTTGAAGGTGTTGTAGACCACCTGCTCCGCCACGGCGAACACGTCCTCCTGCGTGGCGAAGGACATTTCAAAGTCGAGCTGGTAGAACTCGCCGGGGGAGCGATCCTGACGGGCATCCTCATCACGGAAGCAGGGCGCGATCTGGAAGTAGCGGTCAAAGCCCGAGGCCATCAGCAGCTGCTTGAACTGCTGGGGCGCCTGGGGGAGCGCGTAGAACTTGCCCTTGTGCTTGCGGCTGGGAACCAGATAGTCACGCGCGCCCTCGGGGGAGGAGGCGGTGAGAATGGGGGTCTGGATCTCAAGGAAGCCCATATCCTCCATCTGCGCGCGCAGATAGGAGAGGATCTTTGAGCGTAGCACGATATTGTCGTGGATCTTGCGGTTTCGCAGATCAAGATAGCGGTACTTGAGGCGCACCTCCTCACGGGTCTGGGTGGAGGCATCGATCTCAAAGGGCAGACCCAGCTGGCAGGGCCCCAGCACCTTAATGGATGCGGCGCGCACCTCGACCATACCCGTCGCGATCTTGGGGTTTACGGTCTCCTCGTCACGCTTGGTGACGGTGCCCTCGATCTTTACCACGGTCTCCTTGGTGATGCCCGAAAGCATGTTGTCATCGGAAAAAACGATCTGTGTGACACCGTAGTGGTCGCGCAGGTCAACAAACAGCACGCCGCCGTGGTCGCGGACCGTTTCCACCCAACCCGTCAGGGTGACGTTTTCGCCGATGTGCTCGGTATTCAGCTCGTTGCAAGTGTGTGTTCTTAGCATAATCATCCTCCAAATACTTATATATTACCCAAAACAGTGACGTGTGATGAGAAAAAGAAAAAGGTGCCCTTCTCCCACAGAACATGGGACGAAAGACACGTACCTTCCGCGATACCACCCAAATTGGCCAAAAGGCCCACCTCATTTGCATCTTGACGCGATGAACGTGCGGTTCTACTCACGCGCGGGCGCCTTCTTCCGCAGGCTCCGAAGTGTTTTTCGGGCAGGACTCGTTGTTATTTCGCACCAACCAATAACTCTCTTGAACGAGGGATCTGCCGTACTCGCTTCATCACAGCCGAAAAACTACATAGTTAATGTAGCACATTTTGCGCCAAATGTCAAGGGGAAGCACAAAAAAATTGCGATTTTTTTATGGCAAAACAACCAAAAAGAGGTGCGCGGCGGTTGCCGCGCACCAAAAAGGGATCAGATTTCCTCTACCTTAATTAAATTGGTATTGCCCGATTGTCCATTGGTGATGCCGCCCGTGATAACGATCTTGTCGCCCTTCTTGAGTCCCATTTTTTTGGTGACCAGCTGCTTTGCCGAATAGAAGAGCACCTCGGTGGAGGGGAAGATCTCGCAGATGACGGGGGTCACGCCCCAGGAAAGCGCGAGCTTGCGCCAGGTCTTTTCATCGGTCGTGAGCCCCACGATGTCCACAGGCGAGCGGAAGCGCGAGATCATACGCGCAGTCATACCCGAAAGGGTGCAGACGCCGATCGCCTTGGCGTGAATGTCGATGGCCATACCGCAGGTGGCGTGAGAGATGGCATCCAGCGTGTTGCGGATCTTGAATTCCGAGCCGAGAAAGCGCTGCTTGTAGTCGATGTTTTGCTCGGTATAGGCGGCGATCTTTGCCATTGCCTGCACGGCCTCGACGGGGAATTTACCTGCGGCGGTCTCGCCCGAGAGCATTACGGCGCTCGAGCCGTCGTAGACGGCATTTGCCACGTCGGAGATCTCGGCTCTGGTGGGGCGGGGATTGTAGATCATGCTTTCGAGCATCTCGGTGGCGGTGATGACGCGCTTGCCGAGCAGACGGCATTTGGTGATCAGCTTTTTCTGGATCGAGGGCAGCTCCTCAAAGGGGATCTCCACGCCCATATCGCCGCGGCCGATCATAATGCCCTCGCAGGCCTCGCAGATCTCCTCAATATTGTCAACGCCCGATTGGTTTTCGATCTTGGCGATCAGACCGATGCTTTCGGCATTGTGCTCCGCGAGGAAGGCGTGAATATCAAGCAGGTCCTGCTTTGAGGAAACGAAGGAGCAGGCAATGTAGTCGATCTCGTTTTCGATGCCGAAGAGGATATCGGCCTTGTCTTGCTCA
The DNA here is from genome assembly GCA_045576195.1 of Eubacteriales bacterium. Lineage (GTDB taxonomy): Bacteria > Bacillota > Clostridia > Oscillospirales > CAG-272 > Firm-07. Next base: position 15,485 of record JAZNFZ010000074.1, on the reverse strand, counting down.
GAAAGGAAGGTCTGCTTTAACACCTTGCCGGGAAAGCTCATGCTCTTTCGGTCGCGCAGCTCGCCGCCGTGGATCACGCGGCAGTGTAGGCTGTCGGAGGTGGCCTCCTCGACCGTAAAGGAAAGCAGGCCGTTGCTCAGCAGGATCGTGTCGCCTGCGGAGAGCTCCTTTACCATATGGGGGTAGCTGACCGAAACGATGTGCTCGTTGCCCACGATGTCGTTGGCCGTGAAGGTGAAGCGGTCGCCCTCCTTGAGGTGCACCACGCCGTTTTCAAAGGACTTGATGCGGTATTCGGGCCCCTTGGTGTCCAGCATAATGGCGATGGGAAGACCGAGCTTCTCGCGCACCTTTTTGATCATATCGAATTTTTTTTGGTGCTGATCGTGCGTGCCGTGCGAAAAATTCAGGCGTGCCACGTTCATGCCCGAAAGGCACATCTGTGTGAGGATCTCCTCGCTTTCGCTGGCAGGGCCGATGGTGCAGACGATTTTTGTTTTTCTCATGGGTAAGGGGTCCTTTCAAAAAAGATGCTTTTATTGTACCACAATCGCCGTGCAAATGCAATTTTGTTTTTTCTTTTTAATTGTAAACTTTGTGCAAATCGAGAAAAAATCAAAAAAGGGCTTGACAAACAGAGAAAAACGTGGTATGATAGGGATGCTTTAACAAAGTAAAGCGTTAAAGCGACAATTTGACTTCAATAAAAGAAAGAGAGATTACATTATGAAGAAGATTTTGACATTGGCTCTTGCCATTCTGATGGTTGCAGGCTGTGCCCTCTCGTTTGCTTCTTGCAGCGGCAACGACGAGATTTACTTCGGCAAGTCCTTCACCCCCATGGACGGCCAGATGGACGTGCTGATCGGTCTGAACGCCAAGACCATTGACGTTGGCGTGATGGACAGTGTGATGGCAGGCTACTACATGAGCCAGGACACCACCTACGCAAACAGCCTGATGATCGTCGAGGACTTGGTGCTTGCAACCGAGCAATACGGCATCGCAGCGCGCAAGGGCAGCGGCTTCACCAAGAAGATCAACCAGGCGCTGATCGACCTTGCCAACGACGGCACGGTTGACACCATTGCCGACAAGTACGGTCTGAAGTCTGAGGTCTGCATTGACAAGAATGCGACTGTGGCTGACCTTACCGAGGCAGAACTGGCCGATTGGAACTACATTGTTGAGCAGGGCAAGTTTATCGTTGGCTACACCGAGTTCGCGCCCATCGCCTACCTGGACAACGACGGCAACTGGATCGGCTTTGATATTGAGCTTGCCAAGGCTGTTGCCACCAAGCTTGGTCTTACCGTTGAGTTCAAGATCATCAACTGGAACACCAAAGAGGCAGAGCTTGAAAGCAAGACCATCGACTGCATCTGGAATGGCATGACCATCACTGAGGAGCGCCAGGAAAAGATGGAGGTTTCGATCCCCTACATGAACAACAAGCAGGTTGCTGTCATCCGTAAGGAGGACAAGGACCGCTACAAGTCTACCGACGATATGAAGAAGGCCATCATCGGTGCAGAGGACGGCTCTGCCGGTATGGACTGCGTCGTCCCCAAGAAAGAGGAAGAATAATTTAGATGAGTTTTTTGCAGATTACCGCGCAGCTCCTTGAGGGCTTCGTCTATACACTTGCAATATTCGGCATCACATTAGTAACGGCCATCCCCTTGGGGTTGGTCGTTGCTTTTGGGTCTATGTCAAAATTCAAGCCGCTCAGCGCTCTTTCGCGGTGCTTGGTTTGGGTGATTCGCGGCACGCCTCTGATGCTTCAGATCATTGTGTTTGCCTACGGTCCCGGCCTTTGGCTGGGTATTCCGATCCGCACCGTCGAGCAGCAGATCCTGATGGTTTGCATTGCCTTTACCATTAATTACGCCTGTTATTTCTCCGAGATCTTTCGCGGTGGTATTGAAAGCATTTCGCAGGGGCAGTATGAGGCAGGGTATGTGCTTGGCATGACCAAGCGACAGATCTTCTTCCGCGTGGTGCTTTTGCAGGTGACCAAGCGCATTGTTGCACCGATCTCCAATGAGATCATTACGCTTGTCAAGGATACTGCCCTTGCCAGCGTGGTCGTGCACATAGACCTTTTTACCGTTGCCAAGCAGATCGTCAACAGACAGGTGATTCTTTGGCCCTTGTTCTATGCAGGCCTGTTCTATTTGCTCTTCAACGGCCTTTTGACGATTGTGTTTAACAGAATTGAAAAGAAATTGGATTATTTTAAGGTGTAACTATGGCTTTTTTGGAAGTAAAGAACATAAAAAAATCCTTCGGTAACACCGATGTGCTGAAGGGAATTGATTTCTCTTTGGAAAAGGGCGAGGTGCTTTCGATCATTGGCTCGTCCGGCAGCGGTAAAACCACGCTTTTGCGCTGCATCAATTTTTTGGAAAAGCCTGATGACGGTGAGATTTTTGTGGGCGGCGAGGCGGTGCTTGACGATGTTGCCAGGACAAGCAATCTCGCAGAGGAAGAGCTCCGTCGCCGTCGGCTGCATTTCGGGCTTGTGTTTCAGTCCTTTAATCTTTTCCCTCAATATACCGCAAAGCAAAATCTGACGCTTGCGGCCGAGCTGCAGGCAAGGGAGCGCCTCAAGGCAGAGGGGCTTCACAAAAACCGTGAGGCCGTTGCAGGCGAGATGAAGGCCATTTCCGACCGTGCCGATGCGATCCTTGCGCGGATGGATCTTGCGGAAAAGGCAGATTTTTACCCCTGCCAGCTCTCAGGCGGCCAGTGCCAGCGCGTGGCGATCGGCAGGGCGCTGATGCTTGATCCCGAGGTGCTGTGCTTTGACGAGCCGACCTCGGCGCTTGACCCTGAGCTGACGGGTGAGGTGCTGCGCGTCATTCGCTCGTTGCACGAGGAAAATCGTACGATGATCATTGTCACACACGAGATGGAATTTGCCAAAAACGTGTCGGACCGCGTGATCTTTATGGCCGACGGTGTGATCGAGGAGCAGGGAACGCCCGAGGAGGTCTTTGACCACCCCAAGAGCGAGAAAACCCGCACCTTCCTCGGCCGTATTGGTGAATAACAAAAAAGCAGAAGGCAAGGAGACGTACTCTTAAGGACAGTTTTTAATCGAATAGAGCTTGTTACCTACCGAAAGTATGTTTACAACTGTCGTGCCTGTTTTATCGCGGGTGCGACAGTTGTTTTTTTTGACAAAATTATCTTTTAATGATATAATTTCAACAAGAACCCCAAGTCAAATAGGAGGATTTATGCTTTCTTTCGAAATAGGAGATACAACGGTTCATCTTGCGCCATTGTTGATTTTTATTGTTGTTATTCTTCCCGTCACTGTGCTGCTTACAGCTATTGTTAAAACCAAACAAATAAATTCAATGAAAAAGCTGTGTCAATCCGGAGATTATGAAAAATCGATTTTTCTCGCCAATAAATTGATTACGTATTATACGCGCAGTTTCAAATTATACCGCGTCAAACGCACAAAGTTGGAAATTGAAGCCTTCCACGTTTGGCTTGCCATATCTTATTTGGGATTATCAAAAAACGATATGTTTTGGGAGCACATAAACAAGGTCGAGCAACAACAGAATTTAAAGTACTGTTGGATAGCTACGTATTTCGTTCTGCAAAATGATATTGAACAGGTGAAGCTTTATAAAGAAAAAATAGAACCGACCGAAGAAATGAAGAATACTCTCGCACTTTTAACGGGTGTTGTGTTGTGCGAGGAAGGAAAAGTAAGTGAGGGAAAAGAAATCTTATCCGAAATTCTTCCTAACTTGAACTTTGAGTTAACAAAACAAATTGTATTAAATTATACGGTGTAACAACCATACCTTGCAGGACAAGAAATGCAGAAAGAGGGGGACGAACAAAAACTCTTTTTGTTATCCTTGGCCTTCCGGAAGGTAGAAAAAGCCTCCCTTGTGTAAATGGGAGCTGTGCTCGCCTGCGGTGAGCACGTCGACACACCGTTTCACGGTGGTCGCGGTGGAACGCGTTAGCGTGACGGAGGGATTGTAAAAAAGCAACAGTTACACAAGAACAATCCCTCAGCCGCCTTCGGCGTCAGCTCCCTTTGCACAAGGGAGCCTTTTCTTTTGTTCATCTATGACTCGTCATTTTTCCTGACAAGCACTGCATTTGTGGACACAAACGCAAAATAAGGCATACCTCATTCGAGATATGCCGTATTTTTGAAAACTGTCCTTTAGAGAGACGCTCTAATTGCCTTCTGCTTTTTTTATTGCTTTTTCATTTGCCGAAGGAAAAGAAGCACCGCGGCAAGCAGGGCGACGGCGGCATAGCCGAGCACCCACCATAGGTGAGGAAAAGCCCCCGAAGCATTGCCTGCAAGCAGGGCGCGCTCCAGCTCCACGGCGTGGACAAAGGGGAGGGCATAGGCGATTTTTTGGAAGGTGCCGCCCACCAGCGCAAGATCAAACCAAATCCCGGACAGCCAGGCCGAAAGATTGGTGAGCAGCGCGCCGCAGATGCCGCCGACCTGCTTGTCGGTGAGCAGGCTGCCAAACAGCAGCCCGAGTGCGATGAAAAGCACCGAAACGGGGAGAATAAAGAGCAGGGCAAGCAGAATGTTGACCGTCGGTGTAAGGCCGAGAATGAGAGCCACCAGATAGCAGATGGCGCTTTGCGCCACGGAGATGGGGAGGATCGGCAGGGTGTAGCCGAGGATGAAATCAAGAGGCGAGAGGGGTGTGGTGTAAAGGCGCTGCAGCAGAGCACTGCCCCTGTCCTTGGCGATCAGTGTGGCGGAAAAGAGGGTCATGAACGAGAGCCCGAAGACGGTGATGCCGGGGGTCAGGTGGGCGATCTCAAAGAGTGACACGGGAATGCTTGCCTGGATCGCGCTCAAAAGCAAAATGAGGATCAGCGGAAAGCCAAGACCGAAAAACAGGGTCAGGGGATCGCGCAGGATCTCCTTGGTGTTGCGGTGGGCGAATGTCAGCATTTTCATTGTGCCACCCCCCTTACGATGCGGATGAAGGCCTCTTCAAAGCGGTCGGTTGCGGTGGCTTTTTTGATGTTTTCTGCCGTGTCGCAGATGAGAAGCCTCCCGTCCTTCATAATGCCGATGCGGTCGGAGAGGGCCTCGGCCTCCTCCATATAGTGGGTGGTCAGAATGATGGTGACCTTCTTTTTGAGCGAGCGGATGAGATCCCAAAGCTCGCTCCGCGCGATCACGTCAAGCCCCAGCGTGGGCTCATCGAGAAAAAGGATCCGCGGCTCGCTGATCAGCGCCATGGCGATGCTGAGGCGCCTTTGATAGCCGCCCGATAGCTTGCCCGCCCTTCTGCCGATCACGCTGTCAAGCCCCAGGAGGGCGGTCAGCTCCTCGATTTTTTCGTTTCGTTTGTCCTTGGCAAAGCCGTGCACGCCGCAGATCAGCTCCAGATTTTCGCGCACCGAAAGAGCGGGGGCAACGGCGCTCTCCTGCGGAGAGACGGCAATGATCGATTTCACAGCGGCGGCATCCTTGCGGATGCTGTACCCCAAAAGCCTGGCATCGCCCTCTGTGGGCTCGGTCAGGCAGGAGAGCATTTTGATGGTGGTGGTCTTGCCCGCGCCGTTTACGCCGAGCAGCGAGAAAAGCTCTCCCTCCCCGATGCAAAGCGAAAGGCGGTCAACGGCAAGAGTGTCGCGGTAGCGCTTGCCGAGCCCTTCGATCTCGATAGCGGTCATATCTTAGCCCTCCTTACGGTATTTTTGACGGAGCCCCTGATAGATGTCGCTGAGCATGGTGCTGATCAGCTCCTCATCAAGGGATAAAAATGAGGTGGCAAGCATGGTGCCGATGCCGTGCACGCAGCTCCACATTTCAAGATGCATCCGCTCGGCCTCGTCTTTTTTTATACCGTTTGTCTGCATGATCAGTTGCACCGACCATTCAAAATCGGGCGAGGGCGACGGATCGGATCGGCTTCGGTCGCACATAAAAAGGAGCTTGAAGAGCTCTTTTTCTTCCTTGGCAAAGCGGATATAGGCCATACCAAAGGATTTATAGGGTGGATATTTGCCGCTTTTTTCCTCGCGTTCCAAAAAATCAAGATAGATGTCGTAGGCGGCCTTTGCCGTGGCTTGCTGCAGCTCCTCCATCGTTCGGAAATTGGAAAAAACAGGCTGGGTCGAGCAATGCAGGGCGGCAGCTACAGCGCGAGCATTGATGGCCTGCGCTCCGTCCCTTCGCACGAGCGAAAGTGCGGTGCTCACAATATCTTGCTTTGTAATTTTCACCTTGGGCGGCATGGGCACCTCCGTAATATAGCGAGTGTTATATATCAATTGATATTTTATCAAAAAAGGCCTGCCCTGTCAAGCCCTTTTTCAAATTTTCCAAAAAAGACCGCAGGCATAGGGTTGTACCCTAAAGGACAGTTTTACCTAAGGAAATAACAACTAAATAAGCGACTACTGACAGAGGCTCCCTCCTGGGAGTTGCCCTCGCCTGCGGCGAGCGCGTCACTTGCCTTCGGCAAGATGCGGGAGCTGTCGCCGCAGGCGACTGAGGGAGAGTGCGTTACGTTAAAGTTAATCTAAATCTAAAGTCACGTAGGCTCCTTCCGTCACGCTTCGCGTGCCACCTCCCTCTCGGAGGGAGGCTTATATTGCTCACCTGCAAGTGCGCACTTACTCACCACCGAATTCGGTGGTGTAATAGAAAAGAGCCGATACGGATTAAAAACCATATCGGCTTTCATACTGTCCTTTAGCACCCGAGGCGATTGCCTGCGGCTTTTCTGTTTTTCAAATGGTGATCAGCTCGTAGTCGGAGGAGCCCACGCCAAGCGCCTCGGCGGCCTCGATGGTCAGCGTGCCGTGGCGGGATTCGATGCGCTCGATCAGCGCCGCCTTGCCCTTGTCGTTTGAAGCGTAGACCAGATCCACGCAGGCGCGGTCGATGGCGACGGGATCGGTGGAGGCAAGAATGCCGATGTCACCCATGCAGGGATCCTCGGCCACCGCGCAGCAGTCGCAGTCTACCGACATATTCTTCATTACATTGATATAGACGATCTCGCCCTTGAAGTAGTCCACCACAGAGGAGGCGGCATCTGCCATCGAGCGCAGGAAATCGTCGTGATCCGAGCTCCAGATCTTCTCCACCTCGCCCGCGCCGTGAATATAGGCCTTGCCGTGGGAGGAGGCCACACCGATGGAGAGCTGCTTGAGCGCACCGCCGTAGCCGCCCATAGGGTGTCCCTTGAAGTGAGAGAGCACCAGCATAGCGTCATAATGGGCAATATCCTTGCCCACAAAGTTTTTCTTGATGACACTGCCGCGAGGGATGGGAAGCTCAAGATCGGGCCCCTCGGCATCCAGCAGATCCACCTTAAAATATTGGTTCCAGCCGTGATCCTGCATCAGCCGCAGGTGGCGCTCGGTGGTGTTGCGCTGCCCCTCATAGGCGGTGTTGCATTCCACCACCGTGCCCTCTACGGCCTCGATCATCGGGCGCCAGAAGTCGGGGCGCAGGAAGTTTTGGTTGCCCTTCTCGCCCGAATGCACCTTGACGGCAACTCTGCCCGAAAGGGGTTTGCCCACCGCGCGGTAAAGCGCGAGCACGCGCTCGGGGGAGATCTCTTTGCTGAAATAAACAGTGGATTTTTTCATCACGTTATGGCTCCTTTTTTAATTTGATCGATTTTGTGCGCACAAGCACCGCGAAAAGCAGGGGAATGAGAATAAGCTGCAGCAGAATGCCGGGCAGTGCCTTGACAACGCCCCCCGTAAAGAAGGCGGCAAAGGAGTAGGGCCTTTTGCCGAGTCCCATCAAAAGGGCGGTGGCAAGCCCCCAAACGGCTCTGCCCGCAAGCATGGTGGCAAGCAGGGCGGGGTAAAGCCTGCCCACCGAGCGTCCCACAAAGCGCCTTTGCAAAAAGCCGATCACAATGCCGTAGGCGGCAAGCTCAAAGGACATGGCGATGGCCGATGGGTAAAGCAGGGGCATTCCGAAGAAGAGTGAGCGCGTGAGGGGCAGAACGGCACCGACGGCAAGGCCGTAATACGGGCCGCAAACAAGCCCGCAAAGAAGCACGGGCAGGTGCATGGGGAGCAGCATATTGCCGATCTCGCGGATCTGCCCCGTGAGGAAGGGGAGCAGGTAGCCGATGGCGAGAAAAAGCGCGGAAAGCGTGAGATTTTGCAGCTCGTGTCGTTTCATATCCGATCCTCCTTTCCTCTCTGTAAGATATTATACCAAAAAATAGGGAAAACAACAAGGCGTTTCGAAAAAAACAAAAAAATCTATTGACAAGCCGTGCTTTGGATGCTATAATAAGTCCTACAATTGAACAGTTGTTCAAATGATGGATTGGAGTGAGCCTATGAAAAACGATGTGCCCTGCTGTGACTTTTTGCACGCCCACGAGGAGGTGGTGGCGCGCGTGCGCGCCGCAATGCCCGATGAGGACAGCCTCATTGACGTGGCGGAGCTGTTTCGCGTGTTTGGGGATAGCACCCGCATTAAGATCCTTTCTGTTTTGTTTGAGGCCGAGCTTTGCGTGTGCGATATTGCGGCGCTGCTTGGTATGACCATCTCTGCCATCTCGCATCAGCTGCGAATTTTGCGTACCGCCAAGCTGGTCTGCTGCCGCCGAGAGGGAAAAACCGTATTTTACGCGCTGGCCGACGATCATGTTCGGGCGATCTTGGGGCAGGGCATGGAGCATATTCTGGAATGATTGCTTTTTGAAAAGGAGAATGAAGATGAAAAAGACATTTGTACTGGAGGATCTTGACTGTGCCCATTGCGCCGCGCGTATGGAGGCGGAGATTCAGAAGCTTGCGGGCGTCAAGGAGATCTCGGTGAACTTTCTCACCCAAAAGCTGACGCTGGAGGCCGACGATGCGGTGTTTGAGAAGGTACTGAAGCAGGCCGCCAAGATCTGCCGCAAGATCGAGCCCGATTGCACCCTGATCTTAAAATAATGACAAGAAAACAGAGAAAAAACAGAAACAGGATCCTGCTGGCGGGGGTGCTGCTGCTTGCCGCATTTCTTGCCGAGCGACTGATCGGGGGCGAGCTGCCCCCCTGGGCGCTGCTGCTTTTTTATCTGCCCTCCTATCTTACGGTAGGGTATGATGTGCTGCGGGGGGCGGTGCGGAATGTGGTGCACGGGCAGGTGTTTGATGAGAAATTTTTGATGACGCTTGCCACCCTGGGCGCGCTCGCCATCGGCTTTTTGCCCGATGCCTCGCCCGAGTTTGCCGAGGCCACCTTTGTGATGCTGTTTTATCAGGTGGGGGAGCTCTTTCAGAGCATTGCGGTGGGCAAAAGCCGCCGCTCGATCGCCGCACTGATGGACATTCGCCCCGACAGCGCCCGCGTGGTGCGGAACGGGGAGGAGACCGAGGTCTCGCCCGAGGCGGTGTCGGTGGGAGAGGAGATCGTGATCCGTCCCGGCGACCGCGTGCCGCTTGACGGCAGGATCCGCCGGGGCTGCTCGGAGCTTGATACGGCGGCGCTGACGGGAGAATCGCTCCCTCGCGCGGTGGCAGAGGGGGATGAGGTCATCAGCGGATGCACCAACCTGACGGGGTTGCTTTATGTTAAGGTGTCAAAGCCCTATGGGGAGTCCACCGTGGCGCGGATCCTTTCCCTGATCGAAACGGCAGGCGAGAAGAAGGCAAAAAGCGAGAGCTTCATCACCCGATTTGCAAGATTTTACACACCGTTTGTGGTGATCTGCGCGCTGGTGCTTGCCATTTTACCGCCGTTGCTCTCGGGCAATTTTGCGGGTACATTCTCCCTTTGGCTGGTGCGCGCACTGACCTTTTTGGTGGTTTCCTGCCCCTGCGCGCTGGTTATTTCTGTGCCGCTTTCCTTTTTTGGCGGCATTGGCGGCGCCGCGCGGGAGGGGATCCTGATAAAGGGCTCGGTGTATCTGGAGACGCTGGCAAGGGCGCAGGTCGCCGTGTTTGACAAAACAGGCACGCTTACCTGCGGCAGCTTTGCGGTTTGTGAAATTCACCCCATAACGGTATCGGAAAACGAGCTTTTGATGCTGGCCGCAAGAGCGGAATTTGCCTCCAATCATCCCATTGCCGCGGCGATCCGCAATGCCGCAGGTGATGCGGCCCTGCCGCCCGATGCGGTAAGGGAGCTGGCGGGGCGCGGTGTGATCGCCGAGATAGACGGTGCTACGGTTGCCGTGGGAAATCTTGCCCTTATGAAGGAGCAGGGTGTTGCGGTGACGGCGGAATCGAGGGGGCGCACGGAGATCCTCGTGGCACGGGATGGCCGCTTTCTGGGGTCGCTTACGGTGGCGGATGCCGTCAAGGGCACGGCGAGAGAGGCCATTGCAGCACTCGGGGATTGCGGCATCAGGCGTACGGTGATGCTGACGGGTGATCGGCAGGGCGCGGCTGCTGCCGTGGCGGCAGAGCTTGGTATCGGGGAGTGGCGCTCGGAGCTTTTGCCTGCAGAAAAGGTGGCAGCTGTCGAGGGCTTGCTTGATGAAACGCGCCGCGGCGCGCTGCTGTTTGTGGGGGACGGGATCAACGATGCGCCCGTGCTGGCCCGCGCCGATGTGGGCATCGCCATGGGTGCGCTGGGCGCGGATGCCGCCATTGAGGCGGCGGATGTGGTGCTGATGGATGACGACCCCCGACGGATCGCCACGGCGATCCGTCACGCGCGGCGCACGGTGCGGATCGTGCATCAGAACATCGGGCTGGCGCTTGGTGTGAAGGGCGCGGTGCTGCTTGGCAGCGCGCTTGGCCTGCTTGGGGCGCTGCAGATGCCGCTTGCCATTTTTGCCGATGTGGGTGTGGCAATGCTTGCGATCTGCAATGCCATGCGCGCCATGCGAGTAAAATAAAATCTGCCCCAAATAAGAAAAAATCGCACCGTTTGCCAACCAAATGGCAAACGGTGCTTTTTTAGCTGATGGTATCCTTGTCGATGGAGAACATCGCATCCACGGTTCGGCGAAGGAGCGGATGGGTAGATAGCTCACAGTCGGCCTCGACCAGAGCACGCGCCCGGGCGAAGGCTCTGGTGAGCAGACCCGTATCATCGCAGAGCGAGGCGAGACGGAATCGAACACCGCCGCTTTGACGGATGAGGGCATCGGTGCTGCCCGAGAGAAAGTCGCCCGGGCCGCGCAGTGCCAGATCCTGCTCGGCAATGGCAAAGCCGTCATAGGTGCTTTTCATGGTGGCAAGGCGCTTGGCGGAGGTAGAATCGCTATTCCGATCGGTGTCTGAAACCAGCACACAGTAGGATTTTCGACTGCCGCGACCCACGCGGCCGCGGAGCTGATGAAGCTGGGAAAGGCCGAAGCGCTCGGCGTTTTCCACGATCATCAGGCAAGCATTCGGGACGTTGACACCCACCTCAATGACGGTGGTGGAGACCAGCACCTTGATCCGCCCTGCGGCAAAATCTGCCATAACGGTCTCTTTTTCTTTGCTTTTCAGCCCACCGTGAACAAAGGCGATGGGCAAATGCGGCAGAGCCTCTCCAAGGGTCTTGGCAAACTGTACCGCTGCCTTCATCGGCGGGCGAGGATCGTGCAGCGGTGCCTCCTCACCGATCTCGCGGAGCAGCAGCTCGTCCTTTTCGGCCTCGCGCTCCTCAACGGCGGGGCAGACCACATAGACCTGCCCGCCCTCGCTGCAAAGGCGGTCGATAAAGGCATTGAGACGGGGGCGATAATCCTCATTTACCACAAAGGTCTCCACCCGCTGACGGCCCGTTGGCATCTCATCAATGCGGGAGAGATCCAGGTCGCCGTAAAGCGCCAGCGCAAGGGAGCGCGGGATCGGGGTGGCGCTCATCACCAGCATATGGGCGTGCTCGCTTTTTTCGGAAAGCGTGGCGCGCTGGCGCACGCCAAAGCGGTGCTGCTCGTCGGTGACGATCAGCCCGGGGGCGGCAAAGGCCACGCCGTCGGAGAGCAGTGCCTGGGTGCCGATGACCACGGGCAGGCGCTTGTCGGCATCGGGATGGGAGAGCGCCTCCTTGATCTTTTTCTTCTTTGCCGCAGGGGTGGCGCCGATCAGCAGCTCGGTTTCAATGCCCATGGCGGCAAAGAGGGGAGCGAGATCCTCAAAGTGCTGCCTTGCTAAGATCTCGGTGGGGGCCATGAGGGCGGCCTGCCTGCCGTTTTGGACGGCGATCAGCATAGCGGCGGCGGCGCAGACGGTTTTGCCGCAGCCCACGTCGCCCACGACGATGCGGCTCATAGGGGTGCGCCCTGCCATATCCTTGGCGATCTCGCCGATCACGCGCTCCTGCGCGCCCGTAAGGCGGTAGGGAAGTTTTTGCAGGAGAGGGGAGAGATCGGCCTTGGGGCAGGGGGGCGCGTCCTGCGACCGCGCGGCGCGCCCCGTGAGGGAAAGACCCAGTGCAAAGATGAAAAATTCATCGAATATCAGCCGCTTTTTGGCAGCGGCGAGTGAGACATAATCGGTGGGGTTGTGAATGTTGCGAAGGGCAAAGGAAAGGGTAGAAAGCCCCTCAACGGTGCGAATTTCAGAGGGCAGCGGATCCTCAATGAGGGTGGCTGCGGCGAGGGAATCCGAGATGTTTTGCAGGATCTGATTGCGGCTGATGCCCTCCGATAGCGGGTAGACGGGGAGCAGATCGGGCAGGGGGGTGTCCTCGGTGATCGGCTCATAATCGGGGGAGGTCAGCAGATAGCGCTTGCCTTTTCGCTCCACCTTGCCCCAGAAGCGGAAGGTGGTGCCGAGCAGGAACTTATTTTTCAAGAATTCCTGATTGAAGAAGGTGATCTCACAGGTGCCGCTTTCATCAAATGCACGGAACTTCAAAAGCGACATACGCCCTCTGATGCGCGTGGCGCGCGGCTCGGTGCCAACGGTTAGCACAAGGGCAGAGCGGCAGTCGGTGGGAGCCTCGGCAAGGAGCTGCACGTTACCGCGGTTCTCGTAGGCGCGGGGAAAGTGGTAGAGCAGATCCCCCAGCGTGCGGATCCCCAGGCGCTGATAGGCAGCGGTTTTGGCGGGGCCTATGCCGCGCAGGGTATGGATCGGGTCGTTTACGGTTGGCATATGCTCCCTCCTTCCTTGAGATCGGTTACGTTCATTATAGCAAAGCGCTCTCGGCTTGTCAAGCAGCGCGGAGGGTGGTAGGGCTTGGCTTTTTCGGTTTTTTGCACAAAAAATGCTTGTTTGAACAGGAACGACTTGACAGACGGCGTGAGATGCGCTATAATATGATGTATAGCATCGAAATGCGCGTTGCATTGCGATTTTTTGGAGGATCAAGATGAAAAAATTATTGGCTTTGCTTCTTGCCGTATTGTTGATCTGCACCTTTGTGGCCTGCAACAAGGACGAGGAGGAGGAGGACTCCGGCGTCGATCTGACGGTGACCTCTACGGATAAATATTTTACCCTGTCGGGCGAGTATGCCGATAAGCTGGAATATGAATATGTCAACGGCGACGAGGTGGCGATCATTGGCTTTGTCGGTGATCAGCGCCCCCACGCCATTACCATTCCCGATGCGATTGACGAAAGACCCGTTACCGTGATCGCGGATCAGGCCTTTTACAATATGACCAACCTGACCGGTGTGACGATCCCCAATAGCGTGCTTGAGATCGGCAAGCTGGCCTTTGCGGGCTGCACGGGGCTGAAGTCGGCAACCATTCCCACCGCACTGGTCTCGCTTGGCGAGGCTGCCTTTGCGGAGTGCATCTATCTTGAGGCAGTAACGCTTCCCGCCACCCTTACAGAGTTTGGTGCAAGAAGCTTTTACAACTGCAAGAGCCTTGCCAACGTGGTTCTGCCCGAGAGCATCAAGGCCATTCCCGAGCAGTGCTTTATGAGATGCGAGCGCCTCGTGACTGTTTCGCTTGGCAATGCACTGGTGACGGTTGGAAACTACGCCTTTATGGATTGCACCAGACTCACCACGGTCACGTTGCCCGAGACACTGGAGAAGATCGGCGATTATGCCTTTGCGGGCTGCACGGCGCTGACCGTTCCCACTGTGGGTGATGCGGTTGAGGTCGGCACAAACGCCTTCTATATCACGCCCCTTGCCTGATCCAATGAGCAAAGCCCCGCGCTACTGCGCGGGGCTTTTTTTATCCCAGGGAAAGGGGAATTTCGCCAAGCGTTTGCAGACCGATGAGAAAAAGAAGGGCATCGGCTCCCTCAAGGAGATCGGCGGGGTCGATCCTTGTGTAGCGGGGATCAACGGCCACGATGCGGTAGTGGCGCGCGAGAAGCGGGAGAAGGCTGTTGGCAAAGCTATCCTTGATCACCAAAAGCGTGGGGCGTGTGTCGTTCTCGCCCTGTTCGATGGTGAGAATGCCGTCATTTCCCCCCAGAAAAACGCCGTAGCCATCCCGCGTGCTCAGCTTCTGCCAATCATAAAAGCCACCAAACGGTGCGGTTTTTCCCTCTTTTTTGAGCAAGAAGGTGTCATCGCCCGCAAAGCGGAGCAGCTCGATGGCATCGGGGGCGATGAAGGGAATGCCTGCGGCGGCATCCGCGGTGCCCCAAAAGGCGGTGCTGACGGCTTGAGGGTTGAAGCTGCTTAGCGGATAAGGGGGGAAGCCCAGGGCACTCCCGAGGCGTGTGTAGGCGGCATAGGCTCCTTTTGCCGTCCAGTGATGATCGGTGTGAAACCAAAGTGCATCCTCGGTAAGGTCAAAAAAGGTAAGCGCGTGCGGCAGGGCAGATTGCAGCTGTCGCTGCAGCTCCTCCCGCTCGGTGATGGCCCGATAAGCGCGTGGCAGCACGCTGCAGCGCACGTCAATGCGGCGGGGTGGGATCGCCACGGTAACGGGGCAGGTAGAGGAGGCTTTTTTGACGAAATCAGATACCGTTTTTAGGTTTTTTCGAAAGATGTGGGGCTGCGGCGTTGCCCGTGCGGCAAGGCTTCCGTCGCGGCAGAGGATCACGCCACCCACCTCTCTCTTCCCAAGGGTCAGCTCACCTGCGGCGTAAAGCCGTCGCAGCAGCTCTCTTGCAGGGAAGCGCTCTGTCGCATAGCGCTCGGTCTCGGTGGCAAAGCGACCGCTTTTCAGCGCCTCTGCCGTGAGTGCGGGAGCCGATGCCAGCATTCTGTTTTCCTGCGGGGAGAAGCGAGGTGCGGGAAAGAGCAAAAGCGAAAGGCCGCCGAGCGCCAGAAGAGTGAAGAGAAGAAGCGGCAGCAGGAGAGGGCGGATGCTTGTTTTCATAGCAGCCTCCTTTTTCTTTTTTTATTAATGTGTGCGCGCGGCGGCGCGGCATACCTGAAAAACAAAGGAAAAAGCACCCGTCAGGGCATTTAATGCCCCGACGGGTGCTTTTTTAAAATTTTAATCAGTCAAGAGCGTCCTTAATGGAGAACTCCATGCGGCCCTTCTTCTGATCGAAGCCCATATACTTGACCTTGACAACGTCGCCCATCTTGAGCACGTCCTCAACCTTGTCAATGCGGGTCTTGGCGATCTTGGAGATGTGCACCATGCACTCCTTGCCGGGCAGGTACTCGACAAAGCAGCCGAACT
>JAZNFZ010000073.1:0-21472 GCA_045576195.1 Eubacteriales bacterium | reverse complement strand
CATGGCTACGATCCGACTTGTGGCAAATGCCACACGGCGGTTTTGCTTTTTCGCTCACAGATCCCCGTAGAGATCGGGCTGATAGGCTCCCTTTTCATAAAGCTCGCGGAAGGCCTTTACCACCGTGGGCTTATCCTCAAGATAGGTCACGCCAAACCACACATCGGGCGTGGGCAGCACCTTGACCGTTGCCTTGCCCGACTGCACCATCCCGTCAATGATGGTGGGCAGCAGGTACTCGGAGGTCACATCTCCCTCCTCAAGCTCCGACAAAAAGCGGGCAAAGCCCTTCTCCAGCACCTCAAGGAAGGCGGGGGTCAGCGCCCACATATTCATAGAGACAATGGCCTCAAGGTCCACGGGCACACGCGCACCGTCCACCTCGGCCACTGCACCGTCGCCTGCGCGCTCGATGCCGCGGGTCTCCACCACGCCCTGCAGGTATCCGTTGCCGTCCACCCGACAGATGCCGCGGGTCACGCCGCCGTTCTCGCTGAGGGTATTCTTCAGCACAAAGCCGGGCATGCAGTAAGCCGATTCGCCCGCATTCGAAATCAGAAAATCGTGGGCCAGACGGTAGGCCTCCTTGCCGTAATAGTCATCGGCATTGATCACCAGAAACGGCTCCTTGACGGTGCCAAGGCAGGAGAGCACCGCGTGCCCCGTGCCAAAGGGCTTTTTGCGGTCTGCGGGGCAGGTAAAGCCTGCGGGCAGATTCTCTTTTTCCTGAAATACGTAGGAAACGGGGCAGATCTTCTCAATACGGTTGCCGATCGTGGCACGGAACTCAGCCTCAATATCCCGTCTGAGAATAAACACAACGCGGTCAAAGCCTGCCGCCAGTGCATCGTGGATCGAATAATCCATAATGATCTCACCACAGGGGCCAACGGGCTCCAGCTGCTTGATCCCCTTTCCGAAGCGCGAGCCAATGCCCGCCGCCATAATGACAAGACTTGTCATAGAAAAGTCACACCTTTCGTTCTTTTTTCTATCAGCATATTCTTGTTCTCTCTCATTGTTTCCTGCTTAGTATAGCATATTTGTTGCGTTTTTGCAAGAGTTACTTTATTTTTTTCGCTCGACAAGGCTCGCGCAGGCCAAAAAAGGAGGATAAAAAAAGGGCTTGTATTGCGGATTATTATTGACTTTTCTTCAAAAGAGGATTATAATGAAGGCGTAGAAATTCCGCCGCTTGCGGCGAGGCAAAGGAGACAGATTATGGGTAAAATTGTATGCGTAGGCAGCAGCAATGTGGATATGACGGGCTATGTGCCCCATCTTCCCGTTGCGGGCGAGACCGTTATGGGCACCGCACTGCGAATCGGCCCCGGCGGTAAGGGTGCCAACCAGATCACCGCGGCGCGGCGCGCGGGCTCTGAGGTCGTGATGATCTCGCGCATCGGTGACGATGCGCTCTCCGACGTGCTGACCAACCATTTCAAGCAAAACGACATCTCCACCCAATACATCAAGCGCATCAAGGGTGAAAGCACCTCCACCGCCCTCATTGAGATCGACAGTGTTACCGCGCAAAACCGCATTGTGGTGCTCAGCTCGATCCTGCAAAAGCTACCCGCCGAGGAGGTAAGAGAGGCCGAGGCGGAGTTTGCCGACGGCAACGTGGTGCTGGTGCAGTATGAAACCAGCAAGGAAAGCATTTTTGAGGCCAGGCGCCTGGCCAAGAAATACGGCAAGCTCTTTGTGGTCAATCCCGCCCCCTTCTCTGAAATGCCCGCCGATTTTTACGACGGCGTGGATCTCATCACCCCCAACGAGACCGAGGCAGGGTATCTCACGGGCATCGAGATCACCGACATTGAAAGCGCCTTTGAGGCAGGCAAAAAGCTGGTGTCGATGGGCGTTGGCGCCGCTGTGATCACGCTGGGCGTGAACGGCGCGCTTTACACCGACGGCAAGACCTACACCCACGTGAAGGGGCTTCGGGTCAAGGCAGTGGACACCACGGGCGCGGGCGATGCCTTCAACGGCGGCCTGATCACCGCGCTTGCCGACGGTCTTGACATCAAGACCGCGCTCTGCTTCGCCAACTGCACAGGCGCGCTTTCGGTCACCAAGCCCGGTGCCGGCGATGCCATGCCCTACCGTGCCGACATCCTTGCTCTGATGGAGCAGGAATACGGCATCAAGGCTTGATCTGCCAAGAGGGGGACAAGGCCGTGTCCCTGCCCGACCCGCGCACCGTCAGCACCGCCGCGCTGGCCTATCTCGGTGACGCGGTCATAGAGCTTTGCGTGCGGCAGCGCCTTTGCGAGGAAGGCTATTCCTCCTCCAAATCCTTAAATGCCCACGCCCTTCAATACGTCCGCGCCGCGGCGCAGGCCGCCGCTATGGAGCGCCTGCTCCCCCACCTCTCCGGCGAGGAGGATGCCGTGTTTCACCGCGGGCGGAACATCGGTCACACCAACACCCCTAAAAATGCCACGGTCGCAGAGTACCGCAGTGCCACGGGTATGGAGGCGCTTTTCGGCTATCTGCACCTTGCGGGGCATGCCGAGCGGATCCGCGAGCTGTTTGACCTGGCTTATCCGAAGCATTAAAGGAGAAATAAAATGAGAATTCGGTACCTTTACTATAAGGATGCCAAAAAACGGGCTCTGACCGTGAGCTACGACGACGGGCAACGCCATGACCTGCGCTTGCTCGACATTTTCAACGCCCACGGCATCAGGGGCAGCTTTCACCTCAATTCGGGGCTGTTTGGGGGCAGCAAGCTCACCGCCGAGGAGGTCTCCACCGCCTATGCGGGACACGAGCTCTCGGCCCACTCGCTGACACACCCCCACCTTGAGCGCATCTCCCCTATGGAGGTGGTGCACGAGATCCTGGAGGACAGAAAAAATCTGGAGTCACTTTGCGGCTATCCCGTGCGGGGTATGTCCTACCCCTTCGGCTCTTATACCGAGCAGCTGATCGCTCAGCTCAAGGTACTGGGCATCTGCTATTCCCGCACCACCAAGTCCACCGGTGCCTTTACCCTGCCCGAGGATTTCCTCACTTGGCACCCCACCTGCCACCACAAGGACCCGAAGCTCCTTGAGCTCCTTGAAAAGTTCCTTGCCTACCGTTACCCAATGCCGCTTTTCTATGTCTGGGGACATAGCTATGAGTTTGAAAATGACGGGAATTGGGATCTGATCGAGCGCTTCTCTGCCGAGGCGAGCGGCAAGGAGGATGTGTGGTACGCCACCAATATTGAGATCTATGACTACATCACCGCCCTGCGCGGTCTGGTGTTCTCCGTCGACCGCACCATGGTGCAAAACCCCTCTGCCACCGATGTGTGGATCGACGTGGACGGCGAGGCCGTGAAGATCCCCGCAGGTGAGATCGTCTCTCTGTAAAAAGGCCGCCACTCGCACAGGCGACCCCGCGCATTGCAGCAACCGACACCCGCGCCTCGGCGCAACACCGTAAAATAAGGAAAGGAATCAAGCTATGAATCATCCCGTGATCCGCATCAACATCAAAAACCTCGGCTCTATGACCGCCGAGCTCTACCCCGAGGTGGCACCCCTTACGGTTGCCAATTTCCTCGCCCTCATCAAAAAGGACTTCTTCAGCGGCCTCATCTTCCACCGCGTCATTGCAGGCTTTATGCTGCAGGGCGGCGGCTACACCGAGGAGATGGAGCACAAGGAGGCCGATGCCATTCGCGGCGAGTTTGCTGCCAACGGCTTTGCCGCCAACACCCTGAAGCACACCCGCGGCGTGCTCTCCATGGCGCGCACCGGCGACCCCAACTCTGCCTCCTCGCAGTTCTTTATCATGCACGCGCCCGCCCCCTATCTTGACGGACAGTATGCAGGCTTTGGCAAGGTCATTGAGGGCGACAGCCTGATCGATACCATCGCCAATGTACCCACGGGCAACTACGGCTTTTATATGCAGGACGTTCCCACAGACCCCGTGGTGATCGAGAGCATGGAGATCGTCTCGGAGTAATCCCGACGGGAGATCCTCCTCGGATTTGAAGCAAACAAAGCCCCCTCCAATACGGGCAAGCGCTGCCACTTCCGATTTTAAGCAGGCAAAGCCCCCTCCAATGCGGGCAAGCGCTGCCACCTCCGATTTCAGGTGAGCCTCACCCAATTCAAGTGAGCGGGAACTTCCTAAAACGGTTTTTTGGAATTTTTCACTTATTTTTTGGAATATTAAAAGCGGCCCTGCCGCCACCTACATCCCCCTCGGAGTCACTCCCCGAGGGGGATAGTTTGATTCGCATTTCTATTTTTGGAATATTTCTCTTAGTTTTTGGAATGTCAAAGAGAGCAAATGCCTGCTTGCTTTTCCCCACTTTCTACCCACAAACGGCATAAAATCGCCACTTCCACGCATCCCGTTTCCCATTTTGGACTTTTTTTCATTATTTTTGGAATTTCAATCAGCTCCGCACAAAAGAAAAGCAATGCACGGCCCCGGGCCGTGCATTGCTTTTCTCTTTTATTTCTGCTTTTTTTCTTTTGATGTACGGTAGGCAAGAATTGCCTCGACCACGCCAAACAGCACGCCCGCCACGGGCCATACGATCCAGCTGCGCCCCCAATCGGAGGTGATAAAGCTATAGGCCAGATACGCGGCTATCACCAACGACCAGTAGGTAGAGCTGACCGCTTCCTCAAGCTTGCTCTTCTCCTCCCTCTTCTCCGCATACTCTCCCTCGCCGAGCAAGCATTGCATCGAAGACCAAACAACGCCGCTTTGCACCAGGCACATCACACCCAGCGCCACCACCAACAGAGTGCCGCAAAGAGCAAGGAGGATGGCACCCTCCTGCTCCACCAAAATCGCCGTGATCACCAAAGGAAGAGCTGCAAGGATCAGCAGGAACACACCCACCATCAACCAAAGGCGGTAGCTCGGCCGATATTGCTTTTTCTGTTCCTCCACCATTTTCCTCACACCATCCGCAGGCTCAAAGCGCTGCTCCGGCAAAAATGCATAAGGCGATGTCGCCACCGAGGAGAAGATAAAGAGCATACAGGCGCACGCCACCAGCAGGAGCAGCAACGGGATTCCCACGCCAAGCGCCACCGCTTCGGAGATCAGCACCCCTATTGTCCCCGCTCCCAAGAGTAAAAACATCGGAATGGGAGAGAGAATGCAGAGAAGCACACCGAGCGCAATTTTCCACGAGGCCTTCTGCCGCAGTGCAAGATATTCCTCTGCCTCCGCGCGCTGCAATATGCGCTTCGGCTTTTCCTCCTCGGTCGGCACCTCATAGAATGGCTCGCGCGCCTCTTCGCGTCGTGCGGAAGCACCCGCGCCGTTCTCCTCACAAAAAAGCGCCTCGTGATCCTCCTTCAGAAGGTCATCCATACTCACGCCAAAGACCTTTCCCATCAGCAAGAGCTTCTCCAGCTCAGGGACAGACTGTCCCATCTCCCATTTGGATACCGACTGTCTTGAAACCTCAAGGCGCTCCGCCAGCTCCTCCTGCGACCAGCCCTTTCGGCGGCGCAGCACTATGATCTTATCTGCCAGTTGCATATCTGCTCTCCCTTCTATTTGTTGCCTTTATTTTACCAAAATTTTCGGTTGCAGGCTACCAACCCGACCCATCAATTTGTCAACTAACAGTTGCAATGCCCAAAAATTCACACCGTTCGGGCACTTGTAAATCAAAAAAGCTCTGACGAGCAAAGGCCCGTCAGAGCTGTGGCGCAGATCAAATCAATTTAGAATACCCAAAGCTGTTGACCAATGCATCAATCTTTTTGCCCGCCTTGCAAAGAGGGCACTCGTGCGAGGGATAGGTCTCATAATTGCCAAGATCCTTGGGATTAAATACCGAGTGCACCTCGTATCCGCCACACGTCTCGGCAGTAGCAAACAAAGCAGCAATGCCGACCACATATCCACCGTAATACTTGATGGCCTCTACGGCAGCCTGCGCGGTATACCCCGTAGTCACAGATGCCGCCAGGATCAGCACGTGCTTTCCCTTAATGGCAGGTGCGGTGTTATCCCGAAAGAGCAGCTGGCTGCCCGTGGTATGCTCGGGGGTGACCACATAAATGGTCTGGTGGGCATTCATATTCACAAAATGGCTTCTCGTCAGCTCGTGTGCAAGGCAAGCACCAATCACCTCGGTGCCGTCAAGACACAGAATGGTGTCTACAATCGTAGACACATTATAATAGGAGACCAATTCCTTTGCCACGGTCTCCGCCTCAGAAAGACGGGTTTTTTGGGTCGTTACATCAATGAAATAGTTGATATGGCTATGGCTTGTGGCAAAATGACCCTCTGTCACACGCAAAAACAGGTTGCTCTGCTTAGAACGAATTTTTCTTACATTTCCTGTTGGCATTTGAAAAGCTCCTTTTTCTTTAGTATACCACAAAGCCGTATCTCTGTCAAGATTTTTTTGTTGACAGAAAGCGACCGACTCAAAATACTCCATCAATGGCCAAAAAAGCCGCTTTTATCGAGGGATCGTATAATAAATGCGGCATATCCCCCGTATATATAATTATAAAAAAGGCAAAAAACATCTATTTGTGATAAAAAAAGCGGCAAATCCGAAGATCGGATTTGCCGCAAATGTTTTTTAATCTTTTGGTTTGGTTCGGTAAAATTCAAGAAATCTCACCGGGTCAACTGATGATCAAGCAACCTCGTTCTCCTGATCCTTCTTCTTTTTGATGAAGAACCAGTAGTAGCAGAAGCCACCGCCACCCAAAACCACAACTGCAATGATCACGATGATCCACCAGGGGAAGCCGCCCTCATAAGGAATTGCCTCTACTACTTTGTGCGAGCAGACAGAGCAGACCTTATATTTACTACCATCCTCTTTCTTGGTGGGCTCTCTCTCGATCACCCAGTCGCCATACGTGTGCTCCAGGGTGCCGGGAACCGTCTCATTACAACGGGGACAGGTCTGATCGCCGCAAGAAGCGGTTACATCATGTCCAAGCTTGGGGGTCATCACAGTGCCACAGCCATATATACAAACCTGATCGGTCGTGCAAGTAGCCGCTGCGCCTGCTTTATGGTCAACCTTTTCGGTGTAATTACCCTTAACAGATTCACCGCACTCGGTGCAAGTGTACGTGGTATAACCCTCTGCCATACAAGTAGGCTCGGTTACCACACCGTCGGAATACTTGTGGCAGCTGAGTGTATAGGTGTCCTCACCCGTGAGGGTATAGGGAACATCCACCCAACCGTTTTTGCTGACCACGTTCAGCTTCGTGATCTCAAGAAGACTCTCAGAGTGAACGCCCTCTTTAATCTTGAAGGAAGCATTCAGCAATTCGCCATAACCGGTGTGACCGTCAAGGAACGTAAAGGTTACGATACCCGGACGGTACGTGGTAGGCTGAAAATTACCGTACAAAGCACTGGTAGCAGAAACGTACTCTACCATAGAAGAATCGTACTCGATTTTAACCGTAATAGAGCCGATGCCGGAGGATTCCACCCATGCACCTGCTGTTACACTGATTGCCACAACATCCAGGGGCTTTACAGCAACAAGACCGTCCTCCCCGAGGACTGCCGTCTCGGACTTAGCCTCGACAGCAATCCCAAGAGAAGAATTGTCAAATGCCGCAGAAGCGGTAAAGGATAATGCGGAAACGGTGACCAGTATAACAACCAAAAGCGGGATTAAAAATCTTTTTGGTTGCATATCTACACCTCTCAATTCAAAATCGTAATGGTCTCAAGTCTTAATCAAAGGCCAAAACCGCTGTAATCAAGAGTGTTGATAATGTACTGCATGACGAGCTGCAGGTCATCACCGTCAACAATACCGTCAACGTTGATATCAGCCTGTGCGTCATAGGTGTTAGAAAGAACATTCTTTCTGACAGCAAGAGCATCGTTGGAGTTGATCACGCCGTCGAGATTTACGTCGCCGAGCTTGTAAACAGTTACGTTTGCAGCCTGAGTAACCTCGATCTTAGAAGGAGCGTCCTCCTCAACATCAAAGATGGAGATGGAATTCTCAACGATCGAAATGCCGGTGCTGACAGTAGAGGTGCTGATGGTGTCGTCAAGAACGTCAGCCTTTACGTAGAAGTAAAGGGTTACGAACTCCTGAACGCCACTCAAGGTTGCATCCACGACCTGCTTATCAACAGAGTTCTGGTTGAATGCGTAAACAGTAACCGTATCGCTGCCTACAGCAGAGCCTGCAAAGGTAGTGCCCTCACCGAAGAAGTTGCCGCCCTCGGGAAGTTCAAAGGTAACATACTCAAGCTTGCTGGTGTCATACTTAACACTCATCGTCACGCTGTAGATGTTCTCTTCAGCGGCGGTCAGCTTAATGGTGTATGCAATCATACCACCGTTAACGATGGTCTCGGAGTAATCCACACCCTCGATCGCATAGATGTTTGCAATAGAACCGGAAACATTGATACCGGGCAGAGCGGGCTGCTCAACAACGCTATGAACGCCGCACTTCCAAGAGCACTCGTAGTACAGGTAGCCTTTCTCGGTAATAGTGGGGTTCTTGCTCTTGTCGTTAACAACAACGAGGTTGTGCTCCTGAACGGGAACCTCACCAAGGATAACCTTCTCAAGGCAGGTTCTGCAGTAGTAGTACTCAAGGCCGTTCTGCTGACAAGTAGCAGTGCTCAGGGTCTTGGAGTAGTCGTGAGAATCAGCATACTTGTACTCGTTGGGCTTAACAGGGTCAGGACCGATCTTATCGCAGTCGGGGTTCACACAGGTCAGGCCCTCTTCGCCTGCAGCCTGAAGGTTCTCATCAAGGCAGTTGAAGAAGAAGAGGATCTCAGTGTAGGTAGGATCGTCGTTCTCATCAAGAACAGGATCGCCGTTCTCATCCAGAACGGGCTCAAGGTGCTTGTGGCCGTGAGCCTCGGGAGTATCGGTTACAACGTAAGCCTTCTTGCCGTTGTGGTCAACGTCGTCGGCATGAGCCTGGCCGCAGCCGGCGCGCTGGCACTCGGTGTAGTACAGGCCGTCCTTCTCACAGGTGGCCTCTACCTTGATATCAGCAAGGTCGTGGCCAAGAGCACCAACGAAGTCCTCGCCGTAAGCGTCCTCGTCGCAGTACTCACAAACCATAACGGTTACACCGAAGAGCAGGCAGTTGACAGGGCGGGAAACGGAAATGGAAACATAGCTGTGTGCAACGGTGCTGTTGGGAGTTTCAACTTCCCAATAACCGTCCCTATCACAGTTCTCGTTTGCACAGGTGTACTTAACGTAAGCATTCGTCTGGCAGGTTGCAGCTACGGGAACACCGACAACGGGGTTGCCCTGTGCATCCTTATGGTCGGTGGGCTGGATTGCGAGAGCATCGCAACGGGTACACTCAACACCGGTCTCACAGGTAGCAGTCTTGCCCTCCTCGGGATTGTGGCCGAGAGCCTTGAGGTGAGCGTTCTTCTCAGCAACGGAGCCGGAAGCCGGTACATACACCTCTACGCGAGGTGCAACGCCGCAGGTGCAGGTGTAGGTCTCTTGACCGTTATTCAAGCAGTCGGGATCGAAGGTCTTGGTCTCGTCGTCGCTGAGAACCCAATTGTGGTTAGCAGCAGCAGCGCGGAGAGTGGCAGTACAAACAGTACAGATCTCGTTCTGGGTACAATCGGTAACGCCGTTGGAGGTGTGAGCCAAGTCAACCTTGAACTCCATCACGACATTACAGCCGGAGCAGACATAGTTGTTGACGTGCTGCTGACGGGGGCTACCGCACTGACCGGCAACGGGAGCAGCGTGTGCATCAGCACCGGTTGCGGGGGTTGCGTTGGTCAGATCCCATCTGTAGCCGCCAAGAGCCGCATCCCAGGTGCGAACGCCGCCCGCGATCATATGCACGCCGGTAGCGGGGGCATTGTACTCCTTAGAGGAAGCATGGTAAGGACCGTCGCCTGCGGCATTCAGGGTACCCTGATCCTCGCAGTTCTTACAGTAGGTCAGGATGTAACCGTCTGCAATACAGGTAGGAGCAACGGTTCTGGTCTTCCAATCAGCGTTGAGCTGGTGACGGATCGCGCCGTCCTGAACATCACCGCAAACCGAGCACTGCTTATCGGCATACTGGCCCTGTGCAGCACAGGTAGGCTCCACAGCAGTACCCTGCACCTCGTTCCAAACGTGCTTGGAAAGGTTAGGGGTAGCATCGTAAGTGCCGGCAATTGCAAGATTGTCGATGGTGTAGCCTGCGTAAGCTGCATCCTCGTGCATACCGATGCCGCATCTCTTACAGCCTGCCACATAAGCAGAGCCCCAAGTACAGTTGGCATCTACAGGCACTCTGTATTCTGCAGCCTCGCTGTAATCGTGGCCAAGGGCGGGAAGCACCTTGCCTGCGGGAACAGCGGAAACATTTGCATACAATCCGGAAGGACAGTTGGGGTCATAGCACTTCTCATAGGAGAGCCAGCCATCTTCGTCACAGTCGGCAGACTTCATTCCTACGATCACGCCAACGGGCTTGCCGTTGACAAGAGGAATACGAATGAGGTTGCCGGTCTGAGGATCGGTGCCGGATGCATGGCCGAGAGGTGCAGTCTCGGATGCAGTAACCTTGTACCAAGTAAAGCAGACAGAGCAGTAAGCCATATCATAGGCACCGGTGGTGCAGGTAGCATCCACGTGCTTCAGAGCCTTTGCAGCAGCATAGGTAGCAGCGGAGCCGTCGCCCAGGGTCGCCCACTCGGTCTCGGTGATCTCGGTATGGTTGCTGACGTGGATCTCCATCTCGATGAAGCCACAGATCTCACAGCCGTGGGTATAGATACCGTTCTGGCCGCAAGCCTTCTCCTGCTGTACGAACCAGATCTCAGCGGTGTGGTTCGCAGGAACACTGGCAGCATCGGGATAGAACTTAATCTCACCGTTCTCTCTTACGTACTCATCGGTCTCGTTGTGCTTAGCCGCGTAAACGGGGGGCAGCACCACAGAGGAAGTACCCTTGTTAGAGAAGGTATGGGCAGGCTCTCTCCAGTTGGTCTTGAACACAGTGTCGCAGACCTTACACTGAACGCGCTGGTAGCCCTTGGTGAACACGCCACCCGTGAGGGTGTTGGCGCATCTTGCGGGAACCGTCTCAAGAACCTCGTAGTCGAGGTGATGTACGTCAACGGGAACCTCCTCGCCGCTCTCATCAAGAACAGCGGTCAGGCCGAACTTTCTCTGCTCGCCACAAACAGAGCACTCCTTCCACTGCCAGCCCTTCTTGAAATCGTCGGGGTCGCAGTTACCTGCATAGTAAGCAGGCTCGGTCACTGCGGGAGTGGTGCCCTGTGCGGGAGTTACGGTAACAGTTTCGCCTGCGGCGATGTTTACCCAAGAGTGGGTCAGACCCTCAGCGATCAGCTCGGCAAGAGTCTTGCCGTCTTCTCTGGGATCGTTTACAGAGTTAGAGTTGAAGAGCAGGCCGCAGATAAGAGCGTTGCCCTCAGCATCGTACTGTACGTGACCCTTGTCGTCGGTGATCTTGTTGTCACAGTAGTAAACGGTCATCTTGCCCGTAGCGGTGCAAGCGTCGATCTCGGTGGAGGCTACATGGTGGCCGGTAGCCTCGATGTAGATCTTGTTGTCCTCGTCGCCGAAGTCCTGATCGCAGCCCTCATTGGAGCAGGTTACGATAACCCAACCCATGGTGGTGCAGGTAGGAGCCTTGTACTCAACCTCATTGAGAGAGTGAGCGTGGCCCCAAGCAGGAAGATCAGATGCGTCCTTGTTGTCGGGGTTGAGATGGCCGCACACGGTGCCGTCGGGATTTACGCGGTCGCACATCTGCGTCCACTCGCCGGGATTGGTGCAGTCAGCCTTCTTATCAACCACAGTCACATAGTTGTGGCCGAGAGCAGGGCCGTACTCGGTCTTGCTCAGGGTATATCCGCAATTCTTGCACGCGCGAGTGATGTAGCTGGGCGTGTCGCAGGTTGCTTTTTCAATCGTGTGTTCAAAGTCATGGTCACCGGTGGGCTTGACCAGATCGGTCACCCAATAGTCACCACAACCCTCGGTCTGGCAGAAATGCCAGGTACCGCCCCACGAACCGCAGGTAGCAGCAACAACCTCAGACGTTGCGTTGTTGTGCTCGCAGGGCTCGTTGTCGTCCTTGTCTGCCGCTACAGGAGCAGCAAAGCCGGACACTGCAAGCATGGACAGCAGCATAGTGAGAGCCAGAACTACTGCCAAGCTTTTTTTGATCACGCTTTTCATTTTTCCCTCCAGAAATAAAAATTTATTTTTTTAATTTTTATATGTATAAAATGTGAACGGGACGATTGCCCCGCTCCCATTGGTTTTTCGATGCCGGGATTTCATTTGATTTCATTTTCTGTGTGTTGCCCCCTCAGGCATACAGCCAAAAAAGGGCGTAAGCGGACAAAACGCCCCCGAAACATACCGTTTCGGCGGCATTGCACCGATGCCGCACCCCGCCGTCGGCAGAGGCAACCTCGGTTATTTTCGCATCGGAGGCTCTCAAGCTCGGCCTGATCCGAGACAACCCCGCTGCTCACACATATAAGATACCACAGTTCTTGGAACTTGTCAAGGCTTTTTTTCTTTTTTTTGCAAAAATAACTTTATGTAACCAAAATTTCTTTTGTGTGGTTTTTTTGGCGGTATTTTTGAGTTCTTTTTTAAGCCTTTATATAAAAGGAAGATTTTTTTGTCGTATTTTGGCAGCTCCGCTTCTCATTATTTTCTTTTAATTTGTTATAAAATGGAAAAGAAGCCATCGATTCCCATGATTTTTTACCCCCCGAAAGCCCCCTTTCAAAAGGCGGAATTTTGGGCGTTTTTTCACCACATTCTATGCCGAATTGGCGAAAAATGCCTCTTTTTTCAAAAACGCGCTCCTTTTTAATGCCATTTTGGCTTTTTATTTGCTTATTTGGTGGGGTTAGAGAGGCTGTTTTTTCGTGGGTTTTCCCTCTGTCGGCAGATTTTTGAGCTCTGACGAGGGGCACCGATCCCGACAAAAATCGTCAAATTATGAACAAAATGTAAATTTTAGAAATTTCAGCTTTTTCTCGGCTTTTTTGTTGATTTTTTCACACAAAAGCATCAACTTTTTCGAGTTATTTGCTTTTTTGATATTTTTCTGCCGTCGGATGCCCTCTGTCTTGCTTTTTCTCAAAAAATGTGCTATACTGGAGTTACATTCCCAAAAAAGCTCACAGGAGCTACATACAAAGGAGGCTTTATGAAGCATAGTTTTCTACGAATAGCAGCCCTTTTCCTGGCCCTTCTCCTCATTTTTTGTCTTTCTGCCTGCAACACACCCGAAACGCCTGATAACGGCGGCGCTCCCTCGACAGGTGACCCCAACAATCCCGGGGCTCCCGGAAGCTCTGCAAGCATCAAAAACCTGATCATTATCATCGGTGACGGCATGGGAGCGGAGCACATTGCCGCCGCAGAGCTGGTCTACGGCCGCGATTACGCCTTTACCCAATGGCAGCAGGTCAGCGTCAACACCAATTCCCTTGCTTCAAACAAATACGCCACCCAGATCACCGACTCGGCCGCCGCTGCCACCGCGCTGGCCACGGGCACGCTCACCTATAACAACTATGTGGGCATGGATACCGCCGGCAAAAAGGTGACCAACATCATGGAGATCGCACGAGACCTGGGCAAGGCCACGGGTGTGGTCACCACCGACACGCTCTCGGGTGCCACACCTGCGGGCTTTTCGGGCCACGCAAAAAACCGAAACGACGCCACCCAGATCATCACCTCCCAGTTCGGCTCGGACATCAATCTGTTCTGCGGCCAGACCGATCCGAACTACGCCTCCCGCAAATCTGCCATTGAGTACCACGGCTACACCTATTGCGACGATTTCAGCAAGCGCGACACGGTGATGAACGGCGATATGGCCTTCTGCCAGTTCGACATTGATCTTGACAGCGTTAACGATGTGGACCTCAAGGATGTGGCCACCTTTGCCATTGACTTTCTCTCCCGCGATGAGGACGGCTTTGTGCTGATGATCGAGCAGGCGCACATTGACAAGGTATCGCACAGCAATCAGTTTGCCGCCATGGCCTACCGTGCCAACAGCCTGGCCGACACCGTGGATGCGGTGATCGCCGCCGTCGGTGACCGCAACGACACCGCCGTTCTGGTTACCGCAGACCACGAAACGGGCGGCCTCAGCGTGAGCGCGGACGAATCCCTCTACTCCGACAAATACAATACCGAGGCGGGCGGCAAGATCTCCTATCACTTCAGCTCCACCAACCACACCGACGACAACGTGCTGCTCTTTGTGCACGGCATCACGCCCGACTTCAAGAAATTTGACTACTACGGCTCGTCACACCTGATCAAGAACACCGACATCTTTTACCTGATGAAATCCCTGGTCGAAGCGGGCAAATGCCCCTGACCGACAAAAGAAAAAAGGGCCGTTTGGCCCTTTTTTCTTTTCAGGACAGCAGCGCGGCAACCACCGCGGGAAAATCCTCGTAGCAATCGATGGTAAGATAGGGAAAGTCGGAGCGGTAGACCGACTCGTCGTTGCCGCCGCACCCATAGTCATCCCCGATGTAGACCACCTCGCTATGGTCGATACCGTGCTCCCGACAGTAAAGATCAAGGGCGTAGTACTTGTTATAGGGGCGGGGTGCCATATCAAAGGAGGAGGAGCCTCCCACAAACACGCAATAATCCGCAAAGGCCTCCTCCACCTCGGCAAGAATGGCCCTTCTCTTTTTGCGATCGGGATCAAACCTCAGCTTATCCTCCTGCAGTGCCTTGGTGCCGAGGATCGGAAAGGTGATGCAGCCCGAGGGGTGGTACTCCACACTGTCGCCGCGAAACACGGTAAAGCCGTGCCGCTCGCGCAGCGCCGTGATCCGCTGCTCGGTGGCAGCGCGGTCGCAGGGGAAGGACAGATCGCGCAAGAGGCGCATCCCGCCCGTGGCAGCATCATACTCGCCGTATTGCAGGCCGTAATTGCCGATCACATCAACGGGAAAGCACTCCAGCTGATGAAAAATACGCATCACCTGCCCCGCGCCCACCATCAAGAGCTTGTATCTTGCAGCAAGCCCCTGCAGCGCCGCACGGTTGGCAGGGGTCAGGGGCTGCTTGTGCTGGGTGAGCGTGCCGTCGAGATCCATCGCCACCAGTCGGATCCCTTTTGCCATTGCGGCATCAAACTTCGCCATACAGTGTTCCCTTCTCGCCTATGCCAGAGGCTCAAAATCCGCGGCACCGTGGCGGCAGATCGGGCAGACGATATCCTCGGGCAGCTCATCCCCCTCATAGACCCAGCCGCAGATGCGGCAAACATAGCCCTTTTTCTTCGGCTTTGCCTTCGGCTTGACGTTTTCCTGATAGTAGGTATAGGTCATGGTCTCACGGTCGGAAAGCACCTTTGCCTCATCCAGCGTGCAGATAAACATACCGTGGGTATCAAGATCCACATAGCGCTCCACCGTCAGCGAGAAATACGCATTGCTCACCTCGGGAAGGATGGCAAGGCCGTTCTCGGCGCGGGCAGAGACCCCGTCGGCAAACTTATCGGCATCTCGGCCGCTCTGAAAGCCAAAGCGCTCAAACACCGAAAAGGGGGTGTCCACCGACAGGCAGTTGACCACCATTTTCCCCGTTTTTTGGATGATTTCGTGGGAGTAAGCATCCTTGTTGACGGTCACCGCCACGCGGTTTGGCGTGTTGGTCACCTGTGTCACGGTGTTGACGATCAGGCCGTTGTCACGGTCACCGTCGCGCGAGGTCACCACATAAAGGCCGTACCCGATGCGAAACAGCGCGGTAAGATCTACATTTTGGCTCATAGAAAGCCCTCCTTTTCTTTTCTCAGTCTCATTATAGCATCTTTTCCCCGTTTTTCAAGCGGCTTGGGGCAAAAATATTGACAAATCTTTGCGGGGATCTTATAATAGAAGTATCCCGAATCATAAGGAGGTTATGTGATGTCAATCGGTATTATTTTTTCGGTTCTGTTTATTGTGCTTGGCGGCGCGGCGCTGCTGTTCACCATCTTCAGCTTCGGCAAAAAGAGGCGCAAGCACGCCACGGTGGGTGCCGTTCTCGTGCTTGTTGCAGCCCTGCTCTTTTTGTTTGTCCCCTTCAGCTTCCATACGGTGGAGGCGGGCGAGATCGCCGTGGTCAAGCACCTGGGCGAGGCCAAAAACATCCGCACCGCAGGTACTTATTTTGACTTCTGGGTCACCGAGTCCTACGTGGTCTACGATGCCAAGGTGCAGAATATGGAGGTCACCGCCCAGGCCTACTCCAAGGACGCGCAGACCATGGATATTGCCATGACGGTGCAGTACCAGATCGACGACACCAAGGCCATCAAGATCGCCAACCAATACGGCTCCATTGAGGTGCTGGCCAACCGCATCGAGAGCATCGCCACCGAAAAGGCCAAGTCCACCCTCTCCTCCTACTCCGCCATGGAGATCATTGAGACCCGCGCCTCGATCTCGCCTCTGGTGGAGGAGACCATCATCGCGGCAGTGACCGAGGAATACTGCATCAACATCGTGGCGGTGGTGCTGACCAACATCGATTTCTCCGATGCCTTTGAAAAGACGGTGGAGGATAAGATGATCGCCGAGCAGGAAAAGCTCAAGGCGCAGTATGAAAAGGAGACCGCCATTGTCAACGCCGAGAAGGAGCTGGAGGTCGCCAAGCTTGCCGCGCAGGCCAAGCTTGAGAAGGCCAAGGCCGATGCCGAGGCCGAGGTCGAGGTGGCACGCGCCGAGGCAGAGGCCATCCGTCTCAAATCCATTGAGGTGGCAAGAGCCCTTGGCTTTGCCATCACCGAGACCGAGATCGAGGACGACGAGGGCGTGATCTCGATCCTTTATAACATTGACTTCACGGGCAAATCCGCCGAGGAGATCGGCGTGATCACCGAGTACCTCAAGTATGAGGCCTATCTTGCCACCTGGAACGGCGAGCTGCCCTCTGTGATCGCAGGCGACTCCGCCACCGTGATGATCCCCACGCCCACCGTGTAATTCACCTACCAAAAAGACGATACGGAATTTTCCGTATCGGCTTTTTTGCTGCAGCCCCGCGCGGGGCTCAGGATGCCGCCGCCTTTCCCGCCGCCGCAGGGCGCACCTCGGTGATGAGCACCGACAGATCGTCGCTGCTCTCCTTCCCCGCGTGCCCCAGCACGCGGCGCGCCAGCTTTTCAAGATCCCCGTCAAAGCGAAGCCGCAGCATATCCGAGAGCCACGGGCAGTCCTCCTCGCCTCCCGTCACCCCGTCGCTCACCTGCAAAAGAATGTCTCCCGCCTCCACGGCAAAGCGGATCTGCTCGGCATCGGGGGTCTCCAGGATCCCCACGGGTGCCGTGCGGGAAAAGAAGCGGGTCACCTCCCCGCGCCGCAGCAAAAAGGTGGGGGCCGCCCCGCATTTCAGCAGGGTCGCCTCGCCGCCGATGCAGTCGATCGCAAGCAGATCCACCGTGGTGCTGGCCTCGGTCTCCCGCCATTGCCGCACCGCAAGAAAGCCGTTGAGCATATGCAGCGCGGTATCGGCGCGGCAGCCCGCCTGCAGCAATCTGGTGAGAAAGCTTGAGGCCATTGCCGAGGTCAGCGCCGCCATATTACCGCTTCCCATTCCGTCGCACAGCAGGGCATATTCCACCCCCTCCTGCCCCTTGACCGTCGCCACCGCATCCCCGCAGTAGCGCGCATCGCCTCGCCCCTTGGCGCGGCTCAGCTTCACCGTGGTCACCTCATAGCGACAGCGCTCATAAAAGGTGATGTCGGTCAGCCCCTCGCAGGCGGTGAGAGTCGGCTCACCGAGCGAGAAGCGGCAGTGCTGCTCAATGACGCGGCGCAGCTCCCTGATCTTCAGGTGCTGCCCCGGAAGCCGCACGCCGCGCAGCAGCACCGAGCGGTGCTGCTTGCCGCACACTGCCACACATTCCAGAGCGTAGCCCATCCGCCGCAGGCGATCCTCGATCCGCTCACCCACCGCGCGATCGGGGGAAAAGGCCTCGCGGGTCTCTGCTACCGCCTCGTCGATCAGCCGCCCCAGTGCGGCATAATCCCCCGCCACCACCGCCGTTTTGTCGCTGTGCAACGCCTCCTCGGCCAGCCGTGCCGTGCCGAGGTTGATCCGATCCATCATCCCGCCGATCTCCCCACAGCGCCCGACCAGCGCCGCGGGCAGATCTCCCGCAGCGGCACTCCCCTTTTTGTGAAGGCTCGCCGCCAGCTTGTCCAGCGCCGCCGCCGTGGCGGCATATTCGCTGCCCCAGCAGATCTCGCGGTGGCGGCAAGTGGGGCAAACACCGTCAAAGGTCTTGTCACACAGCCGTCGCAGCTCGCTGCGCGAGGGTCGCCGTTGCCGATTGCTCAGCTCAAAGAGCGCTGAGGAAAGGCCGATCAGCGCCGCCGACAGCGCCTGTAATCGCTCCTCCCCCGCATCCCGTGCCCGCGCACGGGCCGCCTGCTCTGCCGTGCGGCGCCGTACCAGCGCCGCACGGCGTGAGGGGGTGTTCTCCACAAGCCCCGCGCTATCCGTAGCAAGAAACAGCGCCCCCGCCGTGAGCAGGGAGGGCAGCAGCAGGGCAAGGCCCGCCGTGCCGCGCAGCAAAAATCCGTAAACCGCGCCCGCGGCGCTGCCGCACAGCACACCGCCGCCGCGGCTGCTGCGCTCAAGCAGCGAAAAGCAAAGGGCGCAAAGCAAAAAGGCAGGCGCCATACGCCAATCAAAGCAAAGCCCCGTCAGCACCCCCGCAATGCTCCCCCACAGCACGCCGCGGCTTGCCGTCAGCAGAAAGGCCGAGAGCGCCGCGATCATTGCCGCAGGGTAGATCCCCACCACGCTGATCTCCCGCAGGGCAAGCACCACCGTCAGCACCAGCGCGGCAGCGCCCGCCTCCCGCGCATACGGAAAGCCGCTCTCCTTCTCCTCAAGCAGGCCGAGATAGAGAAAGGTGGCAAGCGGAGCCGCCAGAATGGCAAGGATGATGCCAAACAGATCGTAATAAAGATAGCCGCCCCGCACAATGGTGTAAAGCCCCGTGGCAAACACCGCCAGCGTCGCGGCCACCGTACGGTAGAGCGGTCGCTCCGCAAAAAGCGCCGCGCGCCCGCGGCGCTCCTCAAGCAGCAGCGCGCTCACCACCCGCAAAAAAAGGAGCAGCAGCAGCGCGGCAAGGCTTACGTAGTCCCTTCGGAGCAGGCAAAACAGCAGCACGCCGCCCACCGTGGCGGGCAAATAGGCAGTGGCGACGGCCGCCGTCAGCGCCACGCCGAAGGGGCGCACGCCAAACAGCAGCTCCGCGCTGCCGCAGCACGCGCCCAGCGCAAAAAACAAAAGATGATAGCAAATTCCGATGACCCTTGCCCTTGACACGGCAGGATCCCGCATTTTTGGGGGTGTTCCCCGTCTTTCCCGTTGCATAAGTAAGCCTCCCTTTGATGGCACTTTTTCTCTATTATAAGGGCGGCCTCCCGAAAAATCGGTCGCATCCCGCCGACGGGCAAGGCAGGAATCTCGTCCTTTGGCAGGGCTGCAGTCGTCCCTTGTCGAAAAAAGGGCAAGCGGCGGCCTCCCTGTCGCACGATTTTTTCAAAAAGCAGGAATATTTTTCAAAAACGCCCCCAAAAGAGCGGCTTTTATGGTATACTGAAGAAAACGAAGGGGAGGTGAGCGCCATCAAGATCTGTTGCTTTACGGGACACCGTACCGTTGCGCCCCGCGTGGCGGTGGCACTCTCCACCGCGCTGGACGCGCACCTGCTCCGCCTGGCAGAGGAGGGCTATACCGAGTTCCGCGCAGGCGGCGCGAGAGGCTTTGATACGCTGGCGGCGCTGCGCGTGCTGCAGCTGAAAAAGCACCATCCCGCAGCCTCCCTTCACCTCATTCTGCCCTGTCGGGATCAGGCCGCTTCCTGGCGGGCGGGCGAGCGCGCCGTCTGGGAGGAGCTTCTTGCCCGTGCCGACCAAGTCAGCTTTCTGCGCGACACTTATACCGCAGACTGTATGCACGCGCGCAACCGCGCGCTGGTCGACGGCAGCAGCACCTGCATCGCCTACCTCACCGCCAACCGCGGCGGCACGCTCTACACCTGCACCTACGCCTTAAAGCGGGGACTTGAGCTGATCAATCTGGCCGAGGAGCTTTAGGCATAGACC
Organism: Eubacteriales bacterium; assembly: GCA_045576195.1. GTDB lineage: Bacteria > Bacillota > Clostridia > Oscillospirales > CAG-272 > Firm-07. Next base: position 1,358 of record JAZNFZ010000073.1, on the reverse strand, counting down.
GCCGCTCCACAATTTTTGGCGGCTCTCTTTACAATTTCCAAAATTTATGCTACAATAAAGATAGCTTCCGCCGCGCGCCCGGGCGCGGCAGGGTTCCCCATGCGTTCCCCTCAAATTTCGGCGCGAGCAGGGCTCGCGCAGTCGCCCCGCGACAGAATGGAGATTGCGATGATCTACACCCTTAAAAACAAGTGCCTCACCGTCAGCATCTGTGACCGCGGTGCCGAGCTGCTCTCGGTGCGCCGCAACGACAATAAATATGAGTACATCTGGCAGCGCGACCCCGCCCATTGGAGCAGCAGCGCCCCCTGGCTTTTCCCGATCTGCAGCCACCTGGCCGAGGATCGCTACACCTGGCGCGGCAAGACTTATGAGCTGCCCATCCACGGCTTTGCGCGGCACCAGACCTTCATCCCCGTTACGGTATCCAAAACAGCCCTGACGCTGGTGCTGGATGACACCCCCGAAACCAGAAGGCTCTACCCCTTCTCCTTCTCGCTTTCCATTACCTACCGCCTCGTGGAGAACGACCTTGAGATCGAGGCCAGCGTGGAAAACACGGGCAAGGGCACACTGCCCTTCGCCTTTGGCGCGCACCCCGGCTTCAACGTGCCTATGGAGGGAAAGGGCTCCTTTGAGGATTACTGCCTGCAGTTTGGCGAGCATTGCAGCCCCGACGAGCTGCTGCTCAGCGAGAACGGCCTGAACACGGGCAAGAAAAAGGCCTACATCCTGCGCGAGGGCAAATACCTTGATCTGAAGCGCAAGCGCTTTGAGGCAGACGGCATCTTCCTCTCCCGCATGGCAGATTCGGTCACGCTTGGCATGGAGGATAACCCCCGCGCCGTTACCGTTTTTTACCCCAACGCCCCCTATCTTGGCATCTGGAGCAAGCCCGATCGCGGTGCGAGCTTTGTTTGCATCGAGCCCTGGTACGGTCTGCCCTCCTTTGAGGGCGAGATCGACGATCTGGCCACCAAGAGCGATCTCTTCCGCCTGCCCCGCGGCGAGAAAAAGGATTTTTCCTTCCGCTACACCTTCCATTGATCAAAGGCAACAAATATCCCCCCGTAAAACGGGGGGTATTTCATTTTCGGGCATAGCCCTAATACTACAGGCTACGCACAAGTGCGTCTTTTATTGGCCTGTCAGACATGCATTTGTTACGAACCCCCCCTCAAGCGGGACTAAAACCAAGCCTCCCTTGTGTAAAGGGAGGTGGCACGGCTTGCCGTGACGGAGGGATTGTAAAAGATTGAAATGGCGTTAATACAATCCCTCAGTCGCCTGCGGCGACAGCTCCCTTTGCACAAGGGAGCCTTTCTTATCATACATCCTTCGTTCGCCCTTTATTTGCT
>JAZNFZ010000072.1:0-9131 GCA_045576195.1 Eubacteriales bacterium | reverse complement strand
CCCCGTGGGGCGGGATATCGCGCTTTTGATCGTTTTTTAAGCCTCTGCCCGAAGGCCGTGGGAGCGAAGCACCGCCACGGCGGCTTCGATCTCCTCCTTTGAGGGGAGCGTGGGAGGCAGGGTGTTTTTCATACCAAGTGCCTCGTATTTTGAGCCTGCAAAGCTATGATACGGCAGCACCTTCACCCGTTCAACATGGGAAAGACCCGACAAAAAGCGGGCAATCTTTTCGATTTGGCCGTCGTTGAAGGCAGGCACATAGGGAATGCGGATCTCGATGCGCTTGCCGATTTGGTCAAGATAGCGGAGATTATCGAGGATCAGCTCATTGGACTGCCCCGTGCAGGCAATGTGCACATCCTCATCGCAGGCCTTGACATCATAGAGAAAAATGTCGGTATACGGTATGACTTTTTCAAGCGCTTCTCTTGGCACAAGGCCGCAGGTATCCACGGCGGTATGCACGCCGTTTTTCTTCAGCTCCCGAAGGAGCGCGGCGGCAAAATCGGCCTGCAGCAGCACCTCACCGCCCGAGAGCGTCACGCCGCCGCCCGAATTGTCATAAAAATCCTTGTCCTCCAGCAGCACGGGAAGAAGCTCCTCTACGCTCACCTCTCTGCCGTATGCCACGCGCGCGTTCCCAAGGCAGTTCTCGGCGGTAAAGCCCTCCTTTTGACATTCGCCGCAGCCAACACACTTGTGGGCGAAAAAGGCCGCCTGCGGCGCTGCCACAAGCCCTTCGGGGTTGTGGCACCACACACAGCGCAAGGGGCAGCCCTTGAAAAACACGGTGGTTCGGATGCCGTCGCCATCGTGCACGGCAAAACGCTTGATCTCAAAAATCGTTGCCCTCATAGCAGTGCCTCCGCCTGACGGATAAAGCCGTCCTGCTGCAGGGCGCCCGCGGGGATGGCGACGAGGGCCTTGTCATTCCATGCAGATCGCCCTGCGGAGCATGCGCCTTTGCTATATACACAGTTTCTGTATTTCATATATCCACCTCCCGCTTTCGATATCAGTATAGCACACAAAGCGCCGTTTGTAAATAAAAAAGAAGCAATACACCACCGAAAAGCGAATGAAGTATGCAAGGCAGCCGCTCGCCATAAGGGAGCTTGGGGGTGCAGATCGCCGCCGTGCAATTATTGGATCTCCTGCTCCAAGCTCCGAAATTCCTCCGTGTCAAAAAAGTCGATCAGCGTAATGCCAAAGCCGTCGCAGAGCATTTTCAGGGTCACAATACCGGGATTTCGGCTTTTTCCGTACAAAATGTTTTTAATGGAAGAGGGTGGAACCGCCGATTCCATTGCGAGCTTGTAGATCGACATCTTCTTTTCTCCAAGCAGCTGCAGTATTCTGTTTTTTACGGCAACATAAGTCCCCATTGCTACCTCCAAAATATTTTAGGCTAATTATAGACCAAACCTCTTGACAAAGTAGGCTATATATGATACAATATGGTCTATAAATAGACCGACTTTTCAAATTTTTGCTATTTATAGGAGGATGCTATGAAAAGAAAGTTTTTATCTGCTCTGATGGTCGCCGTGCTTCTCACTCTGATCTTGTGTCTGACAAGCTGCGGCATACCGTCTATGATGAAAATGAGAGGTGCCGAGTATAGCTTTGAATATTCCAGCTGCTTTGTATCTCCCACATTTAACCAGCTAAAGGGCACGTTGAGTTACCTTTACGAGGACACTACACTTCGCCTTTATGATGACGGCACCTGGACGATCGATATGGACGACCCTTCCATTTTTGTTGACAACACACTGGACAAAGGAACCTTCACGCTGGATGAGAACGGAACCTACTCCTTTGAAGGCTTTGAATACGATCTTGAGACCACGGGCGAAATGAATGAAAACGGCTTTAGTATTTATTTCAAGGATCCCACAGGAATCGCCACCAACGCTTTTGTTATCCACTTTAAGAACTGGTCTGCTTCCACGTAATACCTGTGCATCAAAGTACAAAAAATAATCAACAAAGAGGTATCAAACAATGGCAAAAGAAAAAAACAAGATCTCCTATGAAAAGATGGTGGAGCTGGTCACCAAGGAATTTATCGTCGGCTCCGATGCCGCCTTCCTGAAGAAGGTGGAAAAGACCGCCAAGGGCGGCGGACTGCTCAACAAATCGGGAAAAGCGCTGCGAAACAAGAGCAAGACCTTTTCTCTCTGTGTTTTCAAGCCCCTCTTCTTCTTTATGAAGAGCAGAGACGTACTTTTGGTAGACAGCGTGAACAATGTCACCTACGATCTGGCTCCCAAGTCCGATTGGCCCAAATTCTATGAGGGCATCGTAAAAGCCATCGCCGACGAAAAGAATAAGTAAAAATGCAAAAAGCAACGGCAAGCCAAAATGGCTTGCCGTTGCTTTTTTGGGGGCAGTCGGGGACGCCTGTCGCTACCAATTTATCTGCGGGTAGGGGTCGGCGCCCACGACGACCCTTTATCCCGCCATATCGCCCATTTGCCCCAGCATATTCTCAATAAAGATCCCGTACCCCGTGGTGGGGTCGTTGATCAGCACGTGCGTCACCGCGCCAACGAGCTTGCCGTCCTGAATGATCGGAGAGCCGCTCATTCCCTGGACGATGCCCCCCGTTTTTTCAAGCAGCGCGGGATCGGTCACCTTGACGGTGAAGCACTTATTGCCCGTGGCGGCGCGGTTGATCATGGAAAGCTCCACGCGGTACTCCCGCGGCACATTGTCATCCAGGGTGCACCAAAGCGTGGCCGCACCGTTGTGCACTTCCTCCCGCGTGGCGATCGGCACTGCCTGCGTGGCAGGCAATTGCGGGCACTCGGCAAGCACGCCAAACACGCCACACTCGGTATTTTTGAGAAGTGATCCGATCTTTCCTGCCGAAAAATGCCCCCGCAGCTCGCCCGGTGCGCCCACCGCGCCCTTGGTGATGCCGCCGATCCGCACACCCATCACGCTGCCCCGCGCCATAGGGATGAGGCTGCCGCTCTCGCCGTCGCAAATGCCGTGCCCAAGACCGCCGAAGCAGTTACCGTCCTCGGTGATATAGGTCACCGTGCCGATCCCCGCACCCGAATCCCTCACCCATAGGCCAAGGCGAAGTCTGCCATCCTCATCGCAGGCCACGGGCGTGATCGTGGCGGTGCGCTCCTCCTCGCCGCGGCGGTACACCACCGTCAGCGGTCGGGCGCCGTTTTCCTCCACCGCCGCGGAAAAATCCGAGGCGGTCTTCAGCTCTCTTTCATTTATTTTTATCATACAGTCCCCCGCGCAAATGCCTGCCTCCCGCGCGGGGTTTTTGGTGCCGCCCCCCGACGTAACATCGCAGTAGCCAACCACTAATATACCGTCGGTAAAAAAGCGCACCCCAAAGGGAACGCCTCCCACAAGCACCCGTTTTCTCTCGGTTGCCGCCGATGCCCCCATGGGCAGCATCGCCGTTATCATCAACAGAAGCACTATGCAAAGCACCACCGCGCCCCTGCATTTTTTTTGAAATTTCATCATAAATTCCCCCCAAAAGCCTCGCTTTGTTATTACTATGCACGGCGCGGCGATGTTTCATCAATAACAAAATGCCCTCTTGTTGCCAGCTTTTTGCTGTCCACACAAATTTCGTCTCTGCTCTTTTTTGAAAGTGCGCTCCTGTTGCGGATTTTGCGAAAATCTGCTTGACAAATTGGCAAAATCTGCTATACTGATAATAGTTAGTTCGTAAACTAATTGAAAGGAAGCATGATATGAAGCAAACGACCGTCAAGCATACCGACCTGCCCGCTTCGCCCCCCGAGCGTGACGAGATCCGCGATCTGCCCCGCGCACCGCGGATGATCATGGAGATCTCCCACCTGCTGCGCTACCGTATGCGGCACGAGGGAATGGGCGGCGTAATGGGGCAGCACACCGCCCGCCTTCTGATGGCGCATCTTGCCGTCAACGGCAGCCTCAGCCAGCTGGAGCTTTCCCAACTGACCCACCTTGCCACGCCCACCGTCAGCGTGCTGCTGCGGCAAATGGAGGCCGAGGGCTACATCCTGCGTCGGCGCGCCGCCGAGGATCGCCGCGTGATGCGCGTTACCCTCTCCGAGCAGGGACGCGCCTTTGACCGCGAGCATCTCAGGCGCATCTCAAGCAACGACAAGGCCGCTATGAAGGGGCTCTCCCCTGAGGAGCAGGAGGTGCTCGTCTCCCTGCTTGAGCGGGTTCGCAATAATTTAAAGGAAGAATAACACCGTGAAAAAGCTGTTTCGTTACTTAAGACCCTATCGGCTCCTGGCGCTGATCTCCCCTCTGATGATGATGGGAGAGGTGACGGCCGACCTTTGCCTGCCGTATCTGATGTCCTTTATCGTCAATTACGGCATTATCGGTGCCGATATCCGCGAGGACAGGGTGGCCCACGCGCTCCTCTCACTCGTGTTTCCCAACGGCGGCTGCACCCCCTTTCAGATCATTCTCACCTTCGGTGTGATGATGCTTGTGGTGGTGCTGATCGGCGGATTTTTCGGCACGTTCTGTGCCTATACGGCCGCCAAGGCCTCCCAGGGCTTTGGCCACGACCTCAGGCGCGATGCCTACCGCAGGGTCATGTCCCTCTCGGTGGAGCAGACCGACCGCTTTACCACGGGATCGCTGGTGACCCGTATGACCAACGACATTGCCATGATCGTGGAATTCATTGAGATGATCCTGCGTATGTTCGTGCGCGCCCCTATCTTTTTCATCGGCGGCACCGTCTTTCTGATGACCCTCAACATCCGATTTGGCATCGTGCTGCTGATCTCGCTGCCGCTGCTCATCCTCACTCTTGCCCTGGTGCTCTCCCGCGCCGTGCCGCTGTATAGCGTGGTGCAAAAGAGGCTGGACGGTGTGAATTGTGTGGTGCAGGAGAACGTCAGCGGTGCGCGGGTGGTAAAGGCCTATGTGCGGGAGGACTATGAGGGTGAGCGCTTCAGGACGGCCAACCGCGCGCTGCACGACGTGAATCTGCGGGTGCTGAAGCTGATGGCCGTGATCCAGCCCGTGCTGGTGCTGGTGCAGAACTTTGCCGTCATCGCCATTATCTATCTGGGCGGCCACCAGATCGCCGACGGCATCGGCGGTATGAGCGCGGGCAACGTCATGGCGGCGGTCAGCTATACCACCCAGGTGGTGATGTCAATCATGATGGTCACCATGATGTTCCAGTCGATCTCCCGCGCGCTGGCCTCGGCCAAGCGTGTGCGCGAGGTGCTGGACACCGAGCCCGTCATCAAGGACGGCACGGTGACCAATGCCCCCGCAGGCGAGATTGCCATTTCCTTTCGCAATGTCTCCTTCCGTTATCCCGACACCGTAGGAGCACCCGTGCTCCGTGGCATCAATTTAGAGGTCAAACGGGGTGAGATTCTTGCCGTTGTGGGAGCCACGGGCTCGGGAAAATCGTCGCTTGCCCGCCTGATCCCCCGCTTTTACGATGCCACCGAGGGTGAGGTGCGGATCAACGGCATTCCCATCAAGGACTACAAGCTCTCCGCTCTGCGCGAGCGGATCGGCTATGTGCTGCAAAAAAGCGAGCTTTTTTCCGACACGGTAAGGGGCAATATTCGCTTCGGCAAGGCAGATGCTACCGAGGAGGAGATCACCCGCGCCACCGACACCGCGCAGGCCTCCGACTTTATCTGCGGCTTCACCGACGGCTATGACACCTTTATTGCCGAGAAGGGCGCCTCCCTCTCGGGCGGGCAAAAGCAGCGTATGGCCATTGCCCGCGCGCTGGTGCGAAAGCCCGAGATCCTGATATTTGACGACTCCACCTCGGCGCTTGACCTTGCCACCGAGGCAAGGCTGCGCGAGGCACTGCAGAAGGAGCTGGCGGGCACCACGGTCATTCTGATCGCCCAGCGCATTGCCAGCGTGAAAAATGCCGATCGCATTGCGGTGATCGAGGACGGCACCATTCGCCACTGCGCGCCCCACGACGTGCTGATGCGCGAATCCGCCACCTACCGCGAGATCTACGACTCGCAAACCGAGCGGGGAGGTGAGAAGCATGACAAATAAAAAGGAACAGGCAAGCCCTCCCGTGATCGAGCTGCGTCCGGGCGGCGGCAGAGGCCCTATGGCGGGGCGGATGAATGTGGAAAAGCCCAAGCATATGAAGGCCACCTTAGGGCGCCTGCTTCGCTACATCGGCCGCAGTAAATATGCGCTGATCCTGCTTTTGACGGTGATGCTGCTGGTGACCGCCGCAGACCTTACGGGGCCGCTGCTGCAGGGCAAGGCCATTGATGCCATTGAGCCCGTCTACCGCAACGCGGCCACGGGTGAGATCCTTTATAACTACGATGCAAGCAGTGAGGCCTCGCCCACGATTGCCGTAAAAACCACCTATACCGTGCATTTCGGGCCGGGGCCGCTCATCGGCCGCGAGGGGTACACGGGGGGACTTGTGGTCTACCTTGCCGCCATGGGCATCATCTTTCTTTGCAGCGCGCTGCTCAACCTCCTGATGGGCATTGTGGCGGCGCGGCTGTCACAGCGCACGGTCTTTACCCTCAGGAACGATCTGTTCCAAAAGATCTCTCGCCTTCCCATCAGCTACACCGACCGCCACCGTCACGGCGATATTATGTCGCGTATGACCAACGATGTGGAGAATGTCTCCAACGCCATTTCCTCCGCCATTACCGCGCTGTTTTCAGCGCTGCTGACGCTGGTGGGTGCCTTCTCCATGATGCTGCTTCTCAGCCCGCTGATGACCCTGGTGGCCCTTGTGACCATTCCCCTTTCGATCCTCACCTCCACCAGGCTTGCCAAATTTATGCGGAAGCACTTTGTGGAGCGCCAAAAGCTGCTGGGGCGGCTGAACGGCACGGTGGAGGAGATGGTGACCTCCTACCAGACCGTGGTGGCCTTTGGCAAGGAGCAGCACGCGGTCGACACCTTCTGCGAAACCAGCGAAAGGCTGCGGGATTGCTCGGTCAAGGCCCGCGTTTGGGGCTCTATCATGGGACCTGTGATGAATTTCATCGGCAATCTGCAGTATGTGATGATCGCCGCAACCGGCGGCGCGCTGATCCTCTTTGGCGGCCCCTCGACCATCAGCATCGGCAACATTCAATCTATGCTTTCCTATTCCAAAAAGTTTACCCACCCCATCAACCAGATCGCCAATCAGTATTCCACCATTCTCACCGCTCTTGCGGGCGCGGAGCGCATCTTTGAGATCATGGACACCCCCGACGAGATCGACGAGGGGCAGAATGCACTTGATATCGACCGCATCAGCGGCAGCATCACCTTCTCCCATCTTGACTTTTCCTATGTACCGGGCGAGACGGTGCTCCGCGATCTGCAGCTTGAGATCGGTGCGGGCAAAAAGATCGCCATTGTGGGTGCCACCGGGTCGGGAAAGACCACCATCGTCAACCTTCTCACCCGCTTTTACGAGCCTGATCGGGGCAATATCCTGGTAGACGGTGTGGATATTGCCACAATTCCCAAAAAGGACCTGCGCCGTTCGATCGCCATTGTGCTGCAGGATACTGTGCTCTTTCACGACACCATCAGAGCCAACATCAAATACGGAAGATCGGATGCCACCGACGAGGATATGCTCCGCGCCGCCGCGCTCTCCCACGCCGACAGCTTTATTGACCGCCTGCCCGACGGATACGACACCATGCTGGCCGAGGGCGGCAGCAACCTGTCGCAGGGGCAGCGGCAGCTTCTGGCCATTGCCCGCGCCGTGCTGGCAGACCCCAAGATCCTGATCCTGGACGAGGCCACCTCCTCGGTGGATACCCGCACCGAGATGCACATTCAGCAGGCAATGGTGGCGCTGATGAAAAACCGCACCTCTCTGATCATCGCACACCGCCTTTCCACCATCCGCGATGCGGATACCATCGTGGTGCTGAAGAACGGCACGATCGCCGAGGCGGGCGACCACGATGCACTGCTTGCCGCGGGAGGCGAGTATGCCAAGCTTTACAGCAACCAGTTTGCGGGGATCGCCACATGACGGCGGCCTCCAAGATCGCCTTTGCGCGCTACTGCCATGAGGAGCTTTCCCGCGTCAAGGAGCGCGACGGCATAGGACTGCTGGCAGAAAAGCGACTGCACAGCGTGCTCAAGCGCTGGATCCTTGACGATCTGACCCGCCACGAGCAAAATGTGGCAGGACGGGATGGAAAACCCACCCGTTTTGTGGCGGATATTCTCACGGCGGACGGGGAGATCTTTGAGATACAGACAGGAGATCTCTACCCTCTTTGCCGCAAGATCGCCTTTTATATGGAGCAGACCGATCACCCCGTCACCGTGGTGCATCCGCTGATCGGGCAAAAGCAGATCAACTGGATCGACCCCGAGAGCGGTGAGATCACGCACCGCAATCGCTCCACCAAGCACGAGACCCCGCTCTCGGTGCTGGGAGAGCTGAAGCCCTTTCTGCCCTATCTCGGACACCCTCGCTTCTCGCTTTGCCTGCCGCTGCTCTCTCTTGAGGAATTTCGCCTGCTGGACGGCTGGGGCAAGGGAGGAAAACGGGGCTCCCACCGCTTCGAGCTGATCCCCACAGAGCTGATGGAGGTATGGCAGCTGGCAAGCCTTGCGGATTATCTTGCCCTTTACCCCCGCGAGCTCCCCTCCCCCTTTACGGCAAAGGTCTTCGGAAAGTACACCCGTTTGCGGGGATATGCCCTTTACGGTGCACTTGCCGTGCTGGAGGGGCTGGGTGCCTGCCGCAAATGCGGCAAGGAGGGGCGCAGCAACCTTTACGAAACGGTCATCCCCATCTGAATAAATATCCCCCCGTAAAACGGGGGGTATTTCATTTTCGGGCATAGCCCTAACATTACCGGCAGCGCACAAGTGCGCTAAGGATTGGCCTGCCAGCCATGCAATTATTACGTAAACCCGCTTGAGCGGGACTAAAACCAAGCCTCCCTGCGTAAATGGGAGCTGTGCTCGCCTGCGGTGAGCACGTCGACACACCGTTTCACGGTGGTCGCGGTGGCACGACGCAAGGAGTGACGGAGGGAGAGTGCGTGTATCTCAAACTTTAATAAAAGTCCAAGGTCGCGCAGGCTCCTCCACCGCTTCGCGGAGCCCCCTCTCGGAGGGAGCCTTTGATATGCGTACATTCTGTACGG
>JAZNFZ010000071.1:0-102521 GCA_045576195.1 Eubacteriales bacterium | reverse complement strand
CCGAAAAATACGGACGGGAGCACGTCTCCCAGATCGTGACCTTCGGCACCCTGGCGGCAAGAGCCGCCATACGCGACGTGGGGCGTGCGCTCGGGATGTCCTTTGCGGAAACCGATGCAGTAGCTAAGGCGGTTCCGCGTGAGCTTGGCATCACCATTGCGGATGCTCTGAAGCTTCCTGACCTGAAGGCACTGTATCGGTCAAGCGAAGCGGTCAAGCGACTGGTGGATCTTGCCATGGCGATCGAGGGAATGCCTCGCAATATTTCGATCCACGCGGCGGGCGTGGTGATCACCGAGCAGCCGATCTCGGACTATGTGCCCCTGGCGGCCAGCAACGGCGTGGTGGTGACCCAGTACGATATGGATACGATCTCGCAGCTGGGGCTTTTGAAGTTTGATTTTCTCGGTCTGCGCTATCTCACCATCATCCATGATGCGGTTACCCAGATCAAGGAAGCAGACCCCGCCTTCGATATTGAAAAGATTCCTCTTGACGACAAGGCGACCTACCGTCTCATTGGCAGGGGAGAGACCTCAGGGCTCTTTCAGCTGGAATCGGGCGGTATGCGCCAGATGCTCATCAACCTTTCTCCCACAAAATTTGACGATATCGTGGCTGCCATTGCGCTCTACCGCCCGGGTCCTATGGATTCGATCCCGTTGTTTATTGAGAATCGCAAGCACCCCGAGAAGGTGGTCTATCGCAGTGAAAAGTTAAGGCCGATCCTTGCCTCCACCTATGGCTGTGTGGTCTATCAGGAGCAGGTGATGCAGATCTTCCGCGAGCTGGCGGGCTATACCCTTGGGCATGCGGATATCGTGCGCCGCGCCATGTCGAAAAAGAAGGCTGCGGTGATGGAGGCCGAGGAGACCGAGTTCATTGCGGGCTGCGTGAAGAATGGGATCGCAAGCGAGGATGCTGCCGCGCTCTTTGCGGACATGGAGAGCTTTGCCAACTATGCCTTCAACAAGAGCCACGCCGCCGCCTATGCGGTGATCTCTTACCGCACAGCATACCTGAAGGAGCATTACCCCAAGGAGTATTTTGCGGCACTTCTCACCTCCGAGCTTGGAAATATGCCCAAGATCGCCGAGTATATTGCTGAGGTCGGCAAGCGCGGTGTACGCGTGCTGCCACCCGCCATCAACGAGTCCTCGGTCGGCTTCCACGTCAGCGGTGAACACATCCGCTTCGGTCTGCTGGCGCTGAAAAACGTGGGCAAGCTTTTCCTTGATTCGGTGGTCTCGGAGCGAAGCTGTGGCGGTCCCTTCCGCTCCTTTGACGATTTCCTTGATCGGATGTCGGCCTATGATCTCAACAAGCGCCAGATCGAGTCGATGATCAAGGCGGGCGCCTTTGATCATCTCGGCATTTACCGCAGCCGCCTGATGGCGGTCTATGAGGAGATGATCGACCGCTTGCAGAGCAAAAGCCGCTCCAATCTGACAGGGCAGCTGGATATGTTCTCTATGTCCGGCACCGAAAAGCCGGATGTTTCCTACCCCGATCTCCCCGAATACGGTCTGCGCGAGCTTCTCAATATGGAAAAGGATGCCGCGGGCATGTATTTTTCGGGCCATTTGCTGGATGGCTTTTCAAAGGCCCTTGCCGACCCTGCGATCACCGAGATCTCTCATCTCTACCAATGCGACGAGAGCGAGGAGTGGCTGATCAAGGATCGCACACGACTCAAGGTGGCGGGCATCATCTCCGACCTCACCCAAAAAACCACCAAGCGCGAGGAACGAATGGCCTTTCTGCGGCTGGAGGATCGCACGGGCGAGGTGGAGTGCATTGTGTTTCCTAAGGTGCTTGAGGCAAACCGCGAGCTACTGATACCCGATTCCGTGATTGCGGTTGACGGAGAGGTCTCGCTTCGTGAGGAGGAGCGCCCCAAGCTGATCGTGTCAAGGATCACGCCTCTTTCTGATAACGAGCATTATACGGAGGCATCCTCAAAAAAGGAAGTCGCACCCGCACATACGGCAGCTCCTGCGGCAGAGCAGAGCATTGCCGCAAAAATCAGCGGGGCACGCATTCTTTACCTGCGCGTGCCAAGCCTTGACCATCCGCTTTGCAAAAAGGCAGAAAATCTGCTGGATATTTTTGAGGGTGCCTTGCCCGTATCGATCTACGATTCCGAGACAAAGACTTACACCAAACGGAGCGGCGGCTTTGATTGCACGGAATTTACGGTAAAGGAGCTGCAAAATCTTCTTGGTAGTGAAAATGTTGTGCTGAAATGACAAAAATCGCATAACACGCCATTTTGAAGCAGGTATTGCACCTCTCAGCTTGCAAACACTAATTGCAAGCTGGGAGGTGCTTTTTATGCTGAAAAAAGCTTTGACCCATACGGCAAGGGCTGTTTTGTGGGTATCATTTTCGTGCATTTGCTTGATCACGGTTCTCTTTATCGCGTTTGGCCTTTGGGCGGGATTTTTCCTTGATACATCGGTGGCAGAGGAGCTCTCGCTTGTGGGAAGCGACAAGACAACAAGGCTTTACTATATCGATGAGAACGGTAATGAGCAGGAGTTGACGGCAGATCGGATCAGCGGATATGAGAACGCCTTGTTTTGCCCCCTTGCGGAGATGTCGCCCGAACTGAAAAACGCGTTTGTTGCCATTGAGGACAAGCGATTTTACGATCACGCAGGGGTGGATTGGGCGCGGACGCTTCACGCCGTGCTGGGATATGCGGGAGGCGGCGTGCGGTTTGGAGGCTCTACCATCACGCAGCAGCTGGTCAAAAATCTGACGGGCGATACCGAAAAGAGCGCGCGCCGCAAAATCACCGAGATCCTGCGCGCTGTAGATCTGGAAAAGAAGCTTAGTAAAGAGGAAATTCTGGAAAAATACCTGAATATTGTAAATCTTGCCGAGAGCTGCTACGGAGTGCGAACCGCGGCAAATGCCTATTTTTCAAAGGAGCCGTCGGAGCTGACGCTTCAGGAGGCAGCCACCATAGCGGCGATCACCAATAATCCCGTGCGCTACGATCCCATTCGTCGCCCCGAGGATAATCGACGTCGCCGTGATGTGATACTTTCGGAAATGCTGGCACAGGGAATGATCAAAAAAGAGGAATACGAGGCCGCAATCGCCACCGCCACGCCGCTGCTTGTCAACAAGGAGGCCCTTTCGGGGCGTGTGAATTCCTGGTATGCAGATCTTGTGGTGGCGGATGTGATCAGGGATCTGGTGCGCGAGCACCAGATGAGCGAGGCGGCGGCAAGTCGCTTGCTTTACTGCGGCGGTCTCAAGATCTACACCGCAATCAATCCGCATATGCAGAAAATTCTTGAGGAGTACTATGCCGATCCGACTCATTTTCCCGATCACAAAAACGGAAAAAGGGCGCAGAGCGCTATGATGGTGGTAGATCCTCAAAGCGGCCATATCCTGGCGGTAGTGGGAGCCGTGGGGGAGAAGGGATCCAACCGTCTGCAGAGCTATGCTACGGATATCAAAAGGCCCTCAGGCTCTGTGATCAAGCCGCTTTCGGTCTATGCACCCGCGCTGGAGCGCGGGCTGATCACCTATGCCACGGTATTTGATGATGTACCGCTCTCCTATCGCAAAAACGGTGCACCGTGGCCCCGTAATGCCCCGAACATCTACCGCGGACTGACCACGGTCAATGAGGCGCTGAAGCAGTCGGTCAACACGGTCAGCGTGTCGGTGCTGAAGCGCTTGGGAACTGCTACCTCATTCCATTATTTAAAGGATCTTATGGGGTTTGATTCGCTCACGGCAGAGGATGATGGCGGCATTGCCTCGCTTGCGTTGGGGCAACAAAGCAAGGGGGTATCCTTGCGGGAGGTGCTGGGAGGCTTTACCGCGCTTGCCAATCAAGGCGTGTTCAGTGGCACGGTCTCCTATCTCTCGGTGGTTGACAGTGACGGTGAGACGCTGCTGTCCGCACCGCAGACCGAGCGGCGTGTGTTTAGTCGGGAAACGGCAGGAATTATGACGCTGATGCTGCGCCGTGCAGTGCAGCAGGGAACGGGGAAGGAGGTCACGCTGAAGCGATTGGTGGACGTGGCAGGGAAAACGGGAACGTCAGGCAATCATTGTGACAAGTGGTTTGTGGGGTATACACCGGAGCTGCTGGCGGGGGTATGGTACGGTCACGAGTATCCCGAATCACTGGCCGATGTCGGTGGAAACACGGCACTGACGGTATGGGACGAGGTGATGAGCGAAATTGTGGCGCGGCATCCTCCTGCCGAGCGGCACCTGAGGATCACGGGGGATCTTGTTGCGGTGCGGTATTGCAAGGATTCCGGAAAGCTGCCGTGCCCCGCTTGCCTGCTTGATCCGCGCGGGGGGCGGCTTGAGATCGGGTATTTTAAAAAAGGCACGGAGCCAAATGAAACCTGTGACAGACACGTGGAGGTGAGGTGCTGCCGACACGGTGGTGTGGCAAGTGAGTGCTGCCCTGAGGAGGAATGCTATACCGTGGGCCTTCTGCGGGTGGAAAGAAGCTTCCCTTGTCGGATCCACGTTCTGGATGCTCCCTACACTTATGTCGGATCTCCTGCAATATATGAACCAAATTTCAACAATAATGAGCCATATTATGCGGAAAACGGCAAAACGGGACAATTTTACGGAATCGGGGAGGGAGTACTGCCCTTTAACCGCAGCTGCCTCTACCATCGCGCAGATCCTTTCTTTTGGAGGCGATATTTGTGCGCCTCCTAACCGAATTTTGCATATTGCATCAGCCCCTTTTGAGTCATATGGCGGTTGCATGACTTTCGATTAAAAAACAAGCGGCAGCTTTGGCTGCCGCTTGTTTTTTTATTTATGCGGGATCGATGATGCCGCCGCCGATCACATAGTCATCCTCATAAAGCACCAGGGATTGCCCCGGGGAAATGGCGCGCTGCGGCTGAACAAACTCCACTAAAATTTTATCCTCGGCGATCTGCTCAACGGTGGCATCGGTGGCCTCCTGACGGTAGCGGATCTTGGCCTTCAGCCGCATGGTGGTGTGCATACGGTCAAAGGGAATCAGATTGATGCTGCTAGCCGTCAGAGTCCTTGAAAAGAGATCCTCGTGCTCACCCACCGTTACGGTGTTGTTTGCCGCAGATTTTGCCGTGACGTAAACGGGATGTCCAAAGGAAAGTCCCAGCCCCTTGCGCTGACCGATGGTGTAGTGGATAATGCCGTTGTGCTGACCCAGCACCCGCCCGTCGGCGGAGATAAAATCTCCTTTTTCGGTCGCATTCGGAGAGTGCTGCCCGATAAAGGCCGCATAGTCGCCGTCGGGGATAAAGCAGATGTCCTGGCTGTCCTTTTTTCGTGCCATGGGAAGTTCCCACGCTGCAGCCATCTTCCGCACCTCCTGCTTTGTCAGCTCTCCTAAGGGGAAGTGCGTGCGCCGCAGTACCTCTTGCGACAGTCGGTAGAGTACATAGGTCTGATCCTTGGTGCTGTCAAGCGCCGTACGGAGCAGCATCCGCCCTGCGGCGTCCTGCTCCACTCTGGCATAATGACCCGTGGCGATATGGTCAAAGCCCTTCGCTGCAGCAAAATCAAGCAGCGCCCCGAACTTGATGGTTTGGTTACAGACCACACAGGGGTTTGGAGTAAGCCCTGCCTTATAGGAGCGGATAAAGTCCTTTATCACATATTTGTGAAAATCCTCGCCGAGCTCCGCCACGAAATGGGGAATGCCCAGCATCTCACAGACCAAGGCGGCTGCCGCTGCATCCTCAGCGGCGGCGCAGATATTTTCGATCCTGCCGTGACAAAGGTTCATCGTCACGCCTGCCGTCCGTTCTGCCGTGTTTTTGGCAACGGTAGCGGCCACGGCGCTGTCCACGCCGCCGCTCATTGCGATCATCAGATTTGAAATCTTCATAAGCTCAGTTCCAATCGTATTTTGTTAAGCTGCCGCCCTCAATAAGGCCGTCAAACTCGGTCTGGCGAAGCACCTCGTATACCGCGATAGCCACTGAGTTGGAAAGGTTAAGGCTTCGCAGGTGATCACGCATGGGAATGCGAACCGCCCGCTCCTTGTTGCGAAGCAGCAGCTCCTCGGGCAGCCCCGCACTCTCCTTTCCGAACATCAGAAAAACCTCGCCCCCATAGGAAATATCGGTGTATTTGCGGGGAGCCTTCGTGGAGAAATAATACACGTTGGCATAGGGGTTCTTTGAGAAAAAATCATCAAGGCCATCGTAATAGGTGATATCGAGCTTGTCCCAATAGTCAAGCCCCGCGCGCTTCAGCTTTTTGTCATCAACGGTAAAGCCCAAGGGGCGGATAAGATGGAGAGACGCGCCCGTTGCGGCGCAGGTACGGGCAATATTTCCCGTGTTTTGCGGGATCTCCGGCTCAAGAAGTACAATGTTAATGTGTGCCACAATCGGCCTCCGTTCAAGGGTGATCTGTCTTTATCATACCACAATTGTGAATGGGAAGCAAGAGCGGGGAAAATAATTTGCAAATTTTTTGAAAGTCTATGGCAATTTGCCTGAATATGTAGTATAATTATGTTATTATAACTTACATGCTCGAATGGAGATACGATATGGGATTGTTCCGCAAGCTGTTCGGCTCTTACAGCGACCGACAGATCAAAAAATTAAAAAGGATCGCCGACGTGATTGAGTCACTGGCTCCGAAATATGCCGCAATGTCCGACGAGGAGCTGTCCGGCGTGACCGTCCTTCTCAAGGAGCGCCTTGCCAATGGCGAGACCCTTGAGGAGATCCTTTGCGATGCCTTTGCCGCCATCCGCGAGGCGGACGACCGCGTGCTTGGCAAGCGTCCCTTTTATGTGCAGGTGCTGGGCGGCATTATTCTGCATCAGGGGCGCATCGCAGAGATGAAAACGGGTGAGGGCAAGACTCTGGTGGCGACAATGCCCGCTTATCTCAATGCTCTTGCGGGCAAGGGCGTGCATGTGGTCACCGTAAATGATTATCTTGCCCGCCGCGACAGCGAGGAGATGGGGCGCGTATATGCCTTTATGGGGCTTACCACGGGTCTTGTGGTGCATGGTCTCAAGCCCGAGGAAAAGCGTGCCGCCTATGAGGCGGATATCACCTACGGCACCAACAACGAGTTTGGCTTTGACTATCTGCGCGACAATATGGTGGTCTACAAAAAGGATATGGTGCAGCGCGGCCATCATTTTGCCATTGTGGACGAGGTAGACTCGATCCTGGTGGACGAGGCGCGCACCCCGCTGATCATTTCAGGTGCGGGGCAAAAATCCACGGAGCTTTATGATCGCACCAATCAGCTGGTAAAGCGAATGACCAAGATCGTTCGTAAGGAGGTGGATAACAAGGAAGCCACCGACGAGATCGAGGCTGATTATATCGTGGACGAAAAGGGCAAGAATGCCATCATCACACCGCGAGGCACTCGCCGTGCCGAGGAGTTCTTCGGCATTGAAAACCTGACCGATCCCGAAAATGCCCAGATCGCCCACCACGTCAATCAGGCCATTCACGCCTGGGGCGTGATGAAGCGGGATGTGGACTATGTGGTGAATGAAAACGGCGTAATGATCGTGGATGCCTTTACCGGCCGTATTATGCCCGGCCGCCGCTACTCCAACGGATTGCATCAGGCAATTGAGGCCAAGGAGGGCGTGCAGGTACAGAAGGAGAACAGAACGCTTGCCACCATCACCTTCCAGAACTATTTCCGCATGTATACCAAGCTCTCGGGTATGACGGGAACGGCGCTGACCGAAGAGATGGAGTTCAGAGAGATCTACTCCCTTGATGTGGTGGAGGTGCCCACCAACAAGCCTATGATCCGTCTGGATCACGACGATGCTGTGTATAAAAACAAGGCAGGGAAGTATCAGGCGATCATCGACCAGGTGATCGAATGCCACAAAAAGGGACAGCCCGTTCTGGTGGGTACTGTCAGCGTGGATAAGTCCGAGGAGCTTTCCGCTATGCTCAAGCGGCGCGGCATTGCACACAATGTGCTGAACGCAAAGCATCACGAGCGTGAGGCGGAGATCGTGGCCCAGGCGGGCAAGCTCGGTGCGGTTACCATCTCCACCAATATGGCGGGACGCGGTACCGACATTATGCTGGGCGGCAATTCCGAGTTCCTTGCCAAAAATGAGATGCGAAAGCAGGGGTACAGTGAGGAGCTGATCGCCGAGGCCACCGGAACGGCGGACACGGCAGATGAGGAGATCCGCGCGGCAAGAGAGACCTTCCGCGCCCTCAACGCGCAATTCAAAAAGCAGATCGCACCCGAGGCCGCGCTGGTTTGTGAGGCGGGGGGGCTTTATATCCTTGGTACCGAGCGCCACGAAAGCCGCCGCATCGACAATCAGCTGCGCGGCCGCGCGGGACGTCAGGGCGACCCGGGTGAATCACGCTTCTTCCTCTCGCTTGAGGATGATCTGATGCGCCTGTTCGGTGCCGATCGTATCATCAATATGATCGAGCGTCTCGGTCTGCCCGAGGATCAGCCCATCAATGCCAAAATTCTTTCCAACTCCATTGAGGGCGCCCAAAGGCGCATTGAGGAGCAGAACTTCAAGCGCAGAAAGAATGTGCTGACCTATGACGATGTGATGAATCAGCAGAGAAATCTCATCTACTCGCAGCGCCTTGAGGTGCTCAACGGTGAGGATATTTCCGCTACCATTCATCAGATGATCCGCTCCACCATTGAGGATATCGTGGAGGCCTGCACTGCGGCCGATGACCGCGCGGATTGGAATCTTGATGCTATCAAGGAGGAGTATAAGGGCTATATGATCAAGCCCGATGACACCGAGCTTGACAGAATTCTCGCCGAGGGCGGCAAGCCCGCCGAGATCGTGGACCATCTGCTCTCTCTTGCCGAGGAGGCCTACCGCCTGCGGATCGAAATGTTTGGTGAGGAGCGCTTCCGCGAGATCGAGCGTTCCATTCTGCTGCAGATCGTTGACCGTCATTGGATGGATCATATTGATGCTATGGACGATCTGAAGGGAAGCGTCGGCCTGCAGGCCTATGCCCAGCGTGATCCCGTCAACGAATACCGCATTCAGGGCTCTTATATGTTTGAGGAAATGGTTTCCGAGATCCGCCGTGAGACCGTGCGCCTGGTGCTTTCGGTGGTCAAGCGGAACGAGCCCGTGGCTCGCGTGCAGGTGGCAAAGCCCCTACAGGAGAGCTTTGAGGGCGACAAAAATGCCGCCAAGAAAACAGTTGTCACCGTTCGCAAGGCAGAGAAGGTGGGCAGGAATGACCCCTGTCCCTGCGGCAGCGGCAAAAAGTATAAAAAATGCTGCGGTGCATCGCAAAATGAAGGGAACTGACGGCCCCGGGCCGCCAAAAGGGAGGTGAAAAAATGGGCTTTGGATGGCTTTTGGTTGGCTATTTCTTTTCCAATATGATGGCGATCTGGTCGCCGCTTGCCTTTGCTAAGCTGGTTGGCTACCCGATGATGATCTTTGGCCTTCGGGAGCTGGCTCATTACCACACCAAGCTGCGCCATGCCTATTACGTCTCCTTCCTTTCCTTGCCGTTTGCGCTTTACTATGCACTTTATTCCTTTTCACTGCTCGGCTTCGGTACGTTGTCTCCCCTTTTTACCGGTGTTTTCTTTGAGGTGGTCGGTTGGCTTTATCTTGCCTTTTCGCTTGCATTTCGTATCGTGCTGTTGCCTGCCGTTGCGGCGCTTGCCGCCGAGGTGGCACTGCCGCGCCTTTCTGCCGATGCCTTTCGCAACCTTGTCTTTGAGCTCATTTATTTTCTGGTCTACCTGTTTGCGGCAATGCCGTTTACAGCCTCGTTTGCTACGATGTTTACCGTGCCGCTGCTGATCGTGCGGTGTGCTTGTCTGTTCCTTAATTTGTGGCTCTTTTACAGCGCCTATCGCAACATTGGTCCCGAGCAGGAGGCACCGCCCGAGGGCAAACCGAGCAAAGAGAAAAAAGGAGGGAATTAACGATGACAAAAGCTCACTCTCCCGTGCGGGTGGGATTGATCCTTTGCGGCCTTTTGTGCTTTTGCAACCCCCATCTTGCCGTGGTCGATATTCTGCCCGATTTTATCGGCTGCCTGTTTATTTATGTAGGGCTTTACCGCGCCGCGCGCCTGCACCCCATTCTTTCCGACGCGCAACGCTCCTTCCTGCGCTTCGCTCTTTTTGATGCCGTCAAAACTGTTGGCATCCTGATGATCTTTGGCAGCGGAAACAAGCTGGAGCAGCCGTCGCTGCTGCTGATCGCCGCCTTCCTTTCCGCTGTTCTCGGACTTTGCTTTGCGATTCCCGCCATCAAGAATTTGTGCGAGGGACTTTCGCTTCTCGGCAGGACCTATGACTGCGCGTATCTTTATGCGGCAACCAAAAAAGAGCGTTCTCGTCCCGAGCAGCTGCAGCGTGCCCTGATCCTCTTTTTCTGTGTGCGCGAGACCCTCGCGCTGCTGCCTGAGCTCTCGGCCCTGACACTCAGCTCTTATTCCGATTCCTACCTGAATTTTCTTTACGATTACATCGGTCTCCTTCGCTTCTTTGCCTTTATTCCCGCTTTCATCCTTGCAATCGTCACGGTATGCCGCCTGATTGCCTTCGCTCGCGGCTTTGCAAGGGAAACCGAGTTTGGAGCAAAAACCAAAACGGCCTATGCCGATTTCATCAAGACACACCCTGGTGTTAAGATCACCTCCCGCCACACCGTTTCCTTTGTGTGTCTTGCTGTCGGTGCCTTTTTCCTTGCGGATTTTTACATCGATTTCAAAAATGTGATCCCCGATGTGGTGGGTGGTGTGCTGCTGCTCTTTGGCGTGCTGCTTTTGTCAGCACCGATCAAAAAAAAGATCCCTGCCTTGGTGGGAGCCTCGCTGTTTTCGGCCGTTGCGGTGTACTCCACAAGGCTATCCTACCGTTTTTCGCTGGATTACAGCGCAAACGAGATCTCTCGCAGCGAGGAAGCTGCCGATGCATACCTCAAGATGTGGCTGTTCTCACTTCTTGAAATGCTCCTCTTTCTCCTGCTTCTTGCCTTCCTCCTTCTGCTGCTCCGCTTCACGGTGAGATCCTTTGCGGGATACCGCGCGGGCGATACGGAAGGTGATTTTGAATCCAGGAGTCAAGGTCGCCTTATCGAGGAATTTGACCGCCGCTTTTTGCGGGTCTTTGTGGCAGGCTTTGTCAGCGCGCTGCTTTCCTTTGTATATGACTACATGCAAGAGATCCCCGTCTATATGCCCGCGGGCTTTCCGCGGCTCAATTTGCTCCGCTTTTTGGAGATCTTTTGGTTTTATGATTTTATTGGCGCGCTGGTCTTTGCTTTTATGCTATCCGCCACCTTGCTTGAGCTTTTTAACGAGATCAAGCAACGCTATCTTTACGATTGAATAATTGCGGCATCCTTTTCACATACTATATTCGTATCCCAGAATAAAGGAGATGAAAAAGATGCAAAGCAACAATCAGAACAAGAACCAAAACCAGAATCAGAATCAGAATCAGAACCAGAATCAGAACCAAAACAAGAACCAAAACCAGAATCAAAACCAGAATCAAAACCAGAACAAGAAAAACGGCTGAAGCTTCGGCTTCCGTCATTAAAACAGACAACACACAAGGGGGCTGAAAAAATCAGGCCCCTTTTTGTTATTTTTGTTGCTTTTTTTAAAAATATAATGTATAATAAAAAAAGATACATAAAGCGAGGTTTCATTATGGCCCATCTCTCCCAACGCTATCTTGTCGCCAAGCGCGCCTTGTTTGACCGCTATTATAGCCATCTGAACGAGCGCCAGCGCGAGGCAATCTATCATATCAACAATCCATTGCTGATCCTTGCAGGAGCGGGAAGCGGAAAAACAACCGTTCTGGTGCGCCGTATTGCACACATCATCCGTTACGGAAATGCTTATTTTTGCGAGGATGTGCCCTTTGATCTTACCGAGGGACAGGTTGCGGCGCTGGAGGCCGCAGCGCGCGATGAGGGACTGAACATAGAGGCGCTGGGCAGATTTCTTTGCCAGTTTGCAAGCAACCCCTGCCCGCCGTGGCGCGTGCTTGCCATTACCTTTACCAACAAGGCTGCCAACGAGATCAAGGCGCGACTCGTTGCCACGTTTTCCGAGGAGGAGGAGATCGCCTCTATTTGGGCGGGCACCTTCCACTCGGTCTGTATGCGGATCCTGCGTCGCTACTATCTTGAGGCGGGCCTTAGCGAGGGCTTTACGATCTATGACACCGACGATCAGAAAAAGGCGATGCAGGCGGTGCTGAAGTCGCTGAATATCGACGAAAAGATCCTTTCCGCCAAAACGGCTCTGGGTGCAATCAGCCGTGCCAAGGACAAGCTGATCGCGCCCGATGAGTACGAGGGGGAAATGGGCGGAGAATTCCGCGCCAAGCAGCTGGGAAGGGTATATGCCGCTTACCAAAAGCGCTTGCAGGAGTCCAATGCCCTTGATTTTGATGATATCATTTTTCGCACGGTAAGGCTCCTTGAGGAGCATAGCGAGATCCTCTCGCAATACCAAAGTCAGTTTCGCTATGTGCTGGTGGATGAGTATCAGGATACCAACACCGCGCAATTCCGTCTGACCTCGCTGCTTTCGGGCGGGCATCATAACCTGATGGTGGTGGGCGACGACGACCAAAGCATTTATCGCTTTCGCGGCGCCACCATTGCCAATATTCTTGATTTTGACCGTCTTTACCGCAATGCGAGAGTCATTCGACTGGAGCAGAATTACCGTTCCACCCAAACCATTCTCGATGCGGCCAACGCCGTGATCGCCCACAACGAGGGAAGAAAGGGCAAGGTGCTTTGGACCGATCGGGGCGCGGGCGAAAAAATATTGGTACTCAATCCCGAGCATCAGAGCGCCGAGGCGCGTGAGATCATTGATGCCATTCAAAAAAAGGTGGCGAGCGGCGAGGCAAGCTACCGTGACTTTGCCATTCTTTACCGTACCAATGCACAATCCAATGCCCTTGAAATGGCCTTTGCCAGAAGCGCGGTGCCATATCGGGTGCTGGGTGGCGTACGCTTTACCGACCGTAAAGAGATCAAGGATCTGGTTGCCTATTTGCAGCTGATCAACAACCATGCGGATCGGGAACGCCTCCTGCGCGTGGTCAATGAGCCGAGGCGCAAGATCGGCGAAAAAACTCTTACTGCCATTGAGGAGATCGCAAGGTCAGAGGGCATCAGTATGTTTGAGGTGATCGAGCATGCTGACCGCTACATTGCGCTCTCGCGCTCTGCGGACACACTGCTTCAGTTTGCGGGGCTGATCAACGAGCTGACCGCGCTTGTTGCCACACTGCCGCTGGATCAGCTGGTAAACGAGGTGCTTGACCGAAGCGGTTACCGTCAGATGATCCGTGATATGGGACCGGAAGAGGCAGACCGTCTCGATAACCTTGACGAATTTATCTCGGGGGTTCTGGAATATCAAACAAGTGTCGAATCACCCTCGCTCACCGAATTTTTGGAGGAGACCTCGCTGGTGGCGGATGTGGACCGATACGACGAGAGTGCGGATGCCGTTGTGCTGATGACCATCCACAGCGCCAAGGGCCTTGAGTTTACTCATGTGTTCCTGCCCGGCTTTGAGGAGGGTATTTTCCCCGGCCTTATGACCGTAATGGCGGGCCCCGAGGAGATCGAGGAGGAGCGCCGTCTTGCCTATGTGGCCATTACCAGAGCTAAGCGAGAGCTGACTATCCTTCATGCAAAAACAAGAATGCTCTATGGCCGTACCACTGCTAATCCCGCCTCACGGTTTTTGGATGAGATCCCCCGCGAGCTGCTGGATTTCCCGAAGGTGAAGGTCCCCGCAAGCTCCTTTACCCATTATGCTCCGCAACGAAGCAGAGGCTCGGTGCAAACTGCTGCAGCCGATAAGATCACCGTGGGGCGACAGATGCCCAAAGGCACAGCGCCGACGGTTATCCTTGCAGCAGGTGACCGTGTGTCACATATGCTATTTGGCGAGGGAACGGTACTGACCGTGCAGAAAATGGGAGCCGACTATCTCTATGAAATTGCTTTTGATACCAAAGGCACCAAAAAACTGATGGCAACTTATGCAAAACTGAAGAAAATATAATGAGGTGTTCTATTATGAAGAAAAATAAGTCCTTTTTAAACGAAACAAGGCTTGCCGCATGCCTGCTGATGGCAATTGCTGTGCTGTTTTTTATCTTTGCTAGCATTACAAACAGCGGATTTTGGCGCGTGTTTTTCATCCTCGTGATGTGCGCGTGCTTTGTGGGCACCTGCGCCTTCTTCTACAAGGAGTATCTTGAGATCAAGGATCGCCCCAATTTCTTTTTGTACGATCGCCGCAGAAAAAAGCGCCTCACCAAGGAGGAATTGACCTTTGAGCTTGCCAACGAGGGCATTAATCTTTATCTAAAGGATTTTGTAGCACGTCCCTCCTTCCTCTGGCGCGGCATTCCCAAGGCTCTTTCCGCACAGCTTGAGGTAGAGCCCGCATTTGCCCCTCTCATTGGCTATAAAATGCTCCATTCCTTGGCTATGCTCCCCGCACAGGAGATTCCTGAGGTTTTCTTCTCGGCAGAGGATCGGACGGTGGCATTTCTTTGCCGCGCCGTGCGAGACGGAGGCGACGTCAAAATGGCGGATCTGATCTTCCGTATGAAGCGAAGCGAGAGAGAACGCGTGGAGCTGCGCGCCATGAGCTTTTTTGTGAAAAACAAAAAGTTTTTTGAGGGAAGGATCCTTCATTACATCCGCGAGCACGCCGCCTCGCTTTACCGCAAGGAAAACAATTTTGCTGATTGATCAAAAGCAGCGCCGCCCGACGGCACATAACGGTGCATCGGGCGGCGCTGCTTTTTTGCCTCCAATTTTTGATGTGTGTAGCAAAAGGAAAGCAAGACACACTATTTTTTGGGGGTGAAAGAATGAAAAAAGAATTAAAAGCGGTGCTTTCCTTTGCTCTGCTGCTGTTCTTGCTGATCGCACCGATCAGCGCAGCAGAAAAGGAGCTGCACTGGTATTGTAAAAAAAACAGCGAGCATCGGCAGATCGCGCCGATACCCGAATTTTCCTTTGTGGAGGAGCTTGGAGGGTATTATATCGACCGCAACCACGGCGACAATGCCGAAGAAAAGGTGGTCTATCTCACCTTTGATGCGGGGTATGAAAACGGAAATGTGGAAAAGGTGCTGGATGCACTGCGCGAAAAGGAGGCCTCGGGTGCATTTTTTGTTCTGAAGCATCTGGTAACGGCCAACACCGAGCTTGTTTGTCGGATGATGGAGGAGGGGCACCTTGTCTGTAACCATACCGCCCATCATCCCAATTTGGCACATGCAAGCGAAGAAAAGATAAAGACGGAGCTTTCCGAGCTTGAGGAAGCGGTTCTTGCAATGACGGGGAAGCCGCTTGCGCGGTATTTCAGGCCGCCCGAGGGGAGCTTTTCAAGAGGCCTCCTTGAGACGGTCAATCGCCTTGGTTACCGCACGGTGTTCTGGAGCTTTGCCTATGCCGATTGGGATAACCAAAAGCAAATGGCCCCATCAGCGGCGTTGGAGCATATCTTGAAGCATATCCACAACGGTGCGGTGCTGCTACTGCACCCAACCTCTGCCACTAATGCCGAGATCCTGCCTTGGCTGATCGACACGCTCCGCGGGGAGGGCTATCGGTTTGGCACATTGGATGAGCTATGCGGGGGCGCATAAGGGTCACGGCGGCGTTCTTTCTTGTTGTTACCGTGCTGCTTGGCAGCATGCGAGTGAGCGCCGCACCGCAGATCATTTATCATCATACGGGCAGCTCGGAGGAAAAACGGGTGGCTCTGACCTTTGATGACGGTCCGCACCCGCGCTATACAGCGGAAATTCTTGATATTTTGACAGAATACGGGGTCTCCGCCACCTTTTTTGTAGTAGGGGTCAACGCCGAGACCTATCCCGAGCTCCTGCTTCGCGCCTCTCGCGAGGGGCACGAGATCGGCAACCACACCTACAATCATTATCACGTGTCAAAGCTCAGTGCGGCGGCATTTGAAAAGGATCTTTTGCGCTGCTCCGATGCGGTGAAGCGAATCATCGGCAAGGAGCCGCGGCTATTTCGCCCGCCGGAGGGTGCCTGCTCCGAGATCAGCAAATCCTTTTGCGAAAAAAACGGCTACCCCATTATTATGTGGAGTGTGGATACCCGCGATTGGGCGCACACGCCGATTGCGGAGATCTGTGAAAATGTCAGAAAAAACACGAAGGACGGCTCGATCATTCTGATGCACGATTTCATCGGCAAAAACAGCCCAACCCCCAAGGCATTGAGAAAAATCATTCCCATGCTTCAGGAGTCGGGCTTTGAGTTTGTTACGGTGAGTCAGCTGCTTGAGGGGTAGTGGAATCGGTCTCCTGTGGGTCGGAGGTGTTCTCCGACTCATAGGGGTCGATCATGTAGCGCTTGATGCAAGGGTAAGCGGCATAGGTCGCGATAAATCCAAGTAGCGCGGGAAGGTAGAACAGCGGGAACACAAGAGGGGCAGAGAAGCCTACCGAGAGCCCCAGCATGATCGCGACAAAATTCAGCACAACGAGAAGCGCAATTCCCAGCAGTGCCATCAAGTTTCGCTTGATGCCAAGCACCGTAAAGATCAATGCATTTTTAAGGAGCTTGAAGACCGAGAGATCAAAGGTGATCATCATGGTGTAAATGTAAAAGCGCATGACAAGGTAAAGGATGCCAAGGGCAATGATCACCACATACATCACACCTGCAAAAGCCTGCTCGGGATAGGAGGAAAAGTAAAAGAAGTCAAATCCCAGCACGCCCATGATAAGCAGATCGAGCAAGCCGAAGAAGAAGCCTTGTTTTAGATTGCGGCCAATGGCATAAAAATAGTCGGAAACCAAAAAGAAGGAGTCACCGCGCACCAGGCTTCGCAGATTGTAGGCAGCGCCTACGTTTTGCCACCCCCAGGTAAGGGCGGTGATGCCAAGCAACACAAGAATGACCACCAAGCGCCCCGTGGTAAGGGTCGGCACGCCGCTCTGATAGCCAACCGCGCCAAGCAGCAACGCCGCCAGGGGTGATGAGGTAGCTGTTTGGGCACCGAGCAAGGGGGCAAACAGCCCGCTTTCTATCATGGTAAGCTTTGGGCTGTAGATGTAAATAAAGGCAATGACAACGGCAGGCAATACCTGAAAGAGCATTAGAAGATTGAGAGTGATCAGCTTGCCGAATTTTCGGAAAAGCTGCTTGAAGAAAAATTTCAGGTTGGGAGTGGTGTCCTCGATGGTGGCATCGGGGCGATCATTCCCGCGGTCAAACCAACTGCGTTTTTTATTTTCCATTATGTTTCCTTTCTGCAAAAGGGCTTAACAAAGAATTGATAACAAAAGAGATTGCACGGCCGCAACAGCAGTGCAGATGATACACTCGGTAAAATACCGCCAAAAGCGGCGGGAGAGCAGCAACGAGAGATTTTGCTTTTCGGTATAAAACGAAAAGCGCACCGCACGGGCGGCGGTGATGAAAAAGAGTAGAGCTGTGGCAATCAAAAGAAAAAGCACCGCGTTAAAGGAGAGCAGCGAGCGCTGTCCGCATTTGGTTAATTTGATCAGGTGCTGCACAAGCAAAAGATCGTAAAAGGATTTTGCGGCCGTCACCGCAACGAGAAAGGGGATCGCTACCGTTAAAAACGAGGCGAGAAGCGCAAGAAGGAAAAACAGAAGCTCTGCTTTTTCGACAGCAAGGCCGAATGCCCGAAGGAACGGAAGCACGCGAAGAATGAGCGAGGCTATCGGCATTCCTGCGGTATAGATGCATAAAAATCGGCAAAAAAGGCGAAAGGTCAAATTTTTATCGTCGGTTTTCGCTCTTGGATATTTCATATTTTCACCCCTCTTTCAATATAAGAGGCGCGAAAAGCCGATATGCAACAAATACCACTCTTATTTTATCACATAAAAAAGAAAAAATCAAGCCATTTCAATCGGTTATATGTGAAAATGCCACCGACGGCGGGTCGGTGGCATTTCGGTTATGCCTGCGCCTTGGCAAGGTCGCGAAGCAGAATATAGGTGGGCTTTTCCTTTCCCCTTACGGTGTCGGCAGTGATCAGGACCTCTGCCACATCCTTGCGGGAGGGAATTTCATACATGGTGGGCTGCATAATGCTTTCCATAATAGCGCGGAGGCCTCTGGCACCCGTTTTGCGCTCAATGGCAAGCTCGGCAATGGCCCGCATGGCATCCTCGGTAAAGCGAAGGCGAACACCGTCCATTTCAAAGAGCTTTTGGTATTGGCGGACCAGGGAATTCTTTGGCTCGCTGATGATGCGAACCAGCGCATCTGCATCCAGGTCGGAAAGCGCCACGATCACGGGAATTCGGCCAACCAGCTCGGGGATCAGGCCGTATTTCACGATGTCGTGAGGGAGGGCATCCTTGAAAATGCCGATTTTGTCTTTTTCTGCTTTTTTGAGGATCTCGCCGCCAAAGCCAACGGTTTGATTGCCCTTGCGCTTTTCAATAATATCGCCAAGGCCGTCAAAGGCGCCGCCACAGATAAAGAGAATGTTTTTGGTATTGATTTGAATAAACTCCTGGTTGGGATGCTTGCGGCCGCCCTGCGGAGGAACATTGGCAACCGTGCCCTCCAGAATTTTGAGCAGAGCCTGCTGCACACCTTCGCCCGAAACGTCTCGGGTGATCGAGCGGTTTTCGCTTTTGCGCGAGATCTTGTCGATCTCGTCAATATAAATGATGCCGCGCTCGGCCAGGGAAATATCGAAATCGGCAGCCTGAATCAGGCGAAGCAGAATGTTTTCCACATCCTCGCCAACATAACCCGCCTCGGTCAGTGTAGTGGCATCGGCAATGGCAAACGGCACTTCCAGCATTTTGGCAAGCGTTTGGGCAAGATAGGTTTTACCCACACCCGTGGGGCCGAGCAAAAGCACGTTGCTTTTCTGCAGCTCAACATCGGGCTCTTCCTTTGCTGCGGCATTCTTCTTTTTGCCCTGTTCGACACCCTGGCTCTCTGCATAAAGCACGCGCTTGTAGTGGTTGTATACCGCCACGGAAAGCGCCATTTTCGCTTCATCCTGGCCGATGACATACTGGTCAAGGCCTGATTTGATCTGGCTGGGGCGGGGGAGATTATCCAGCGTGAATTTGGGATGAGCATTCTGAACTGCTTCGGTCTCGTCGATCAGATCGGCGCAGGCATCCACACAGAAATCGCAAATATAGAGTCCGGTGGGCGAGGGGATCAGATAATTGGCTTGGGTCTCATTTCGCCCGCAGAAGGAGCAGTAGCGTGACGAGTGTCCCGTTCCCTTATTGGAAGTTGTGTTTGCCATGAATTACCTCACAAAAAGTTTTTAAGCGCGTTTTTCAAGAACCTTATCCACAAGGCCGTAAGCCAGCGCCTCGTTGGCTGTCATATAATTGTCTCTCTCGGTGTCGCGTGCGATCTCCTTTACGGTTTTGCCTGTATTGGCAGCCAGGATGCGATTGAGCGTGTCGCGGGTGCGGAGGATCAGCTCTGCCTGGATCTTGATGTCGGATGCCTGACCCTTGGCGCCGCCAAGAGGCTGGTGGATCATAATTTCGCTGTTGGGAAGCGCCAGACGCTTGCCCTTGGCACCGGAGGAGAGCAGGAATGCACCCATAGAAGCGGCCATACCGATGCAGATCGTAGAAACATCACATTTGATGTAGTTCATCGTGTCATAAATCGCCATGCCTGCGGTGACAGAGCCACCGGGGCTGTTGATATAAAAGGAGATATCCTTATCGGGATCCTGCGCTTCAAGAAAAAGCATCTGTGCCACCACAAGGGAAGCGGTGGTGTCGTTGACCTCGTCGGAGAGGAATATGATACGGTCGTTGAGCAGGCGAGAGAAAATATCAAAGGAGCGCTCGCCGTGGCCTGTTTGCTCCACAACCATAGGAACCAAAGCATTATTGCGGTAAAAATCCATCATAATTTTTCAAAAACCTCCATTTTTAGATATTTTGTGTAAATAGCGCGGTAGCCGCGGACGTATGCCGCGGCTACCCATAGAAACAATCACTCTTCCGTCTTTTTTGCCTTTGTTCTGGGCTTTTTTTCAGCCGCAGGAGCCTTCTCCTCGGGAGCAGCGTCGGTTACAACAGCCTTCTCGCGGATGAAGTCGATTGCCTTTTTCACCTTCATATCCTCAGCGATCGCATCGGCAGGAACGCTTTCCTTAACCTGGTCGATCGGCATATTGTATGCATTGGCAATACGCTCGTATTCTTCGTTAAGATCGTTCTCATCGGCGGTGATGTTCTCAAGCTCAGCCACCTTTTCAAGGGCAAGGCGAGCCTTGACCTGGCGCTCTGCCTGAGGGCGGAACTGGTCGCGGAGCTGCTCCAGCGTCATACCGGTATACTTGATATAGGTGTTGAGATCAAGGCCCGACATTCTGAGACGGTTATCATAATCGCGCAGGAAGTTCTCGGTCTCGGCATCGAACATCGGGGCAGGGATCACCTCGGTGTCATACTTGGAGATCAGAGCATCGATCAGCTGCTCGCTTACGGCGTTTTCGGCACTGTCAGCATGTCTCTTTTCGATCTTTGCCTTCAGATCGGCCTTGTATTCATCAAAGGTGTCAAATTCGGAAACATCCTTTGCAAAATCATCGTCAAGATCGGGAAGATCCACGTGAGTCAGAGCGTGCAGCTTGCACTTGAATACGGCCTCCTTGCCGGCCAAATCCGCAGCGTGGTACTCGGTGGGGAAGGTGACGTTAACGTCAAACTCCTCGTCGATCTTCTTGCCGACGATCTGCTCCTCAAAGCCGGGAATAAAGGTGTTGGAGCCGAGCTTGAGGGCATAGTCCTCACCCTTGCCACCCTCAAAGGCAACGCCGTCACAGAAGCCCTCGTAATCAATTACAGCGGTGTCGCCTATTTCGGCTGCACGGCCAAGCACTTCGGTCTCGCGGGAGTTTCTCTCGCGCACCGTGTTGATCTCCGCCTCAAGCTCGCTCTCCTCAACGGGAGCAACAGTGCGGGTTGCCGTAAGGCCGACGTAATCGGAAAGCTCGATCTCAGGCTTTACAAACACCTTGGCGGAAAGAACCAGTCCCTCGTCATCAAGGGAGACAATATCAAAATCGGGCTGTGCAACGGGGGAGATGCCGGACTCGGCAACTGCATCGCTGTATACGCCGGGGATGATGTCGTTGATGGCGGTTTCGTAGAATACGCCCTTGCCGTACATTTTTTCGATGATAGAGCGAGGAGCCTTGCCTTTACGGAAGCCGGGAACGCTCATCTTTTTCCCTTCCTTCTGATAGGCCTTGTTTACGGCCTCGTCGAAGGTTGCCTTATCAACCGAGATCTGCAGCTCGTATTGGCTCTTCTCGATTTTTTCAGCCTTGATCAACTTCATTTTTATTTTCCTCCACAGTTAGAAAATTTCACACGAATTTTATTTTACCTATTTTATATAGTTTTGTCAATAGTTTTACTCAAAATTATCTAAAAAAGAGCAGAAAAGCGAGGCAAATGCAAGCCTCCTGCCGATCATGGGATGCGATGGGGAACAAAATTGAGAAAATCGGAAGAAATGAGGCGAAGCACAAGCCCGTCGCGATCGATCACAGGGGATTGCTCGTAGGTGCCGTGAATATGTCCGAAGTAGCAGCGCTCGATTCCATAAGAGGAGAGAAGCTCCAACATCTCGCGGCAGCAAAAGTGGCTCCAGCAGGGCGGAAAGTGAAAAAACACCAAAATTTCCTTTTCGCTATGACCGTTTTGCTGTAACGCCACAGCAGCATCAAGGCTGAGCTTCAGTCGCGCCAGCTCCCGATTGACGATTTTCTCGTAATCTACATTTCCTACCGTTGTCTGCTGGTTTTCCTCAAGAAACCAGCCGCGGGTGCCGCATACAATGTAATTTTCAGCCACCGTAGCATTATTATAGAGCAGGGAAAGGGTATCAAGATGATGCTCCTCAAAAAAGCGGGTCATTTTGGCTGCGGTTGCCCACCAAAAGTCGTGATTTCCTTTTCCCAGCAGCTTTTTTCCGGGTAGACTGTTGATAAAGGCAAGATCGGGCAGTGCCTCCTCCAGAGTCATCCCCCAGGAAATGTCACCCGGAACGATCACGGTGTCATTTTCACCGACCACGGCGCGCCAGTTTTTGCTTATCTTTTCGGTATAATTTTGCCACCTTGCGCCGAAGATATCCATAGGATGGTCGGATGCGGTGGAAAGATGAAGGTCCGCTATGGTAAAGAGTGCCACTGGTCGCTCCTTTCTCTTTTTGCATATTTGGTCCGCAAATAACGCATACTGTTACTATCCAAGCAAAAAGGAGATGAAAAGAAAATGGAAAAATGCGAAAACGGTATCTGTAAGCCCGAGCACATCAACACGGGTATTACCTGCGATGTGAAGAATTGCCAATATCACCAGGGTGATTGCCACTGTACTGCAGATAAAATTGCGGTAGGTCCCAGCTTTGCCACCTCCAGCACCGACACAATTTGCTCCACGTTTAAGGCAAAAAAGAACTGATCTTCTTCTTTTTTGCAGGAGCAGGCATTTTTGCCTGCTCCTGCTTTTTTTAGCCGATATAGCCGTATACGGCCTTCAGCATATCCTCTTTGTCCGCAACATCGCAAAATCTTACGGTTCTTTTGGCCAATCCGCAAAGGGGATAGGGAATCTCAACACCGGTTTTTTGGGTCAGCTGATCCAGCGCTGCAAGATCGGAAGCGGGTTCCTCGCCGTAAAGCGAGCGGTACACATCGGCGGCAAATTTGTAGGGGCTTGCGGTGGATGCAATCACCATAGGAAGCGTATCGCCGCTTTCCTTTACATATTGCTCGGCAGCAGAAACCGCCACGGCCGTGTGTGTGTCAAGGAGGTAATCAAAGCGCTGCTTGGTTTCCTTGATGGCAGCTGCAGTCATATCTTCATCTGCAAAATATCCGCTGAAGCAGGCATCGATCTTCGCCTTCACATCAGCATCCACGGTATACGCGCCGTTCTCCGACAGAGCCTTCATATAGGCGGCCGTGCGCTCGGGTCCTGCCATAAAGTAAAGCAATCTCTCAAGGTTGCTGGAGATCAGAATATCCATAGAAGGGGACATGGTGAGGTGGAATGCGCGGTTGCGATCATAGGTGCCGGTATGCAGGAAATCGGTGAGAATGTTGTTCTGGTTGGAGGCACAGATCAGACGGTTGATCGGAAGGCCCATTTCCCGCGCCAGGTAAGCGGCAAAAATATTGCCGAAGTTGCCCGTGGGAACCGTTACATTGATCTTGTCGCCCATTTTGATTCTTCCGCTGTTGAGAAGATCGCAGTAGGCGGAAATGTAGTAGACGATCTGCGGGGCCAATCTGCCCCAGTTGATCGAGTTGGCGGAGGAAAGGAAGTAGCCCTTTTCATTGAGTGTTGCCGCCACATCGGGATCCGAAAAGATCTGCTTCACACCGGTCTGCGCGTCATCAAAGTTGCCGCGGATCGCACAAACATTGACGTTGCTGCCGGTTTGGGTCTGCATTTGCAGCTTTTGTACGTGGCTGACACCGTCCACGGGATAGAATACCATCATTTTGATGCGGTCGATATCCTTATATCCCTCAAGAGCCGCCTTTCCCGTATCGCCCGAGGTAGCAACCAGGATCAGCGCCGTACGCTCCTCGCCGGTCTTGACCAGCGCTCGGGAGAGAAGGCGGGGCATGATCTGCAGTGCCATATCCTTGAAAGCCGCCGTGGGGCCGTGCCAAAGCTCCATAATGTGATAGGTATCATCAAGGGCCACCAGAGGCGCGCAGCCTCCCACAAAGGAGGTTTCGGCATAGGCAGCCTTGCAGTCGGCAAGCAGCTCCTCGGCGGTATAGTCAGTGAGGAATTTGCCGAGAATTTTGGCCGCGCGGGTGGGGTAATCATCAAGGCACAATGCCTTGATCTCCTCGACCGTCAGGGTAGGAATGGAATCGGGAACAAACAAGCCTCCATCGTTGGCAAGGCCTTGCTTGATGGCCTTGGCGGCGGTGTAGGAGGGGGCATTTGTCTCTCTTGTGCTTTGGAACTTCATTTTGCAATATCTCCTTTGTGGAATTACAGATTATGTGAAAGAAAACGGTAGGCGTTTTTGTAAAATATCTTTTCAACAAGATCATCCGAAAAGCCGTGCTTGCTCATTGCCGCGGACAGACGGGGGAGATCGGATAGGGAAGAAATACCGTCGGGCAGGGAATCCACGCCGTCAAAATCGGTACCGATCGCAACCACGTCCTCTCCACCCACACGGATCAGATGCTCCAGGTGGTGCAAAATATGCTCTAAGGTGGCATTGCCCGTGGCGGTGAGAAAAGGCGGGTAAAGATTCAGCCCGATCACGCCGCCTGCCATAGCTATTTCCCTGATCTGATCGTCCGCAAGATTTCTTCTGTGCGGCGTGACGGAAAAAGCATTGGAATGGGTGGCCACAAAGGGCCTTCGGTAGGCGCGGGCGAGGTGTGCAATATCAAAGAAGGTCGCTTGCGAGGCGTGGGAAACATCAGGAATGATGCCGTGCTCCAGCATCGAGGAAACCGCTGCTTTTCCGAAGTCGGAAAGGCCGACCTCGGTATTCCAGGCGCCGCCGATCAGGCTCTCGCCGCTCCAGGTAAGGGTCATCAGACGAACACCGAGAGCGCGGAGCTCCATCACGCGCCGCAGATCTCCCGCCAGGATCCGTGCATCCTCAACGGTCGGGACAAAGGCAGCCCGCCCTTGAACTCGCGCCGATTTGATCGCATCAATGTGCGAGGTGATTCTGCCACGGGAGGAATGGGATATGCGAGCCTTAAAATCCGCAAGAAGCCGCTTGATATAAAGGTAGCCCTCATCATCTCCCAGTGTTGGTGGGCAAAAGCAGGCCGCAAGCTGCACATAAAACGAAAAGCCCCTCGTGCCTGCAAGGACTACATGCTGCGGGCCTTGCTCAATGGATAAGCCCTCCTCATAAAGGCGGGAGGCGGTATCACAGTGAAGATCCACAAGGCCGATCATCGCGCATTTCCCTTGGCGTCAACCGCCCCTTCGATGTGGTTTATCTTATAGACCCGCGGTCTCGGATCGCGGGAAAGATAAACCTCAATTACATCAATACGCGGGCAGAGCGGGGAAGGGTGCTCGCCCAAATATGCATATGCCGCCTGCAGGGTGCGGCGGCGCTTGCCCCCATCCACAGCCTCCGACGGGCGCATTTGCATAGCCTCCTCGGGGGAGGAGAAGCTCCTTGCCTTGACCTCTGCAAATACGATATTTTTCTTGTTTTTGGCGATGATATCCAGCTCCAAATGCCCACAGCGCACATTGCGCGAAAGGATCCGATATCCGTGACGGCGCAAATAGCGGGCGGCCAGGCGCTCTCCGATCTCACCAACGGTTTTTCTTGGAAGCAGTCTCATTTTTCAAGAAAACGGATGAATTTGGTGCGGTAGATCTCACAAGGCCCATATTTTCGCAGTGCCTCCATATGATCCTTGGTACCGTAGCCCTTGTGCTTGGCGATGCCGTATTGCGGATAGGCGCGATCAAGCTCAAGACAAATGCGGTCACGGGCAACCTTCGCTAAGATTGAGGCAGCCGCAATGCTGGGCGAGCGGGCATCTCCTTTCACCACAGCTCTTGCGGGCAGGGTAAAGCCCTTCGTGATATTTCCGTCGATCAGCGCGGCATCAGCCTTTACCGAAAGGCCGTCAATGGCGCGGCGCATGGTGTGAAGGGTGGTGCTGAGGATATCCGTCTCGTTGATCTCCTCCACGGAGCCAAAGGCGATGCAGTAAGCAACGGCCTTTTCACAGATTTCGTCAAAAAGAAGCTCACGCTTGGCGGCAGAAAG
Source organism: Eubacteriales bacterium (assembly GCA_045576195.1). Taxonomy (GTDB): domain Bacteria; phylum Bacillota; class Clostridia; order Oscillospirales; family CAG-272; genus Firm-07. The sequence goes on along the minus strand of JAZNFZ010000071.1, from coordinate 76,687 downwards.
CTTTTTGGAGTCATTCAGCCCCTCGATATAGAGCCCCCGCGGCAAAATGCAGGCAGCAGCGGCAACGGGGCCGCAAAGAGGGCCGCGCCCCGCCTCGTCCACGCCGCAAACGAGAGGGTAACCCTCGGAGGAAAAGGCCTCCTCCAGTTCATATGTCAGCATATAGGATCCTCCGCTGTCAAACGGTCCAGCGTAATGCGGCCGATCTTTGCCCCGCGCAACTCGTCAAGCAGCATGCTTGCGGTGCGCTCGGTGTTGATCTCACCACCGCTGATCAAAAATCCGCGTCTTTTTCCAATATATTCAAAAAGCTCAAAGTCGGTCATTTCCTCGTCGGTCGGCACTCGCTCCATTTTATAGCGCGCCGCCAAAAGAGCAGGGTAATGATGCCGCAAATTACGGCACAAAGCCACCGCGAGCGCTTCAATTTCGATCACATCGTCCTTGATCGCACCTGTAATGGCAAGATTTTCACCGGTTTTGCGGTCGTCAAATCGCGGCCAGAGCACACCGGGCATATCCATCAGATCAAGCCCTATACCGGTGGTGATCCATTGTGGATTCAGGGTTACACCGGGGCGATTTTCCACCTTGGCCTTTTTTCCCCCCGACAAACGGTTGATCAGCGACGATTTTCCCACATTGGGAATACCGACAACCATTGCCCGAAGGCGTCTGCCTGCCATGCCCTTTTCCTCGTATCTTGAAAGCTTTTCGGAAAGAAGTCGGCGAATGGCGGGCATCAAACGGTCAATGCCCTTGCCGCTGATGCAATCCACCGCAAGGCATACCGCACCGCCGCCCGAATAGTGGCGCACCCATTTTTCGGTCTCCGCAGGGTCAGCAAGGGAGGCCTTGTTGAGAAGTGTGACCAGAGGCTTATCCTTGACCAGCCGCACAATTTCGGGATTGCGGGAGCTTTGTGGAATTCTGGCATCAAGCAGCTCGATCACCAGATCCACCTTTTTGAGGTTTTCCCCCATCAGGCGCCTGGTTTTGGCCATATGCCCGGGAAACCATTGTATGATATCGGTTGGCATATTTCACCTCAAGTTACGCTGCCGAATTTTGAAAACGGCGTAATACGAAACAAAACCCGTCCCAGCACCGAGCGCTCGTCCACAAGGCCGATATAATCCGCTCTGCTGTCGGCTGAATTATTACGGTTGTCACCAAGCACGAAAAGGTAGCCCTCGGGAACAGAAAACTCCTCGGCGGACTCGTGATAAAGCGATTCCTTCCATCGGCCGTCGGGGTTGACGAAATAGGCGTAATCAGTCTCATTCAGCACCTCGGATTCAGCAAAATCCGCATCATCCGAAACATAGACCCTATTATTCTTATAATCAATTTTGACAAATTGACCGCCAACGGCGATCACGCGCTTGACGATCGGCTCGTTGTATTGATCGTACTGCTCGCTGGTGTGGTGAAACACAACAATGTCACCCTGCTTCGGTTGATAAAAAAGATCAGAAACTACCAGTCTGTCGCCGCCGGCGAGGGTTTGATTCATAGAAGGGCCATTGACCACACAAATGCGGAAGAAAAAGGTCAGAAGCAGGATCACCACCGCAGCGGAAAGCACAAACATTTCCACATACTCAAATAAGCTCTCAGCGAGCCCTGACTTCTGTGACGGTGTGATCGGCAGCTCGGTTTGCTGATCCATTGCGGGATCCTCCTTTTTTATTTTTCGATCAGAAGCTCCATTAGGCGATAGCCGTTTTCAAGATAATTGCCGCACTGCTTTGCACTCTCCTCGCAGAAGCCATCCACGCCGCCGCAGATCGCATCCGAGGAGTAGATCATAAAGGGAACGGGATCGATGGTGTGTGTACGCAATCTGATGGGAGTGGGGTGATCGGGCAGGATCATGATCTTGAACTCCTCGCCGATAGAGCGAAGATAGGCGAGAACAGGGGAGAGGATCTCAGAGTCGATTTTCTCGATCGAAAGCACCTTGTTCTCAAGCTCAGCGCGATGCCCGCACTCATCGGGAGCCTCCACGTGAACGTACACATAGTCGTGTCCGTCCGCAAAGGCCTTGATGGCTGCATCCGCCTTGCCCTTGTAATTGGTATGCACGTTTCCCGTGGCGCCATCCACATCAATGGAATTCATGCCCGCACAAAGACCAATGCCCTTGATCAGGTCCACGGCAGAGATCACCGCGCCATTCAGCCCCCATTTTTTGGAGAAGGAGGGAAGCTGCGGCTTCTTACCCGGGCTCCAGAACCAAACCGAGTTGGCAGGCTTCAGACCGCGAGCGCGGCGCGCCTCGTTGACGGGATGATGATTGAGAAGCGCAAAGCTTTCCTTCATCAGACGGTAAAATTCCTCGCCGCCATCCTCAATTCGCGGCAGATATTCACCGATGCGCTTGCCCAGGATATCGTGGGGACGCATAAAGGGATAACGGTCATTGCCGTTCTTCATAATGAGGCAGTGGCGATAGCTGACGCCCGTATAGAAGCGGCGGAGCTCGTTGCCGAATTTCTCCTCCATTGCACGGATCAGCTGATCTGCCTCTGCGGTGGTGATTTCATCAGCACTGTGATCCAGAATAATTTTATCCTCATAGGCCTCGCCCTCATCGGAAAGCGTCACCACATTGCAGCGATAAGCGGTTTCATCAGGCCGCATTTCAATGCCCATGCTAACTGCCTCAAGAGGGGAGCGCCCCTTGGAAAATTCCTTGGGATCATAGGAGAGAATGGCAAGGTTTGCGGTATCACTTTCGGGCACCATACCCTGAGGGACATTGGAAACCGTGCCTACAAAGGCCTCCTTGGCCAACAGATCCATTGTGGGCTTATTGGCCTTTTGCATTGGGGTCAGTCCCGAAAAGGCTGCAATTGGCTCATCTGCCATGCCATCGGGGATCAAAACAAAGTATTTCATCATAAACCTCCGGGAAAACGCCGTAACACGGCTAATATCATAGTTTATATAGATATTATATTATACCATATAGCGGGGCTTATGTCAACGAAAAATCGCACAAAAAAGAAGGGAAGAGCGCGCAAAATTCGGCTCTTCCCATAAAAATGTGTAATTTATTGGAGATTCTCCACCGTGCGGCGTGCCCATTCGAGCAGAGCAGCCTTTTCCTCGTCCTTTACCGTCTTGATAAAGGGCAGGAAGCCGCCGTTGATATAAAGCACCTCGTCCACTACGTTGGTGCCCGCCTTGACCAGAATTTCCTTCATAAATTTGGCGGCAGTCTCGTTGCCGTCGATCACCAAAGCCACGTTTTGCGCGCGAGCCTTGGTCAGCTCCTGGCAAAAGAGGCGCAGCTGGTCGTCAGGCTCACCCTTGAGCGAGAGCATCAGAATTACAAGACGCTCCTTGTCGCAAGAATAGGCAGGGGGGATCTTGTCCACCGCGTTAATGGCAAGACCGTATTCCTCCTTGATGATATTTGCCATAGCGGCAATTTTTCCTTTACCGGATGCATAAAGCACACGCATTTTGATCGCCATAATGAAACCTCCGTCGATTTTTATGATACAACTATTATAGCATATATTCTTCTGATTTTCAAGCGTTTTTTGCTTTTTGGCAAATGCGCTAAATTATGAGCTTTCATCTATGCAAATGGCACAACTAAAATTGTTGTCTCGTCAACAATCAATAAATAATGCCGATCCTTCGAAAAGAGCATTGGATAAAATTTGTTCCCACGGACTCTCCATCGTCTGTTCTCAAAATTTTTAATGGCCAAATGAGAAAGCGCGGGTAAAAACAATTAGCAAATGCTTCTTGTCGACAAAATAAAAAATACCGAAACAGACTGTCCATCATTTGACCGAAAAATTTTTATTTGAAAGGATAAATAAACGCCGTGAGACAAATTGACCTTGCTTTCGAATCAAATAAAATTGTACGGGACGGACTCTCCATTGTTCGCACAAAAAATTTTTATCGTCCTCAAAACGTGTTCTTTCAAAAAGGGCGGCGTAATCATGAGAAGTGGCGCTGTCATTAAAAATTTTTATTGACAGCGAAAGAAAGGTAGGCGCAAAAAATTTAAAAATGTTTAAGCCCGCCTTGACGGCGAAAAAAAGATTGATATACGGCAGCAAATCAATGGGCCGCCGAGAGCACCTCGGCACAAAAAAGTGCGCGCCGCACATTCGTACCCTTTTTGCTCGCTTTTTCTTCCCTTTTTTATACAAAATTTGCATTTTGTATAATTGCGCCAATAGATAAAGGGATGTCGATCTGCACTTCTCTTTTTGGATGGCTTTGTTTTAATTTCTGTTGCCGAGTCTTTTTTCTTGCTCTCTTTGATATTTTCTCCTGGTCGCTTCACCGCCGCGCAGGTGGCGCTCCCGTTTGTTTCGCTGCAAAATTTCATCCACCTGGCGGTAAAGGCCAATGTCCACCGAGCGCAGCGCAGCAGTCACATCCTTATGTACCGTGCTTTTGCTGATGCCGAAATGGCGAGCCGCCTCTCGCACGGTCGCTCCCGTTTCCTTGATGTATCTGCCGATTTGCTCGCAACGCTCCAATTCAGAAAAATCTAAATTCATTCCATTCTTCTCTTTCCTGTTGAATTTTGGCACAGTTTTTGCTATAATGTGAGTATGTGATGGTTTTCTATCAAAGCCTATGCTCAAAATCTTGTAAAAATAACCGGAGAAACGCGATGAAGGATGAAATAATGATAGGAGAGGCCTGCATTTTGGAAGGAATGACCTCCCTTTCGGCGCTTTTTGGTGCCATTGAGACAGGCGTGAACGACAGAATCGTGTATGAGATTTACTTTGACCGCGCAAAAAAGGCAAAAAAAGCAAGGGAGCTTGCCTTTCTTGCCAAAAAATGTGAGCAATTATCCATTCCCCTCACGCTCTGCGAGGCTGATCTGATCGATTCCCTTGCCAACGGCAGCTCGCACGGCGGCGTGGTCGCACGGTGCGGTGCTCGCACGCTTCCCGCCGCCTCCACTCAAAATCTGCCCCAAGGCGGCTTCCTTTGTCTGCTTGATGGCATTGAGGACCCTTATAATTTCGGCTACGCCCTGCGCTCGCTTTACGCGGCGGGATGTGACGGCATCTTGCTGGGAGAGCGAAATTGGCTCTCTGCCGCAGGGATTGTGGCCAAGTCCTCTGCGGGAGCATCCGAGATCCTGCCCGCGTGGGTAGGTAAGCCAGAGGAGGCAGTCATAGAGGCAAAAAAGGCGGGGTATCGCGTGATTTGCGCGGGAATTAGAAACTCGGTCTCTCTTTATGAGGCAAACCTTAAAAAGCCCGTTTTGCTTATTGTGGGCGGTGAGAAGCGCGGCATTTCCGCTTCCCTGCTTACCCTTGCCGACGAGACCGTCCGCATTGATTACGGCCGCGCGTTTCGCGGTTCCCTGTCGACCGCATCAGCCACTACGGTAATGGCGTTTGAGATTCTGCGCCGAAACAAATAAAAAAGGCACGCTGCGCGTGCCTTTTTTTATTTTTCGTTTGTGTCCTTATGTATTGGCATATTCCAACGGAAGAAATAGGCGAGCAGGCGGATGCACATGATCAGGCCTGCAGCCACCGATACTGCGAGCAAATGATTCCAATGCGGATATGTAAGGGTGTAAAGCGCCGAGCCGAGCACAGCGGGAATGAGATAGATATCCTTTTTGAAGATGGATGGGATCTGCGCGGAGCAAATGTCGCGCAGCATTCCGCCGCCTACGCCTGTGATAAAGCCACCGAAAATCAAAATCAACGGAATCGCGCCCTCCCCTACAACGGAGCGCGTCGCATCGACACCGAGCACGCAAAACAGAGAAAGGCCAAGAGCATCTGTGGCTTCCAGAAAAAAATTATGGCGGTGCTTGCCGATGAAGCGGCCAATAGGCTCGATAAACGCCAGATGAAAGCACAAAAGCGAGGTAGTGATGCAAACGATTGCCATAATGTAATAGGTGGGCTCTGTGAAAAGACGGGGGATGTGCCCCAATGTTACATCACGAAGAATGCCGCCGCCAAACGAGGTTAAAAGCGCGAAAAAAAGTGCGCCGATAAAGTCTGTTTTTTTGCGGATGGCAATGATCGTGCCTGTAATGGAAAACGAAAAAACGCCGATACACTGCAGAACTAAAAAAACGGTGTCAAGCATAAAAACTCCCCTATAAATTCCCCCCGCGATTTTTATCGCGAGGGGAATTTGTTATTCGGTTGTATAGTTGTCAAAATAGCCCTGGATATGCACGATGGGTGTGCCCTTGTCGCCCGAGCCCGAGGTCAGATCGCACAGCGAGCCGATAAGGTCGGTCAAGCGTCTTGGTGTGGTGCCCTCCGAGACCATTTGGCCCACCAGATTGTCGTCCTTTTCTTGGATCTTGGCCTTGATGGCATCCTTCAGCGCCTCGCCCGAAAGTGCGGCAAAATCGTTGTCGGCAAGATATTTCAGCTTCAGCTCGTTGGGTGTTCCCTCAAGACCTGCGGTATAGGCGGGAGAAACGACCGGGTCTGCAAGCTCCCAGATCTTTCCGACAGGATCCTTGAATGCACCGTCGCCGTAAACCATCACCTCAACATACTTACCTGTTTCCTTCAGCACGCGAGCCTGGATATCCTGAACCAGCTTCTGGCAATCTCTCGGGAAGAGCTTGACCTGGGTTTCGGTCGCCTTGTTAGAGCCAAGAAGACCGTAGTTCTCGTTATAGCCGCTGCCGTTAACGGGGGCGGTCAGGATCTCGTCCATACCGAATACCACCTCGGCACCTGCAGCCTTCAGCAGCCTCTTGGTGCGCTGGCGAGTGTGAATATCGCAGTTCAGCACGTTTTTGGTATAGGAAAGGATGGCGCGGGGATCGTTTGCAAAGATGATCTCGCAGTCAGCACCCGCATCGCGGATCAGCTTCTCATAAAACTCCACATAATCCACGCCTGTAAAGCGATGCTTCTCGTAGCCAAAGCACTCGCGGTAGCGCGCAAGATCCAGCACATCCCGATAAGGGTCAATTCCCTTTTCGTCAAGTGCATCAAGGCTGATCAGGTGATTGCCTACCTCATCGGAGGGATAGGAAAGCATCAGCACGATCTTTTTTGCACCCTTGGCAATGCCTGTAAGGCAGACCGAAAAGCGGTTGCGGGAAAGGATCGGGAAGATAACACCAACCGTTTCTCCGCCAAATTTGGTGCGTACATCGGCCGCAATATCGTCTATTGTGGCGTAGTTGCCCTGCGCGCGAGCAACAATTGCCTCCGTCATCGCGATAATATCACGATCCTTGATTTGAAAACCATCCTCACGGGCAGCCTCGATCACCGAAGAGCTGACAATATCAACAAGATCATCTCCGCTGCGGATAATGGGCGCGCGAACACCGCGAGATACGGTACCGACCATACGGCTCATAATCATACACTCCTTTTGCTCGCTTAAGCGGGCGTTACGAATTTTTCACAACAATTAGTATACCAAAAAAATCTGAATTTGTAAAGTGATTTCAAAAAAAAGATCCACCCCATTAAAAATTTTGTGAAAGTCATCGATTTTTGGCGAAATGAGGTGTCCTTATCTGTCACTTTTTTATCTGTTTTTCAGAAGAAGGATCATGCTATACTATAAATGAAATGTGAAGAAAGGATGCGCGACATTTTATGAATTTAATTGATATATTGCATCTGCTTGGCGGTGTGGCTCTGTTTTTGTTCGGCATGTCCCTGGTGGGTGAGGCACTGGAGAAAAGCGCGGGAAACCACCTGAAATCGCTGCTCCAAAACTTAAGCTCCAGCCCTGTCAAGGGCTTTTTGCTCGGTGCGATCGTTACGGCGATCATCCAAAGCTCCTCGGCAACCACGGTGATGCTGGTTGGCTTCGTCAACTCGGGCGTGATGACGCTTTCGGGTGCCATTCCGATCATTATGGGCGCCAATGTGGGAACCACCATTACGTCGTGGATCCTCAGTCTGACGGGTATTGAAGGCGATAGCCTTCTCATCACGCTGTTTAAGCCAACATCCTTTACCCCCGTTCTCGCACTCATCGGCGTGATCCTTTATTGCTTTATCAAAAATCCGAAGAAGAAGGACATTGGCCTCATCCTCCTCGGTTTTTCCGTGCTGATATTCGGTATGGATCTGATGTCCGATGCGGTGGCGCCCCTTGCGGAAAATGAGGCCTTTGGCAAGGCGCTTTTGCTGTTTGAAAATCCGTTCTTCGGTGTGCTTGCGGGAGCGGTGATCACTGCCGTGATCCAAAGCTCCTCCGCCTCCGTGGGTATTCTGCAGGCACTTTGCGGGAGTGTGGCAGTCAGCTACGGCGCGGCCATTCCCATTATTATGGGGCAAAACATCGGCACCTGCGCCACGGCGCTCATTTCCTCGGTAGGTGCCAACAAAAACGCCAAGCGCGTGGCGATGGTGCACCTTTATTTTAACATCATCGGTACCCTGGTGATCCTTGCTGTCTTTTACTTGCTCCACGGTATTTTCCGCTTCCCTCTGGTCTTAGCACGGATCGATCAGGCGGGCATTGCCATGGTGCACACCGCCTTCAACCTGCTTTGCACTGCGCTCCTTCTTCCCTTCGGCAAGCTGCTGGAGCGCCTTGCGGTGATCACCGTCAGAGACAGATCAAGGGAGGAGCGCTACACCCTGCTTGATCCCCGTCTGATGGCCACGCCTGCGGTAGCCATTCAGCAATGCCGCGCCACTACCGTTACGATGGCAGAAACGGCACATACCGCGTTAAAAGAAGCATTCTCACTGCTGCGGGAATACGATACAAAGATGTGCTCTGATGTAGAGAAAAAGGAACGGGCGGTGGATGTGTTTGAGGACGAGATCGGCTCCTATCTGGTAGAGCTTTCTGCAAGAGATCTGAGCGCATCGGATAGTGTGGAGGTCACCAAGATGCTGCATATGATCAGCGATTTTGAGCGACTCTCCGACCACGCGGTCAATCTGATGGAGGCCGCCGCCGAAATGCATGACAAGCAGCTTGCCTTCTCCGATGATGCGATGGCTGAGCTTGATGTGATGATGGCAGCGGTGGCGGAGATCCTTGATCACGCGCTTGGCAGCTATGGGCAGAATGATATGGATACGGCAAGACTTGTGGAGCCTCTTGAGGAGGTGATCGACGGGCTGCAAGCAGGGATCAAGGCCAATCATATCCGTCGCTTGAAGGAAAATGGCTGCACCATTGAGCAAGGCTTTATTCTGACCGATATTCTCACCGATCTAGAAAGGGTGGCCGATCATTGCTCCAACATCGCGGGCTGTGTGATCGAAATCGCACAGGGCGGCCTTGGCATGCACGGTTATACCGAAAGCCTGAAAAAAGGCGACGGCGACTATAAAAGGGCGGTCTTGGCATACGGTAAAAAATATGCGCTAAACTAAATAAAAAAAGAGATGCGGGCATACCCGCATCTCTTTTCTTGCTTATGCGCGCTTTGCAAGCACGCTTGCCTCGTATTCTTTGACGATCTTATACCAGCTCTCGTCGGCAGGAACTCCTGCGCGGCTGCAAAACTCTGCCCAAACCGCTCCCTCGGGATAGGACTTCAGCTCCTCACCCAGCATCAGCAGCTCGGTGTATTCGCCGTTATCCTGCAGCTTTTTCATGTAATTCTGCGGCAGAAGCATAGCGGAAAGAACGGCGCGCTGCATATTACGCATACCGATAACCCAGGCCGCGATGCGGTTGATGCTGGCATCAAAGAAGTCCAGTGCCACGGCAACATCGTCAAGACGGCCCGAGACCACCAGCTCCTTGGCGATCTCACGAGTCTCGTCGTCAAGGCGCACCACGTGGTCGCTATCCCAACGGACACCTCTTGTAACGTGCAGTGCCACCTTTTTGTGGAAGAGCAGCATCGAGGAGATCTTATCGGAAACCACCTCGGTGGGATGATAGTGACCGTTGTCCATCAGGGGAACGATTCCCTTTTGATTTACATAGTTGAGGGCAAACTCAGCCGAGCCCACCGTATAGGACTCCACGCCAATGCCAAAGACCTTGGACTCAAGGCAAACATAAACCAGATCCTTGTCATAGGGCTCGGCAAGGATCTCATCAAGAGCCTTGGCAAAGCGCTCGCGCGGGCCGATGCGGTCTGCGGGAACATCCTTGTAGCCGTCGGGGATCCAGATGTTCATCACACAAGGCATGCCCGTTTCCTTGGCGAAATACTCGGAAATGCGAAGGCAGGCCTTGCCGTGCTCGATCCAGAAGCGGCGCACCGCTTCATCGGGAGAGGAAAGCGTGAGGCCTGAGGCTGCCATGGGGTGCGAGAAAAAGGTGGGGTTGAAATCAAGTCCCATACCGCGCGCCTTGGCAAACTCCACCCAGCGGCTGAAATGCTTGGGCTCAAGCTTGTCGCGGTCTGCGAATTCGCCATCCTCAAAGATTGCATAGCAGGCATGCAGATTCAGCTTATGCTTGCCGCCGATCAGCGAAAGTGCCTTGTCAATATCCGCCATCAGCTCGTCGGGGGTGGTGGCGCGACCGGGATAATTGCCCGTGGTCTGAATGCCGCCGGAAAGCGCCTCCTTGGTGTCAAATCCGCGCACATCATCGCCCTGCCAGCAATGCATGGAAATGGAAAAGTCTCCAAGGCGTCGGATGACCTCCTCGGTATCAACGCCAAGCTTTGCGTACTGTTGCTTTGCAATATCATACATCGTGCTCATTGATCATTACCTCCTGATCTTCATTAACTCCATTGTATCACAGATGACTCACAATAATAAGAACTATTATTTCACAAAAAGGGGGCTTTTTTTAATTTTAACACTTGCTTTTTGTTTTCATTTATGCTAAAATGAAAAAAAGACCTATTTCGACAAAGGAGTATCCGTCATGACAAATGATATTCTGCTAAAGCTTGCACAGATCAACGACGAGGAGCAACGGATCTTAGAGGGTGAGCAAAAGGTCAACAAGCGCCTTTATACGGCATTTGCCAAGGATTTTGTGGTCAACAACCATCGGCTGATGCAGGAGGAGAGACAGATCTCCCTGCGCCGCCACACCCGCTTTGCCGATTTTCCCGCACACGGTCACAACTATGTGGAAATGACCTATGTTTGCTCAGGTGAGATCACGCACGTGGTCAAGCACCGCGAGATCAAAATGCACCAGGGCGATGTGCTGCTGCTCAACCGACACATTCAGCACAGTGTCCGCAAAACTCAGGAGAGCGATCTTGCCATCAACATTATGATGACGACCGAGTGCTTCCACTCTCTTGCCTGCGCGCTTCCCTCCTACTCTCCGCTTTCCTCCTTTATTGCAGAGAACATCCGCTCAAACGGCGAGGCGGAGTATATGCTTTTCTCCACCGAGGGCGTGCTGCCTCTTGAAAATTTGTTTGAAAATCTTTGCTATGCCCTTGTTGGCAACGATATAGCAAGCGAGGATACCCTGAAGGCCACCGTCTCGCTGATCCTGCGCTATTTCGGCGAGCTTCCCGAATGTATGATCACCGCGGCGCGCCACCGCTCCGACACCGAGCTGCTGAAGGTTCGCATTGAGGACTACCTGCGAACCGAATTCCGCACGGCGACCCTTGCCGAGCTGGCAGGAAAGCTGGGGCTCAGTGTTCCCTATCTTTCCAAGCGTGTGCGCGAGCTTTGCGGTATGACCTTCAGCCAGCTGCTGCAGGAGGAGCGCTTCAAGGAGGCCATCCGACTGCTTGACACCACCGATCTTCCCATCGGCGACATCATCATTGCCGTGGGCTATGAAAACACCAGCTTTTTCCACAACCAGTTCAAGGAGCGCTATCAGTGCTCTCCCTTCCGCTGGAGGCGAAACAAAAAGAGCAATCCTTGATCATATTCCAAAAAAGCTCACGGGAAAACTCCCGTGAGCTTTTTTGATCAGGAATTGCAGCCGCAGCGGCCGCCGCGGGCGGGCGGTGCCTCAAGAGGCAGCGCCGAGGGGCAGAAGGCAGAGGCCGGGAACGGCATCTTGCGGAAACTGCCGCAGGGATCGTCCTCATCGGGCGTTACGCATTCCTTGTCGGGAATACAGTACTCTCTGGCCTCGATCAAGAACTGACCCTGGCGCACCAGACGGATGACAGAAAAGAGCCCAAGCGAAACGGTAAGATAGCGTCTGCCGTCTCCGTCGTCGCAGTCAACAAGAGGCCCGTTAAGACCGCCCGTGATCTGCGCGGGAATGTCATTGCAGCAGCAGCAACAATGGCATTCGTGGGTGTTATCGGTAATTCTGGCACCCAAAACAACAGGCTGAACCACCTCGACCACCGCCTCGGGATTGTTGCATTTGCCGCAAACAGGCTCGGGGATCGCGCAATAAGAGCCGGTGTTTGCGCTGCTTCTGAAAATACTGGTGTTGCTCTCGCCGCCGTAAAGCACAACGCGCTTCTCCAGCACCGCAACACCCTCAAACTCCTGGGAATGTCCAATGGGAACACAAACCTCAAAGAGGCAGCTTACATAAAACTTAATGGTCACCGAATAAAAGCCGCGATTGAACTGAACGGGATCAACGCCGATATACGAGCCCGTGATCTCCGCGCATTTTACGCGAACACTGCCGGTACGCGCGATCAAATCCTCGCCGACACCGGTCAGGAATACGCGCACGTCCTCAAAGCAATCTCTGTCACGGCAAGCATCCAGGATCCGTCCTGCCTCGATCCCAAAGGATTCCCGTGCCGCGGCCACGTTACCGGAGCAGGAAAATCTGTTATCACCCATAAGAAATAGGTCCTCCTAAAAAGTATTCGGAGCAGTATGGCTCCTTTCCCTATCATCTTATGCATCTCTCTTTATTTTGACAAATACCGTCACCGTTCCATTAAAATTTCAATTTCCTGCCCGTATATTTCGACTGGGTATTGTTCCATGTCAAGCTGTGCCAGCAGCTTTTCCTCGTTTGCGGTGATGATACGGTCCGCCGTGACCTTCGACAGATCCACGCTCTCGTGAGGGATGGGGCCGTGTGCGCCGAGGATCAGCGTATCCGCCGTCAAGACAGCTGTGCTTCCCTCTTTTTGCAGATATTCAACATATGCCCCCGTGGCGTAAAGCACTGTCTTATCGCCATAGGTAAAGCGCAGTGTGAAGGCAGGCTGCACCGACCTTTTCCGGTAAAGTGGATCTGAGAGCGATAGCTCGCCACCCAAAACAGAAAGCGGCGCCTCCCTGCCGTATACCGTAACCCGCAGCCCTTCCCTTTGGGCGAGCACCAGCAGCTCGTAAAGAACGGCAAGATCCTCCTTTGTGGTGGGCTCCGGCAACCAGATCTCGCGCACCACAACCGCTCTCGTCAGCCGTTCAAGTGACACCTTTTGCGCGGAATGATAATGGGTCAGCATCAACACCGAAAGCTCGGTGGCACCGTGCTCCTGCAGGGCTCTCCACTGTGACTTCAGCTGTGTGGTACTGCCGTTTGAGCTGTCGCAGATCATTGTACCGTCATTTCCCCACAGTAAAATACCGTCGTTGGTTCCCTCGGACAAAAAGGCCATATGAACGAGGTCTGCCTCCCCTGCGCGATGGACCAAAAAGCCTGCAGAAAGGGCGAGCGCGCCGATGAGAAGCGGTGCCGCTACCAGGTATTTATGCTTTTTCAGGCGTATGCAGATCAGCACCGCTAGGGCAAGGAATACGGGGAGCAGAATGATGGGAACAAAGTCGTGGCGCAGGGAGAGCATCACGCGCCCTTGCGAAAGCCATCGGGTGAGATAGAGCATCAGCGACCCAAGAGCACGCGCGGGCACCAGAAAGATGACCGAAATGGGTGAGAGGGTGATAAAGAGAAAGCCGAGGATCGCCACCACCATCAACGGAAGCAGCAGAGGGGTGAGCAAAAGATTGGAGAGCGGTGTGATGAGGGAAAGCTCGCCGAATGCCGCCCACTGCACGGGCAGCACGGCAGCGGTAGCGCAAACCGTGATCAATATCGATAGTAGTGTATAACGAAGCAGGAAGCACGGGATCCTCACAATTCCCTTGCCGTGGGGCAGCTTTGCCTGCAGCCAGCGGTTAAGACCTCCCACCAATAAAATGCCAAAGGTGGCAAGCATCGTCATTTGATAGGATATGCTGAATATGGCAAAGGGGGAGACCAGCAAAATGGCAGATCCTGCGAGAAAAAGTGCCGTAATAGGGTCTGATTCCTGCATCATAAAATAGGAGGAATACACCACTAAAAACATCAGCACCGCCCGTGTCATCGAATGAGAGCAGCCCGTCAGCATCCAATAGCCGATGGCCAGCACAAGCGTCACCGAGAGGCGCCACGGCTTTCCGACCCGCAGGCGGTAAAGCAGGCGATCCACAAAGCCGATCAAAATGGCCAGATGTAGGCCGCTGAGTGCCAGAATATGCGAAACACCCGCACGGCGGAAATCGCGGATGGTGTCCTCGCCCAGGGTGTGTCTCGTGCCGAAAATGAGCGCGGCGGCAAGCTCGCCTGCCTCGCCGCCGATATCCTCGGAGAGGGTGTGCGCCCAACGGTCGCGCAGATCGAGCAGTGCGGTGTCAAGCTTCCCTTCGCCGCTCTCTAAAAACACAAAGCTGTCGGTATCCTCACTGATCAGCAAGGCGCTGCAGCCCTCGGCGCGATATTGATTTTCCTGCCCTTGGTAAAAGGCATCGTAATCAAGCTCCCTTACTGTAAAGCTGCCGCAGAAACGGTCATTGACGCCCATCGGAAAGAGGTAGGAGGTGCGGAGCACGGCGCGTTCATTGACCTGCCTGCCGCCAAGTGAGGTGATCCTTACAACCACCTCGGAGGAATAGCTTGTGCGTTGCTCAAGCGAGATCACCTGAAGCTCTGCCATGGTCTCATTGCCGATCTGCTTCGTCAGCGCCGTGTGCATCACATCGGTTTCAAGCATACCCCGCCCCAAGCCGAGGAGCAGAGCTGCCGCGAGCAGTCCGAGGGATAGAAGACGGTAGGAGGCACCGCGCCTTAAGCGCAACACAACAATGATGACAAGTGCTGCAAATGCAAGGCAAGCGAAAAGAATTTTAAAGAAAAACGGAAGAAAAAAGCAAGCTGTGATGGCCGCAGCCAGAGCAAGCAGTGCCGCTGCCAGCGGTCTTTTATAAAAAAGCGCCATTCTTTTCCTCCCTTCGACAAAAACTGCTCCTATTATAGAACAACACGCCCCGAAATGTCAATATTTCGGGCTCCCTTTTCAAAGTTTTCATAAATATCTTGACAAAACGGGAAAAGATGGCTATAATGTTGTGTGTGTAAACCATCTTGACCTATTGGAACGAAACGGAGGACAGATCATGTTTGAAAAAGTGAAAAACATTTTGGTTGAGGAGCTTCAGATCGACCCCAACGAGATTACCCTGGATGCTTCGCTCTCTCAAGACCTCAACATCAACTCGATCGAGCTTTACGATTTGATTATGCTGTGCGAGGATAAATTCGATATCGAGATCGACGAGGAGATCGCCAACACCTTTATCACCGTGGGCGATGTTGTAAAGTATCTTGAAACTCTCTGACTGTAAAACCATAAAAGCAGGCCACCGCTTCGGCGGTGGCCTTCTTTTTTCATATTCCCCCCTTGTCGGCACTATATTGTAGAGAGGTGAATCTATGAAAAAAGGTATGATCTTAATTTCCTTTGCTGCCCTGCTGCTTTGCGTGCTGCTTCTTTTTTCTTTTTTGTTTGATACATTCGAGGAGGCACTTTCCCTGCCTGCCTCGAATGCAGCCCTTCCCTTTGATGTGATCGTGATCGATGCGGGGCACGGCGGCAGGGATGGCGGTGCTACGGGCACCAACGGGGCTCTTGAAAAGGATCTCAATCTCAGCGTGGCGCGCACGCTGGCGGATCTTTTCATCTCCTTTGGCTATCCCGTGGTGGAGACCAGAACAGAGGATGTGATGCTGGGCAATGGCGAGAAGCATCACCTGAAGCAAGCCGATCTCACCGCACGGCTTGCGGTGACGAAAAAGTACGAGAGCTGCCTTTTTATCAGCATCCATATGAATACCTTTCCCACCCCCGATTGCAGGGGGCTTCAGGTCTGGTACTCACAAGGGCACGCCGACTCCGCCGCATGGGCCACAGCGGTGCAAGGCGGTGTGCGGAATATGCTGCAGCCCTGGAACAACCGCAAGGTCAAGGCGGCTACCTCCTCCATTTATCTGCTGCGACACGCCACCTGCCCCGCCATTCTTGTGGAATGCGGTTTTCTTTCCTCGCCCGAGGAATGTGAGCGACTCTCCGATCCGCTTTATCAAAAGCAGCTTGCGCTTGCTGTTTTTTCATCGGTCATTACAAAAATAAACACTTAGTCTTGCGGAATAGCCTTTTTCGTGGTATAATGATAAAAAAAGACGAAAGAGGGCTTTTATGAAACTGAAAAGTGTTTATATTTGCTCGGAATGTACCTATCGCTCCCCCAAATGGATGGGCAAATGCCCGGGGTGCGGTGCCTGGAACAGCTTTGAGGAGGACGTGATCGCAGAGGAAAGCAAGAGTGATGCGGCACGCACCGCACGTCACACGCTGAACTTCCGCCAGGGAGAAAATCGTGCCATTCCCTTTGAGGAGCTGGAAATGCCCTCCTATATCCGCACCGCAACGGGTCTCTTTGAATTGGATCGTGTGCTGGGTGGGGGGCTTGTTCTGGGATCGGTCGTGCTGCTGGCAGGCGAGCCCGGCATCGGCAAATCCACGCTTCTGATGCAGATCTCCGATATTCTCGGCACCAACAGAAGGGTGCTTTATGTATCGGGCGAGGAATCGGAGGGGCAGCTGAAGCTGCGCGCAGGCCGCCTTGGTGTGCTTGGAAAAAATCTTTCCATTCTCACGGAAACCAATGTGGAGCGCATTCTCCTGGAAATTGACCGAATTCATCCCGACGTGGTGATCGTCGACTCGATCCAGACCGTCTTCAGCGACAAGGTAGGCTCAACTCCCGGTGCCATCGCGCAGGTCAGAGAGACCGCGTTGGCACTGATCAACAAGGCGAAATCGGATAATATTTCGGTAATTCTGGTAGGTCACGTTAACAAAGAAGGCTCTATTGCGGGCCCGAAGCTGCTGGAGCATATGGTGGATGCCGTTCTCTACTTTGAGGGCGAGCGACAGCAGACCTACCGCATCATCCGTGCCATCAAAAACCGCTATGGCTCCACCAATGAGATCGGCGTGTTTGAAATGACCGATCAGGGTCTTGCCGAGGTCTCCAACCCCTCCGAAATGCTGCTTGCGGGTCGCCCCAAGCACACACCGGGAAACTGCGCGGTGTGTACGATGGAGGGCACACGGCCGCTGATCGCGGAGATCCAGGCGCTGGTATCCCCCACCACCTTCCCCGCGCCGCGCCGCAACTCCAACGGCATTGACTACAACCGCGTCTGTCTGCTGCTTGCCGTTCTTGAAAAAAGACTTTTCCTGCGATTTTCCGCCAACGATGTTTACGTAAACGTCATCGGCGGTCTGCGACTTGACGAGCCCGCCTCGGATATGGCGGTTGCCATGGCGCTGATCTCCTCCCTTACCGATCGCGCTGTTCCCGACGATCTCATTGCCATCGGCGAGCTTGGCCTCTCGGGTGAGTGCCGCGCGGTATCGGGATTGGAATATCGCATCAAGGAGGCGGCACGACTCGGCTTCAAGCGTGCGGTCATTCCCGCAAGAAACCTGGAAAAGCGCCAGCTGAAGGCGGAGATCGAGCTTTTGCCCATCAATAGCATTTATGAGGTTTTAAACCTGCTCTCTCCCCCCGAAAAAGCATAAAAAAAGCCCTGTGCCAATAGCACAGGGCTTTCTTCCTTTGTCTTACGCTCTGCCGTAAAGCCGATTGAGAGCCAGCAGCCTTGCACGGTCAAGAGACAGCAGCTGCTCTCTTGTCACGCGGAAGCACCAGTTATTTTCGGTTCTGCCTGGGGTGTTAAAGCGCGTATCCGAGCCGAAGCCGAGCAGATCCTGGATGGGAAATATCACAAGACCCGCATGGCTTTGCAGCATAGTCTTTAGGATCGCCTCATAGCAAGCATCCCAATCGGGGCTTTCGTGATGACAGTATTGCAGCATCCGCTCACGGCTTGCCGCATCCTGCTCCCATACATACCCCAAAAGCGTGTTGTTGTCGTGGGTGCCCGTATAGGCCACACAATTTGCGGGATAATGGTGCGGCAGATGGATGGAATCAGGGTCGCCGAGAAAGGCAAACTGGAAGACCCGCATACCGGGAAAGCCGCTTTTCTCGCGCAGCGCTATCACATCCTCAGTGATCTCCCCCAGGTCCTCTGCAATGATCAGCTTATCACCTGCCACCTCCTTCATTGCCCTCACAAAGGCCATTCCGGGGCCTTTTTTCCAGGCTCCCTCCTTGGCGGTAGCAGCGCTTGCGGGAATGCTCCAATAGGCGGAAAGACCGCGAAAATGGTCAATCCGCACGCCGTCAAAAAGCGTGAGTATGTGCCTCATACGGTCACGCCACCAGGAAAATCCATCCTTTTTCATTTTCGACCAGTCATAAAGCGGATTCCCCCACATTTGTCCGTCGCTGCAGAAGTAATCGGGCGGAACGCCTGCCACCTCCTTAGGATACCCCTTTTTATCCAGCAAAAAGCAGTCGGGAGCGCTCCAGACATCCGCACTGTCCTCTGCCACATAGATGGGCAGATCGCCGATGATCGAAATTCCCCGCCCGTTGGCATAGGTCTTTACCGCCTGCCACTGCCGAAGAAAATGATATTGGGCGAAGGCGTAATAAAAATAATCCTCCTCACACCAATCGGCAGTTTTCCATTCCTGCCAGGCAAGACCGCCGTTGGCCTTCTTCAAGGCAAGAAAACGGCAAGCATTGTCAAGCTGCGGGTGACCTTCGATAAAGTCGAGAATATCTTTCTTATTTTCGACTCTTGTCGCCGCACGGCGAAGCAGCGCCTCTCTTGCCGCCATACGGTCGGTTTCCACCGTAAACGGCACCGCTTGCAGCGCCCCTTGCAGCTCCTCCTCGGTCAAAAGTCCTTCTGCCGCAAGCACCTCAAGGTCGATCAGGCGCGGATCGCCCGCAAAGGCCGAATCAGACTTATACGGCGACCCGTGCTCGTCGGGAATGGAAAACGGAAGCACCTGCCAATAGGAAAAGCCGCTATCGGCAAGAAAATCCACAAATTCAAGGGCGGCCTTGCCAAAAGCACCGCAGGAATAGCTCCCGTGCAGCGAAAAGATCGGCATCAGCACCCCGCTTGCTCTTTTTTTAGTGACTGTCATACCAATTTTCTCCCTTTGTACCGCCTACCTTCAAAGCCACGCACAGATCTGCCGCGTGCTCCATTTCATAGATCAGGATCTGCTGCGCCGCATCGGCATCCTCCATGGAGGCCTCCACGATCAGCTCGTCGTGAACCTGAAGCACCAGCCTTGCATCGAGGCCCTCCTGCTTCAAACGACGGTCCACGCGGATCATGGCGATCTTAATGATATCGGCAGCCGTTCCCTGTATCGGGCTGTTCATCGCAACGCGCTCGCCGAAATGCTGCATATTCTTGTTTTTCATCTTCAGCTCGGGGATATAGCGGCGACGGCCGAACAGTGTGGTGACATAGCCCTTTTCATAGGCCTCGCGGATCACATTCTTGAGGTAAGCATCAATGCGCGGATAGGCCGCAAAATACTGCTCGATATACTCTCTTGCCTGCCCGATGCCAATGTGCAGATCCTCAGAAAGGCTATGGGCACCCATTCCGTAAAGAATGCCGAAATTAACAGCCTTGGCGCGCTTGCGAAGCTCGGGGGTGACCGCCTCAATGGGAACACGGAAGACGGTAGCCGCCGTTAAGGCATGAATATCCGAGCCCGTGGCAAAGGCGGAAAGCATAGTTTCGTCCTCTGCAAGGGCCGCAAGCAGCCTCAGCTCGATTTGTGAGTAGTCTGCATCAATTAGCAAATAATTGTTCTTTTCTGGGATAAAATACCGTCTTAATTCACGTCCCATTGGTGTTCTGATCGGGATATTTTGCAAATTTGGCTCTGCAGAGGAGAGCCTTCCCGTTGCTGTTCCCGTTTGCTTAAAGACGGTATGAATTCTGCCATCCTCGGCAATCTGCTTGAGCAGCCCCTCTGCATAGGTGCTGTTCAGCTTGGTCACCTGTCTGTAATCCAATATATCCTCGATAATGGGATGATAGGGGCGCAGCTTTTCAAGAACATCCGCATTGGTGGAATAACCGGTTTTAGTCTTCTTTCCGTGAGGCAGACCAAGGTGCTCGAAAAGCACCTCGCCCAGCTGCTTTGGCGAATTGATGTTAAATTCGCCGCCCGCGTGGTAGTAAATGCGCTCCGATAACTCTGCCGCCATAGACGAGAGCTGCGCGCCATAGGCGGAAAGCCCCTCACGGTCCACACGAAAGCCGACCAACTCCATATCGGCCAGCACCGCACAAAGCGGCATTTCGATCTCATATAATAGCTTCCCTGCTCCCTCGGTCTCGATCCTTTCTGCAAGCACTTCCTTCAGCTGCAAAATGCGCGGAAGATGGGAGGGAGCGGCAGGGAGAGATGCGCTGCAGTAGTCAAGCAGCAGACGATCCAGCTCATATTTCCCCTTGGAGGGATCCAGCACATACGCTGCCAGCATCGTGTCAAACGCGCAACCGCGCCAATGGACAAGGAGCGCCTCAAGGGACTGGTATACACCCTTGGCATCATGGCAAATAACAACCGCCTCCTTGCGGCAAAGCAGAGCCTCCAGCGTTTCTTTATCTGCCGTCGCGCGCAATGTCTTGCCGTCAAAGGCATAACCCGTGCCATCCACCACATCAAAGGCAAACAAGGGGCCAAAGGTGGCCGCGGTCGAAGGATCAAGCGACTCTGCCTTAGAAAGTGGCTCCTCGCTTATTGCATCCACTCCTGTAATATCCGTATCAAGCTCAAACCGCTTGATGAAAGAATGAAACTCGAACTCGGTAAACAGTCGAAGCAGCTCTTCCCTGTGATAACCGACGAAATGAAGATCGGTCAAGGAAATTTCCAAAGGTACCTTGCGGCAGATGGTGGCCAGCTTTTTAGAAAGCGCAGCGCTCTCTCTGCCCGCCTCCAGCTTGCCGCGCAGAGAGGGGGTAAACTCACCCGTGGGAAGATTTTGGTAAAGCGCATCAAGCGAGCCGTGCTCTGCAATCAGCTTCAGTGCTGTTTTTTCGCCAACACCCGCCACACCGGGGATATTATCGGAGCTATCCCCCATCAGCGCCTTTACATCCACAAATTGCTCCGGCATCACGCCGTATTTGTCAAAAAAAGCAGCTCTGCTAAAATCGACCGTATCGGTATTAGTGGCAAGAAGAACATGCACCCGATCCGAAATCAACTGTAGCGCATCGCGGTCACCCGTAAGGATATAGGCCTCCACCTCCTCGCCCTCGGCAAGCGCTGCCAGCGTGCCGAGGATGTCATCCGCCTCATAGCCCTCCTTTTCAAGGCAGATAAAGCCCATAGCAGCCGCAATCTCCTTGGCAAGTGGCATCTGCACCAGCAGATCCTCGGGAGTGGGGCGTCTTCCGTCCTTGTAGGCGCGGTACATTTCGTGGCGAAAGGTAGGCGCCTTCAGGTCAAAGGCAATGGCACAAAAATCAGGCTTTACCGCCTCTTTGTTCTTTTCTAAGATATTTACCATACCAAACAGCGCATTGGTGGGAAGCCCCTCGCGGTTTGAGAGGGGGCGCACGCCGTAAAATGCGCGGTTTACAATACTGTTTCCGTCAACAGCCAATAACTTTTTCATCACATCGATTCCTTTCTTTGTGATCGGGCTTCTATCCATACTATTATACATCTTTTTATCTCCACTGTCAATGAAATCGTCCCACGGTACCACTAATTTTGGAAAAAGCCTTGCCTTTTTGCCCTTGTTATGCTAAAATAATGCTATCTTATAAAAAAGGATCTCCCTGCTATGAAAAAATACATTAAAAAAATCGTTACCGCCGCCTGCATCTACTATACGGCGGCCACCTTTCTCATTTTGTTTTTATACTGGGCGCTCAATTCCGATCTGAGCCGCGGTGTCCAGCCCCGCTCGCTGATCTTTATTCTTCCCTTTGCCATTTGCTTTGCCACCGCCAATGTGATCTTCGGCCACGCCCCCATCGGCCCCGGAATGCGCGTGCTGCTTCATTTTCTTCTCACGGTCGGCGGTGCTTGGATCTTTCTTTACTTGCCCGGCCGTGATCCCGCCGCCGCAGGCTCGCAAGGATTGATCCTGTTTTTGGCTCTGACTATTCTCTACGCCATCATCATGGGGGCAGTTCTCGTCTTCAAGGCGCGCATCAAACGCGTTCAGCGCGATGAATCGGAATACAATGGCGTATATAAAAACAAATAAACGGAAAAAATACGGTTGAAGCCGCAAGGAGGTATTCCATGCAGATCAACCGTATTTTTTTATGTATACTACTCATTCTCTCCCTTACCTTTCTCGCCGCGTGCTCCGGGGCAAGCGCCCGCAGTGAGGAGCAAGATCGGAGCTTTATTGATTCTCTCACCTTCCTTGGTGATTCCACTACCGCGCATATGCTCAAGCGCGCCCCTCTGCGGGACGGTGAGCATTCAAGGCAGGTGTGGGCAACCGCCAGCCGCTATTTAAATCTCGACTCCAAAATCACCTACACGAAAATCATCTGCCCCGATTTTAGCGAAGAGATGACGATTGCCGAGGCGGCTGCGCGAGTAAAGCCGCATTATCTTGTCATCACGCTCGGCATAGACTACGGCGTTTATTATTACCGTAACGATCTCGCCACCTTCCGTTTTTATTACGAAAAGCTGCTAAACGAGATAACGTCCGCCTCGCCGAATACCCAGCTGATCCTGCAATCCATCTTTCCCGTAGCAAGGTGCTGCACGGTGATCACCAATGAAATGGTGGATGCCGCCAACAGTGAGATCCGCAGTATTGCCGCATCCCGCGGGCTTTTTTATCTGGATAGCAACCGTATTCTTCGGGATGAAAGTGGTTACCTCTGCCCGCAGTTCTGCTTCAGCGAGGATGGCATACACCTGACAAGGACGGCATACGAAAAGATTTTCAGCCATATCAGCTCGCTGGAATCTGCCATTAAGGAGGCAAACACTTGAAAAAATATATTGCATTTACCCTGCTTTTTCTGCTCCTTTTTTCTTTTCCCTCCTGCAACAAAGAAAAAGGCCCCTCCACCTTTTCCTGTGAGGAGGCCGCAACGGCTATTCGGCATGCTGTGGGCGAGGATGCGGATTTTACAAGGGCAGATCAGGATTATATGGAAAGCAATTTTGGAACTCCCCTCAAAAGGGACGGAGCGTGTATCTATTTTGCCGATGCCGAGAGAGGATGTGCCGAATTTGGCGTTTTTTTACTGGAGAATGAGGGTAAAGCCTCTGCCTTTTTAAATGAACTCAGAGCTTATCTTGCCCGCGAGATCGAGTCAAGAGAGGCTTTGATGGCTCTCTATCCCGAGGAGAGCCTTGCCCGTGAGATCGACCAATTCAAGAACGCGACCGTTGCAAAAAACGGGAGTCTCGTGTATTATTTTGCGATGGAAGCAAGGCAAGCCGAAAGCGCAGGCAGAGCGCTTGCCTCCCTGCTTGAATAAAAAAACTCCTTGCCGCGCGGCAAGGAGTTTTTTTAACACTTTTTAATCAGGGAGCGCGGTCTTGCTTTCACAATAGATGCAACGGCAGATCTTATGCTCGCGATCCACCACACGGAAGATCTGGTCCAGCTCCTGCTCGGTGGTGGTGATGCATCTGGGATTGCTGCAATGCAGCTGATTGACGATCAACTCTCCCTCGGGCTCTGCGGCTCTATGCTCCTGCTCCGCCTCGCGGAGAAGCTTCAGGATCAGCGCCATACGGATATATTTCCCGTTTTTCACCTGCTTGAAGTAGCAGGCGCGAGGATCATTGTCTACCTTTACGCTGATCTCATTGACACGGGGCAGCGGATGCAGAATGCAAAGATCACTCTTGGCAAGAGTCAGCTTCTCGGGGGTGAGAATATAGCTGTCGCGCAGACGAAGGTAGTCCTCCACGCTGGCAAAGCGCTCCTGCTGCACTCGCGTCATATACAAGATGTCAAGCGTGGGCATCACCGACTCAAGATCGGAGGTCTCCACATATTCCATCTTGTTTTCCTCCACCACGCCGTGCATCACGTATCCCGGCAGCCTCAGCTCCTCAGGCGAGATCAGCACGATGCGGATGCCGGTATAACGGGAAAGCGCGGCGATCAGGGAATGCACGGTCCTGCCAAACTTCAGGTCACCGCAAAAGCCGATGGTCAGATGATCAAGACGGCCCTTTTCTCTTTTGATGGTCAAAAGATCGGTGAGGGTCTGGGTGGGATGAAAATGCCCGCCGTCACCCGCGTTGATCACGGGGATGCTGGCATTTCTGGCAGCCACCAGCGGAGCGCCTTCCTTGGGATGGCGCATCGCAATAATATCCGCATAGCAGCTGATCACGCGCACAGTATCAGCAATGCTCTCTCCCTTGGAGGCAGAGGTGCTGGAGGCCTCGGAAAAGCCGATCACATTGCCACCAAGCTCGTACATGGCGGCCTCAAAGCTGAGTCTTGTACGGGTGGAGGGCTCAAAGAAAAGCGTGGCGAGCTTTTTGCCGCGACAAACCTCGGCATATTTTTGGGGATTGGCAATCATATCGTTTGCCGTTTCCAAAAGCTCATTTATTTCGGCTACCGAAAGATCAAGAATGTCAATTACGCTTCTCATTTCCCTTTTATCCTCTCTCTTTTATAAAAATCAGTTCTTCGCGCCGTTGATCGCAAGATAGTTCTTAATCCGCGTGACATTTTCTGCGTTTGTGGGGTCTTCCTCTAAATACTCGATGATGTCATACACATCGACGATAGAGTACACAGGAAAACCAAACTGCTCCTCGATCTCCTGCATGGCACCCTTGTCGGTCTGCCCCTTTTCCTTACGGTCTACCATAATAAAAGTAGCGGCCACCTTTGTGCCCTCAAGGTGGGAAAGAATCTCCATGCTCTCACGGATCGCTGTGCCTGCGGTGATCACATCCTCAATGATGACGATCTCCTCACCTGCCGTGGGTACATAACCGACAAACACACCGCCCTCGCCGTGATCCTTTACCTCCTTACGGTTGAAAAAGAACGGAATATTAAGGTCATTTTTTGAAAGCGCGACTGCCGCAGAAACGGCAAGCGAGATGCCCTTATATGCAGGACCGTATAAAACTGCCTTTTTGGCGCCGAGCTTTTCAAAATAAGCCTTTGCATAAAATTCACCGAGTTTGGCGATATCGTCACCTGTCTTGATCATACCCGCATTGATGAAATACGGGATCTTGCGACCCGACTTTGCGGTAAAATCTCCAAACTTCAGCACGCCTGCGCTCTGCAGGAACTCAATAAACTCTCTCTTATAGCTTTCCATCCTCATTCTCCTTCCGATCGGTCAACCGACAAATTCTGCCACGCAACGGCGATAAGCAGCCACAGGATCCTCTGCGGCAGTGATGGGTCTGCCCACCACAATGTAATCCGAGCCGATCTCCTTGGCGGCGGCAGGGGTCATCACGCGCTTCTGGTCGCCGATATCACCGTCGGCAAAGCGCACACCGGGGGTCACCGTCACAAAATCCTTGCCGCAGGTGTCATGCACCTTGCCTGCTTCAAGGGGCGAGCAAACCACGCCGTCAAGTCCCGATTTTTTGGCATTGGCAGCATAATGCATCACTACCTTGTCAATCGGCTCGTTGATCAGCAGGTCCGCCTTCATCGTTTCCTCATCGGTAGAGGTAAGCTGAGTCACGGCGATGAGCATAGGGCGGGTGCCGTCAGGTCTGGTCAGTCCCTCGATCGCAGCCTCCATCATACGTCCCGTTCCTGCGGCGTGCAGGTTGGTCATATCCACATCAAGGCGCGAGAGCACCGCCATGGACTTTTTCACGGTGTTGGGAATGTCGTGCAGCTTCAGATCAAGAAAGATCTTATGTCCGCGACGCTTGATCTCCTTCACAATTTCAGGTCCCTCGGCATAGTAAAGCTCCATACCGATCTTGACAAAGGGCTTTTCCTCGGTAAAGAGATCCAAAAAGCCAAATACCTTTTCCTTGCTGTCAAAATCGCAAGCAATAATAACGTCCCTTCCCATCAGTTACATCCTCCTATGATTTCACGCAGTGTTTTTATGCCGTAACGCTCCATTACCCTTGGCAGCTCGCGCACGATATCGCGGCTGGCAAAGGGATCCACAAGGTTTGCCGCTCCAATCTCCACGGCGGTAGCGCCTGCCAGCATCATCTCAATTACATTTTCAGCCGTTGAAACGCCGCCCATTCCCACAACGGGGATCTTCACCGCGTGTGCGACCTGATAGACCATCCGCACCGCCACGGGGAAAATGGCAGGGCCGGAGAAGCCTCCCATTTTGTTGGCGATCACGGGTCGACGGCTCTTCAGATCAATTCTCATGCCAAGCATCGTGTTGATCAGGCTGATGCCGTCCGCACCCGCCGCCTCACACGCCTTGGCGATGGAAACGATGTCGGTCACGTTGGGCGAGAGCTTGATGATCACGGGCTTTTTGGTTATCTTTTTCACTGCAGCGGTCACCTCGGCAGCAGCCTCGGGAGAGGTGCCAAAGCTCATTCCGCCGCCGTGCACATTGGGGCAGCTGACATTGACCTCAAGCCACCCCACCTGCTCGCAGGCATCCAAGCGCTCGCAGGTATAGGCATAATCCTCTACCGAAAAGCCGCTGACATTTGCCATAACGGGCTTGTGAAAGCATTTTGCCATTTTGGGAAGCTCCTCGGAGATCACCTTGTCAACACCGGGGTTCTGAAGTCCTACGGCATTGATCATCCCCGCATAGCACTCCGCAATACGAGGAGTGGGATTTCCGAAACGAGGCTCCCTTGTTGTGCCCTTGAAGGAAAAGGTGCCAAGCTCGTTGATGTCATAAAGCTCCGCAAACTCATATCCGTAGCCAAATGTGCCGCTGGCGGGGATCACGGGATTATCAAGCTCAATGCCGCAAAGGGTTACACTTAATTTTCCCATAAGATCTCCTCCTTCTTCATAACGGGGCCATCCTTGCAAATGCGCTTGTAGCCCGTCAACGTTTTGCAGGAGCAGCCCATGCAGGCACCAAAGCCGCAGCCCATACGCTCCTCAAAGCTGAGCTCACCCTGCGTAGTGGTGGCGCGATATACCGCCTTCAGCATCGGCTCGGGGCCGCAGGTGTAAAAATAGGAATACGAGGCGGGGAGCGCATCGGTGACAAAGCCGCGCACGCCATAAGAGCCATCCACCGTGGTAACGGTCACATCCGCGCCCAGCGAACGAAACTCCTTTTCGTAAAAGACCTCGCTTTTTTTGTTAAAGCCAAGAATCACCGAAACCCGCTTGCCCTGCGCGATCAATTGCTTGGCAAGCATATAAAGCGGAGGAACGCCGACACCGCCGCCAAGCAGCAGAGGGGCTTCGCCCGACATTTTGGTGTCGTAGCCGTTGCCGAGCCCTGTTAAAACATCAAGAACTTCGCCTATTTGCATTTTGCTCATCTGCAGAGTTCCCTCTCCCACCACCTTATAGATGATGGTAAGCTCGCCATCGGTACAATCACACACCGAGATCGGGCGGCGCAGGAAAAAGCCGTTCAGCTTGATGTTCACAAATTGCCCCGATGCAGTTATGGCAGAGGTATCGCCCTTCAGCACCATACGAAAGACATCTTGTGTAAGAGCTTCGTTTGTAAGGATCTCAAAAAAACCCTGCTTCATAGCTTCTCCTTTTCGGTTTTATTAAGAATCAATGGTCGACACGCGAAGCGTGGTTTCTTCCAAAACGTCAAGCAGCACGCGAACCGTATCCATTGCGGTAAAGATGGTAACATTGTTTTCGGTTGCAGCCATGCGGATCTCCGCACCGTCGGAAGCCTGACCGCCTGAGCCGATGTCACGCGTATTCAACACATAAGCGATATGGCCCTGACGGATCGAATCAATGATCTCATCACTACCGTCACTGATCTTCTTCAGAACGCGGGTACGAATACCGTTTTGCTTGAGGAATTTGGCCGTTCCCTCGGTCGCCTCAATGTTAAAGCCAAGGTTATAGAAACGGCGAATGAGGGGCAGAGCCTCCTCCTTATCCTTATCGGCAATGGTGGCAAGCACAGTGCCGTAATTCTGCAGATGGGTTCCACCTGCCTGCAGTGCCTTGTAAAGTGCGCGATTGAGCTTGTCATCGTAGCCGATGGCCTCGCCCGTGGATTTCATTTCAGGCGAGAGATAGGCATCAAGGCCACGCAGCTTGTTGAAGGAAAACACAGGTACTTTCACGTACCAGCGGTTCTTTTCGGCAGGATAAATATCAAAGATTCCCTGCTCCTTGAGGCTCTTGCCCAGAATAACCTCGGTTGCAATATCGGCAAGGCTATAACCTGTTGCTTTCGAAAGGAACGGTACGGTGCGCGAGGAGCGAGGATTGACCTCGATGATATAGACATCCTCCTTCTCGTCCACGATAAACTGAATGTTGAAAAGCCCGACAATGCCGATGCCGAGGCCGAGCTTTTTGGCATACTGTAAAATAATGCCCTTGACCTTATCGGAGATACTGAACGAAGGATAAACGCTGATCGAGTCACCCGAGTGAACGCCCGTGCGCTCAACAAGCTCCATAATGCCGGGCACAAAGACATCGCGGCCGTCGCAAATGGCATCGACCTCCACCTCTTTGCCCTGAATATACTTGTCAACCAGAACAGGCTTGTCCTCGTCGATCTCCACCGCAGTTTTCAAATAGTGGCGGAGCTGCTCCTCGTTGCCTACGATCTGCATCGCACGGCCACCCAGCACAAAGGAGGGGCGCACCAGAACGGGATAGCCGATCTCGGCGGCAGCCTTGATGCCGTCCTCGATCCGGGTCACGGCGTGACCCTTGGGCTGGGGAATGTCAAGATCGCGCAGCAGCTTTTCAAAGGCATCTCGATTCTCTGCTCTGTCAATGGCTGCGCAGTCGGTGCCGATGATCTTTACGCCGCGCTCCATCAAGGGCTGGGCGAGATTGATCGCTGTTTGTCCGCCAAGGGATGCGATCACGCCCTCGGGCTTCTCAAAATCGATGATGTTCATCACATCCTCGGGCGTGAGAGGCTCGAAATAAAGCTTATCGGCGGTGGTATAGTCGGTAGAAACGGTTTCGGGGTTGTTGTTGATGATGATGGCCTCATAGCCCGCGCGCTTGATGGTCTGGACGGCGTGCACCGTGGAATAGTCAAATTCCACGCCCTGGCCGATGCGGATGGGGCCTGCACCCAACACCACCACCTTCTTCTTCTCTGTCAGCTTGGAGTCGTTTTCACCCGTGTAAGAGGAGTAGAAATACGGAATATAAGCATTGGTGTGGCAGGTGTCCACCATACGGAAGGCGGGAGAGAGCCCGCGCTCCTTGCGGAAGCGGCAGACCTCAAGCTCGGTGGTCTTCCACATTCTGGCCACGTATTTGTCGCTAAAGCCCATCCTTTTGGCGGCCTTCAGCAGCTCAAAGTCAAACACATTGACACGAAGCTTTTCCTCCATATCAATGATGTTTTTGATGGCTTCAAGGAAGTAAGGCGTTATCTCGGTGATTTGGTGGATCTCCTCCACCGAAACGCCGTGATAGAGCAGCTCGGCAATGGCAAAGAGGTTGTCCGAGTGGAAGAGCTTGATATATTCTAGCATTTCCTCCTTGCTCATATTGTCAAATTTCGAATGATAGAGGTGGTTGACACCGATCTCAAGGGAGCGAATACCCTTGAGCAGCGCCTCCTCCAGCGTGCTGCCGATGCCCATGACCTCACCCGTTGCCTTCATCTGCGTTCCGAGAAGGTTGGAGGCAGAGGTAAATTTATCGAACGGGAAGCGGGGCAGCTTGGAAATGATATAGTCAAGGCTGGGCTCGAAGGCAGCAGTGGTGTTGGCGATCTTGATCTCCTCCAGCGACATACCCACGGCGATCTTGGCCGTGACACGCGCGATGGGATAGCCCGAAGCCTTTGAGGCCAGCGCCGAGGATCTCGAAACGCGGGGGTTGACCTCGATGAGATAGTACTCGCCAGAGGTGGGATGCAGCGCAAACTGCACGTTGCAGCCACCCTCGATCTTCAGTTCACGAATGATCTTAATGGCAGAGTCGTTGAGCTTCTTTTTCTCCGCCTCGGAGAGGGTGAGGATAGGAGCCACCACAATGGAGTCACCCGTGTGAACGCCAACGGGGTCCACGTTCTCCATACCGCAAATGGTAATGGCGTGGTCGTTGCCGTCGCGCATGACCTCAAATTCGATCTCCTTATAGCCCTTTACCGATTTCTCGATCAGAACCTGGTGTACGGGAGAGAGCTTGAAGGCATTGAGACCGATCTCCGTCAGCTCCTCCTCGTTATAGGCAAAGCCGCCGCCCGTGCCGCCCAGTGTGAATGCGGGACGAAGCACTACGGGGTAGCCGATGCGCTCAGCCGCCTCCTTGGCCTCCTCGATGCTGTATGTGATCTCAGAGGGGATGACGGGCTCGCCGATCGACTGGCAAAGCTCCTTGAAAAGCTCTCTGTCCTCGGCGCGCTCGATCGACTCGCTGCTGGTACCCAGCAGCTCTACGCGGCACTCCTTGAGAACACCCTTCTTTTCCAGCTGCATGGCAAGATTGAGGCCTGTCTGTCCGCCGATGCCGGGCAAGATCGCGTCGGGGCGCTCGTAGCGAAGGATACGTGCCACAAACTCAAGGGTCAAAGGCTCCATATAAACCTTGTCGGCAATGGTGGTATCGGTCATAATGGTAGCAGGGTTGGAGTTGCACAGCACCACCTCATAGCCCTCCTCCTTGAGAGCAAGGCAGGCTTGCGTGCCTGCATAGTCAAATTCTGCGGCTTGTCCGATCACGATAGGACCGGAGCCGATGATCAAAATCTTTTTCAAATCCGTTCTTTTTGCCATTTTTTTATCCTCCGCTTTATTCGTTGTCCGCACGATATACAGCCTTGCCGCCACACACCGTCAGCATATTTTTACCAAACACCTGCTTCCCTTCAAAGGGCGTTGCCCTGCCCTTTGAAAGGAACCTTTCGGGGTCCACCACCTCGCGGGCTGAAAGATCCCACACAGAAAATCCGTCGAAAGGAATGCCAAAACGCCTTCGCGGTGCCGCACAAAGAGCATCGACCACACGCAAGAGGGGCACCCTGCCCGTCTTTATCAGATCGGTGTAAAGAACGGGGAACGCCGTTTCAAGGCCGACCACGCCAAAGGCACTTTTCGCAAGGCCCCGCGATTTTTCCTCTGCGCTGTGGGGCGCGTGATCGGTAGCGATACAATCGATCGTACCGTCCAGAAGTCCCTCCAACAGCGCTTCCCTGTCGGTGGCGTCGCGCAAGGGGGGATTCATCTTAAAGCGTCCGTGCTCCTGCAGGTCGCCGTCGTCCATCACCAGATAGTGAGGGCCGGTTTCGCAGGTGACATTCACACCGCGCGCCTTAGCGGCGCGAATCAGCGCCACGCTCTCCTTGGTGGAGATATGACACACGTGATACGCACAGCCGATCTCCTCCACCAACCTCAGATCACGCTCGATCTGCACCCACTCGCTTTCCGAGCAGATGCCGCGGTGGCCGTGTGCTGCCGCATATTTACCGTCATGGATATAGCCGCCGTGAAGGAGGTCGTTGACCTCGCAATGCGCCACAATGATCTTGCCAAGCTCCTTGGCGCGAAGCATTGCCGCGCGCATCATCTCATCGCTTTGCACACCGCGCCCGTCATCCGAGTAGCCCGCCACCAGAGGTGCCATCCCCCCAAGATCGGCCAGCCTTTCTCCCTTTTGCCCCACCGTGATCGCACCGTAAGGATATACGTGGATCAATGATTGCTGTTCGATCAGCGCCAGCTGCTCGGAAAGATGCTCCACACTATCAGGCACGGGGTCAAGGTTTGGCATGGTGCAAACAGCCGTATAGCCGCCTCGTGCCGCCGCTGCACAGCCTGATGCGATCGTTTCTTTATAAGAAAAGCCCGGCTCGCGAAAGTGAACATGCACATCGCAAAAGCCGGGTAAAATCAAATAATTTTCACAGTCAAGGGAGAGAGCGGGAGAGTTGGAAAAGAAAGAAGCGACCAAGGACAATTCTGCCTCGGAGAGAAATGCGGTATTCGCTTTCTGAAACATTTGCTTCACAGTTCCCTTCATAAAGCGTCTCCCTTCTGTTCTAAAAGCTGTGCGGGCAAGCAAGGGCCTGCCAGCATTTTCAAAGCCCACGCGCTGCCGCGTGTCATTCTTATCCGATATAGTATATCATAAATAATGTTTTATGTCAAGAGGAAACTCAGCTTTTGACAAACAAATCCGCCCCTGTTTTAGGGGCGGATTCTTGTCAAATTTCACAATATTATTTGCGGTGGCGCTGTGTTTTGATCATACCGTATTTCAGATCCCAAAGCTTTTTCGAGAGATCCACATAATAGTTGTGAGGATTGTCAAAGCGCTTGACCTCCTCCCACATCGAATCAAGAGATGCGCGGCAATGCGCCCGCACCTCAGCAAGCGTAGGCAGCTGATAGACCAGCTTGCCGCCGCGGAAGACGGGCACCAGAAGCTCCTTGGCTAAAAAGCTTGTCAGCGTCTTTGTTTTCCATGTGTTTTCGGGGTCAAAAATTTCCAGCGGCTCGCTGTCGTCCACCACCTCATCGTGCAGACAGATGAGATCGGCCTCGGCCTTTCCCGTCTTTTTATCAAACAGACGGTAGACCTTTTTGAAATGAGGCGTGGTGATCTTACCCACATTCTCACTCAGCTTGATCTTGGGGATGATATTCCCCTCCTCATCCTCAACGGCGCAAAGCTTATAAACGCCGCCGAATACAGGGTCGCTCTTGGCGGTGATCAGTCGCTCACCCACGCCAAAGGCATCGATCTTAGCTCCCTGATGCAGCAAGCCGCGAATGATATACTCATCGAGCGAGTTGGAGGCCACGATCTTGCAGTCGACGAGTCCCGCCTCGTCGAGCACCTCTCTGATCTTGCAGGAAAGGTAGGCAATGTCACCCGAGTCGATGCGGACGGCGCAGTTGGTAATTCCTTGCGGCAGCAGCACCTCGCGGAAGGCGCGGATCGCATTGGGCAGGCCCGATTCCAGAACGTTGTAGGTGTCGATCAATAGCGTGGCGTTGTGCGGGTAGATCTCACAATACGCGCGGAAGGCTTCATATTCGCTGTCAAACATCTGAACCCAGGAGTGCGCCATCGTACCGCTCGCAGGAACGCCAAAGGCCTCGTCCGCAATAGCGCAGGCCGTGCTTGTGACGCCACCGATATAGGCAGCACGGGCACCGCGGACGGCAGCATCGGCACCCTGCGCGCGTCTTGAGCCAAATTCACTCACCGCGCGTCCCTTTGCCGCGCGCGTAATGCGCGCCGCCTTGGTGGCGATCAGCGATTCGTGATTCATCACCATCAGAAGATAGGTCTCAATAAACTGCGCCTCAATGGCGGGAGCACGCACGGTGAGCAGCGGCTCACCCGGGAACACCACAGTTCCCTCGGGCACTGCCCAGATATCTCCCGTAAAGCGGAATTCGCGCAGATAATTTAAAAATCCCTCATCGAAAATGCCCTTTGTTCTCAAAAAGGCAATATCCTCCTCGTCAAACCGAAGATTCTCGATATACGAAACGATCTGCTCAAGGCCGACGGCAATGGAAAAGCCGCCGTCATCGGGATTTTTGCGGTAAAAAACATCAAAATAGGCAATTTTGTCCTTCATGCCCTTTTGAAAATAACCGTTACCCATGGTCAGCTCATAATAATCGACCAGCATCGTCAAATTCTGAAAATCCTGTTTCATTTTTTACTTCCTCTTGCTATGATTGTTCGGTTTCTCTTGCTTTTTCCTGCCGCTTGTCGTTGTGGTGCTTGACCACAAGCACCGCCGCGATCGCCACGCTGCAAACGATCAGCGCTGCGGTCACGATGATCGCGGTAGTCCGATCCTTGAAATTATCCTTTATTTCATCCGAGGGCTCCCCTTCCTTGCGCTCCTCGGCAATGCGCCTGGCCAGCTCCTCGTCGTTATACGAGATGCTCTGCAGCGTGACCGACTGCAGGCAAAGGCTGTAATCGGCGCTGCTGCTATCCAACGGGCGGGCGGATATACGCATGCTCCTCACCGAGGAAAGACCCTCGGCACAGGAGGAAAGGTCAAGATAAAGCGTTTGCAGCTCGCCCGACTCCACTACGGCAGAGCCGTAGGCGACCACGGTTTCCCCGATCAGCTGAACGCGTACCTCATAAGGGGTGCTCGCTTTTCCCTTAATGCCAAGCTCAAAGCGAAGATAGGGTGCAAAGGAATAATTCTCCGTTGTAGTAAAATTATGGCCGATCTCGGCATATTTTCGGTCGCCCAAGGAGCGAAGGGAGGCCGTCAGCGCCTTGCCGAAATCCCCCGAGATCACCGAAAGCTCGGAGCAATCCCTGCCCGCATACCAGTTCAGCGTACCCACCGCGTGAGAAAAGCTCCACAGCGAGTAGCTGCCGATGGGGGTGATGCCCGATGCATAGCCCTGCTCGGTCAGATTGGTATAGATCACGTCATGAGTGTAAAGTGCTTCCTTTTGGTGACCCGGATAAAGCTCACCGAAGGAGGAGACACCAAGGTAGGAGAGGATCGGTGCGCAAAGCACATCAAAGCGCCCCGCGTCGATCCTTTCGGCAAAATAAGAGATCGCATCGACCCATGCATTCCGCTCGTGATCGTCAAGAAGCGACCCGTCGGAAAGGAACGCCAGTACCTCGGGGCGAGTCTTGAGGTATACATACTGCAGAACAAAGGCTGCCTGCAGGTCCTCCGTTGCCGCAAGCGCGGTGGGGGTATAGGAGTAGATGATATGCTGATCCAGGAAGGAAAAGCTCTCTGCAAGGCCCCTGATCACATCCATATTCCGTGCCAACCCGTCAATGCCGCGCGCGGCACCCGTCTCGCCCGAAACAGCCGCGGGCATCGCGGTGGATTCCAGCATAACGGTAAAGGCGGTGGGTGTGCGGGAGGTGGCTTTGATCGCCCTGAGCAGCGAATAAAGCGCGTGATCGGCAGGATAATCGCCGCCCAGCGCCGCCTCGGACATTGCATCGCTTCCCCCGTTATCGGAAAGCGGGATGACCATATCGATATCCGATATATTCTTGCTCGCCACGCCCGCGATCAGCGAAAGCGCGGCTGTGTAATAGGCGGTGTATTCCGAAAGACTGCTGACCGTGGCGAAGCTGTTGCGGTTGGCGGAGTTCATTGCCCTTCCGAGAATGATGCCGTCAAGCGTGCCGACAGCAGAAGTGCTGCCGTAACGTGCGGTGAGAAAATCGGTAAAGGCCGCAAGCGCATACATGGCATTGTCGCTGTTCACCAAAATAGCCTTGTTGCAGATGCCCTCGGAGCTCTCGGTATAAGAGGCAAAGGGGAGATTGTTGGCGGTGGCGGATATCAGGAAGCGAAGATAGATACTACCGCCGCCCGCAGAGAGATTGCGAATCTCCTTGTCAAGCTTGCCCACATATTCTCGGTCAAAGTAATAGTAGGAGCGGTCACCCGCATAAAGAATGCCGTCGTTCTGGTTGCCCACCAGGCGGTCAAGATAAACATCCACGACAGTCATTCCCGCGTGCGCCATCAGCGCATCGGCATAATCGGTGGTGTGAAAGCCCTTGAAGCCTGCGGGAGACGCTGCAGAAACCGTAGAAATATCAGGATAAAGCGGTCGGCAAAGCGGGATACGCTCTCCCGTTTTGGAAACTGCCGCCACCACATAGCGGCTGCAAAGCGCCTCTATGCTGTCTGCCTCTACGGAAAAGGAGAAGGAAAAGGAGATGCCGGTGCGTGCGATCGGAGTCTGATTTGAGAGGTAGAGATTGTCATCGGGGGAAATGGCGAAAAGTGCCAGTGTTCCGCCTGCGTAGCGCACGGTAGCGGCGTAGCTGACCGAGCCGCTGATCTCTACCGTATTGGTAGCAGCCTGATATTGGCAGATCTCGATCTCGGCCTCCTCCGCAAACGAATCATCAAAAATCGAAAGATTGTAAAGCGCCCTCAGCTCAAGATCGCCTTCAAGGGGCTCCTCGCCGTGGAAGGCAACCGTAATACCCGTCATTTGATCCACGTTGGCGGCAGGAAGATAGTAGCGCTGCTCCTCCTCGCTGCCCACGATCAGCGCCTGCTCAACCGTTTCGGACTGCGTGCTGTGACCGACAAAATGATAGGTCAACGTCAGGCTTGTGGCATTGCTTTTATTGACAAGCGAGAGGTAAAGCGTATTGCTGCCGCCCGCCGAAGG
This sequence comes from Eubacteriales bacterium, assembly GCA_045576195.1. Lineage (GTDB taxonomy): Bacteria > Bacillota > Clostridia > Oscillospirales > CAG-272 > Firm-07. The sequence continues at coordinate 40,404 of JAZNFZ010000071.1, read as the reverse complement.
GATCGCCGTTGACGGCGCAGAGAAGACCGACCCTGCGGAAAGATCCAGCAAAAGCGGTGCCCCCTCCACCACCGTGTAGGTGTTGAGGCTATCGTCATGGAGCGTGGCAAAGACAAAGCGTTTCCCCACCGAAGAGGCAAAGGAGGGCTCACCCGCGGTGGCAAGGGTCAGTGCCGCAGCAGACGCCGAAAGCACCCCGCCGAGCAAAAGCGCAAGAAGCAACGACAGTATGCGCAATGCGGTACGCTTCACAGCAAGCACCTCCTTCCTCAAAAATGCGATTACATATCGGTATGATTATAGCACACTTCTTGCCTTTTGTAAAGAGTTATCATGCAAACAAAATATTGATGATCGGATACAACACATCATAAGTATTCAAAAATGTCACAAGCATTCAAAAACACAGGAGTGGCCGAATGGCCACTCCTGCATTTATACTCTGAAGATGCGCTGATACTGCTTTCCTTGCATTGCCCATGCCAGTGTGGCGGGCAAAAGCGAGAAATCAGCGACCAGCGAATGGGGCTTTTGCTCGGGGTCATCCTGCTTCATCGGCACAAAATACACATGCTTTTTTGTCAGCATCTCGCCGATGTTTTTGAGGTTCGCGGAAAGCGCATCATTCGATGCCAGCGCGATCACCAACGGGCGATTTCCGCGCAGATGCGCCTTTGCCGCCATGGTCACTGCCGTATCGGTGATGCCGTTTGCCATTTTGGCCAGCGTGTTGCCCGTACAGGGGCAGATCACCAGCGCCTCAAGCGGCATTTTTGGCCCCAAGGGCTCTGCACCCACAATGGTATGGATCACCTGGCGTCCCGTAATTTTCCCGATCTGCGCCAATACCTCATGCGCAGGTGCAAATCTGGTGTCGGTAGCATAGACGTTTTCGCTGACGATGCCCTGTATCTCATATTGCTCGGCAAGCCTTGCCATTTCTGCCAACGAGGCCTTTACCGTGCAAAAGGAACCGCAAAGTGCAAATCCGATCATAACGTCACCTCCCCACAAAGATACGAAAGAACGGTATCACCAATGATCTCACCTGCTGTTACAGGCGAGCATTTGCCGGGAAGCGAGAGCGCAAAAATAACGCGAAGCCCCTGCTGACCTGCCTCGTTGGCATCAAAGCCGCCGGGAGCAGAGGCAAGCTCGATGAGAAGGGTATCCTTGCTGATCTCGGAGAGATGCTCCGAGGTAAAAATGCGATGGGGCACGGTGTTAAAGATCGCCGTAAAGCCCTTTGCCAGCGCGTGCAGCGAGGAGGCATCCCGTAGCAGCACCGTGCGATAGCCGAGGCGCTCTGCCGCCTCAATGTCGCGCGGATTGCGCGCTGCGACCGTAACCGTGGCACCCATAGCAAAAAGAAGCTCCGAGAGGGCGCGCGCCACTCTGCCAAAGCCCGTGATCGCGATCGGCATATCAAGAATCACGCGGGGCGACTCGCGCATCAGCACCGACACCGCTCCCTCTGCTGTGGGTCTGGCGTTTTTCAGCTGAAAATCCTCGGTTTCGTAATAATCAAACACACGAATGCCCCGTTGCGCTGCCGCATCCCTTGCACTTGTGCCGAGCTTGCCGCCGATCAGCAGCATAGAGGGATCCATTGCGGCAAGCAGCGCGGAAAACGGGAGAGCCTCCCCCTCCCTTGCCAAGGGCAGCGCGATGTGCTTGCCATCGGGCAAGGCGGGAAGCGGAAGCAGCACAAGATCTGCTCCCCCGATGGCCTCTTTGAAATCCGCGCAGGGCCTTGCACCGCAGGATGCGGCAGACGGCAATCCGAAGGTGCTGACCGTTGCGCCAAGCTCTGAAAAATAGCGGGCAAGGGCGACCTGCCTTGCATCCCCGCCGAGTATGGCAACCGTTTTATTAAAAGACATAAGATCATTTCCTTTGAGAAATTACAAAAACCGCCAAGGCGGTTTTTGCATCTACTACAGAATATGTCAGATCTCGTCTTTTTGCACCGCACGAAGCGAAATTTCGCCACCGTGCAGCTCCCTCGCACTCCCATCGGGCAGCTTTACCAAAAGCGCGCCGTCCTCGGTAATATCAAGCGCCGTAGCAAGATACGAGCACTCACCCTCGATCACGCGCACGGTCTCGCCAAGGAAGGCAGCATTGGAGCGGTACTCCGCAACAAAGCTCGCGCGGCGTACCGCGCTGTCATAGTCGGAAAGCTCGGCAAGAATACGCTCGATCAGCGCTTTTTGATCCGCAACGGGAATAACGGCAGCGATTTGGGATAGCGCGGGGGGAAAATCGGCGCTTCCCGTATTGATGCCGATGCCGAGGACCACAAAGGGCACGCCGAATGAATCCACACCCGACTCGGCAAGAATGCCGCACACCTTTTTGCGGTTCAGTAAAATGTCATTGACCCATTTGATCTCCAGCCGCCCGTCCGCAAAGGGGCGAAGGGCGCGATGCACCGCTACCGCCGCAAAGGGCGTGATGCGCCCGTACATGGAAATAGGAAAGGTGGGGCGCAGCACCGTGCTGAAATAGGTGCCGCCCGCAGGCGAAAAGAACTGCCGCCCCAGTCTTCCCCTGCCGCCGCTTTGCTCCTTCGCCACGACGGTATAAAGCTCGGCCGCGCCCTCTCTTGCCGCCAGAGAAGCGGCATCATTGGTGGAAGGAAGCCGATGGTAATAGTGAATTTCCATAGTCACCTCAAAAGAAGGAAAGCTGATCGGTCTCGTTTACGCCGTCCAGCACGCCCGCAAGGCGAAGCGTTTCCACAACACTCTTGTTGAGGCCCGCACGGATCTGCAGATCCTCCACCGAGAAGAAGGGTTCCTCCTCGCGCGCCTTGATGATGCTCTCTGCGGCGTTTTCACCAACGCCCGACAGCGCCGAGAAAGGCATACGGATCGCGCCGTTTTCGGGAAGGAAGGCGCGGGCATCGGATTTCTCAATATTCACGGGCAAAAAGCGGATGTGCCGCGCCATTGCCTCATTGATCAGCTGCAGCGTCGGGATCGAGGCCTGCTCCTTGGGGCTTGCCTCCTTGCCGCGGCGCTCAATATCCTTGATGGTAGCCACCACGTTGGATTTGCCACCCATCACGATCTCGGCATCAAAGCCACCGGGAGCCACCGTAAACATAGCGGCATAAAAGACCAACGGCATATGTACCTTGTACCAGCCAAGACGGATGGCCGACATCACGTAAGCGGCCGCGTGTGCCTTGGGGAACATGTACTTGATCTTTTTGCAGGAGTCAATATACCACTCGGGCACGTTATGCTCGCGCATTTCAGCCTCCCATTCGGACGTGAGTCCCTTGCCCTTTCGCACCGCCTCCATTATCTTAAAGGCGTGGGCATTTTCAAGGCCGTAGCGGATCAGGTCGTTCATAATGTTATCACGGCATCCGATCACGTGGGAAATGTCGCAGATCCCGTTTTTGATCAGATCCTGCGCGTTGCCCACCCACACGTCGGTGCCGTGGGAAAGACCCGAGATCTGCAAAAGATCGGCAAAGGTGCGGGGCTTGGCCTCCTCCACCATTTTCATAACAAAGCGGGTGCCAAACTCGGGCAAGCCGAAGGTGCCGAGCTGTGCATCGATCTCCTCGGGGCTGATGCCAAGCGGCTTGGTGGACAAAAAGAGCTCATACACATCGGGGTCGTTCATCGGCACGTTCATGACAGAGGTGTCCGAAAACCGCTCGATCCACTTGTATTTCGTGGGAATATCGTGTCCCAGCTCGTCCAGCTTCAGGAGCGTATCGTGGAGATACTCAAAGGTGAAGTGGGTGGTAACGATATCGGAATTGGGGTCGTCAGCGGGATGCTGCACGGGGCAGAAATCATAGATCTCATACTCCTTCGGCACCACCACGATGCCGCCCGGGTGCTGACCCGTGGAGCGCTTGACGCCCACACAGTGTGCGGCAAGACGGTTGACCTCGGCGCGCGGCAGCGAAATCCCCTTCTCCTCCATATACTTCAGCACAAAGCCAAAGGCGGTCTTATCGGCAATGCCGCCGATGGTGCCCGCACGGAAGACGTTCTCCGCGCCAAAGAGCTCCTCGGTGTATTTATGCACACGTCCCTGCACCTCGCCCGAGAAGTTGAGGTCAATATCGGGGGATTTGTCGCCGTAGAAGCCAAGGAAGGTCTCAAAGGGAATATCGTGGCCGTCGTTGTTCATTTTTGTGCCGCAAACAGGACAGCTTTTATCGGGTAAATCGAAGCCGGAGCCGACCCCCTCGGGCACATCAAACTCATTGTGCTGGCATTTGGGGCACCAGTAGTGCGGCGGCAGAGGATTGACCTCGGAAATACCTGCCATTGAGGCAACAAAGGAGGAGCCCACCGAGCCGCGGGAGCCTACCAGATAGCCCTGGCTCTCGCTGTACCACACCAGCTTTTGCGCGATCATATAAAGCACGGCAAAGCCGTTTTTGATGATCGAGGTCAGCTCCTTATCAAGGCGCTTTGCCACAAGATCGGGCAAGGGGTCGCCGTACATAGATCTGGCGCGCTCGTAGCAGATGCGCTGCAGATCCTCCTCGGCGCCCTCCATATTGGGGGTAAACGTTCCCTTCGGGAAGGGACGGATATCCGATTCCACCATATCGGCGATCCGATTGGTGTTGGTAACCACCACCTCGAAGGCCTTTTCCTCACCAAGGTAGCGAAACTCATCCAGCATCTCCTCGGTGGTGCGGTAATAAAGGGGGGTGTTGCCATCCTCAAATTTTTTGATGCTGGTCAGCACCTCACGGAAAATGGCATCCTCGGGATCAAGCACGTGGGCATCGCAGGTGGCCACCACGGGAATGCCCAGCTTTTCACCAAGGGCCACAATGCGACGATCGAGATCACGCAAGCCCTCCTCATCGGCAATTTTTCCTTCGGCAATCAGAAATTGATTGTTGCAGATGGGTTGGATCTCAAGAAAATCGTAAAACTTGGCGATCTCCTCGATCTCGCTCTCGGGCTTGTTGTCAAGAATGGCGCGCATCAGCTCACCCGACACACAGGCAGAGCCGACGATCAACCCCTCGCGGTGCTTTTCCAGCACGGTTTTGGGCACGCGGGGTGTTTTGCGGTAATAGTTCAGATAGCTGTAGGAAACCAGCTTATAGAGGTTTTTGAGGCCTGTTTTGTTCTTGACCAGAAGGATCTGGTGGTAGGTGGGCAGGTGCAAGGGGTCTGCCGCAGCGCTCATCTCACTTTGCAGGTCCGAGAAGCTGCGGATCTCCGCCGCAACCATTTTTTCCTGCATCTTGAAATAGATCATCGCCAGCATCTCGGCATCGTCCTTGGCGCGGTGATGATTGAACTGCCCCAGATCAAAATATTTGGCAAGCGCATCAAGCTTATGGGTCTTCAGCTCGGCATTGAGATGGCGTGAGAGCGCCAGTGTATCAAGGTAGGGATTTTCAAAGGGGAGGCCGCATTTTTTGGCCGCCATACGGATAAAGCCAATATCAAAATCGGCATTGTGCGCGATCAGCAGGCGGTCACCCACAAAGGCGAGAAATTCAGGCAGCACCTCCCCGATGGTGCGGGCATCCTTCACCATTTCATCGGTGATGCCCGTCAGCTCGGTCACATCGGCGGGAATCGGCATTTCGGGGTTGACAAAGGTGCCATAGCGTTCCAGCACCTCCCCGTTCTTCACCTTAACGGCACCGATCTCGGTGATGCCGCAGGAACGGTTGGAAAGACCCGTGGTCTCAATATCAAAGACCACAAATTCATCCTCAAACGTGCCCTTATAGCTGCCGTAAAGTGCGCTGGCGGTATCGTTGACGAAATAGGCCTCCATACCCCAGATCACCTTTTGCCCCAGCTTTTCCGCCACAAGCATTGCCTCCTGGTAGGCCTGCACGTTGCCGTGGTCAGTCAGAGCCACGGCGGGGTGCCCCCAGGCATTGGCCTGCTTCACCGCCACATCGGGCGGAATGAGGGCATCCATTGCCGACATGGTGGTATGCAAATGCAGCTCCACGCGCTTTTTCTCTGCCGAATCGCGGCGCTTCACCTTGCCAATCACGGCCATGTCGCTGTAATAAAAGGTGACGTCCACGTCCTGCACTTCCTTGTGCATATCGTGCTTGGCGTAGCCGCGCATCGCCACCGCAGTGCCGTTGGGGATCGCCTCGGAAAGCGCCCTTGCATCCTCTGCTGAGAGCGAAAACTTTTTCACCATGATCGACGAGCTTTTATCGGTCACACCAAAGCTTATGTTGTATTTATCGCCGTTTCGGTTGACATCCTCGGTGTAGCCGAACACCTCGCCCACCACCACCAGATTGCGCGCGGGGCGGTCGATTTGTGCGATGGGAGTGGGTCTGATCTCAAACGAATTGCCGATGATAAAATTCGGTGCGGAAATATCAAATTTGGATCTTCCGATGCTGCAAATTCCCTCCTCGATCTTTGGCTCCTCCACCTCACCGAGCAGCGTCATCACGCGCGTGGCATTGGAGTCGGGCGCGGCGGCGGGTGCGGTACTCTCCTGGGATGGGCGCTCGTGAAGTGCCCTCTCATATTCCGCGCTGCTGACCCGCAATCTGGCGTCCCACTCGGCCAGATCCTGCTCGATCGCACCGAACCGATACCCCTCGGCAAGCTCGGGCGAATGGACGATCCGCACGGTGATCCGAATGCCGAATTCGCTGAAAATAATACCCGAAATGACATCGGGTGTTTTGCCAAGCTCCATCAAAGCAAGGCTCTCATCCACATAGGGCATCTCAATGGTCAGGCAACCGTCGGCAAGCGTCGCGCGGTAAGAGGTGAAAAAGCCCCTTGCCACAATACCGATGCGCTCGGTCTCACGGATCAGCTCCGTCGCATAGTCCTCGCCGAAGAGCGCGGCGGGATAGCGCGGCAGCAAGCGCACGTGGGAAAGCTCATAGGTCGCGGCAATGCCGCTCTCCACGGCGTAGAGCTGCTCCTTTTTCACCAATGCGGGAAAAGCGGCGCTGACCTCGATCATGCGTCGCTCCTTGTCTGCCCGCATACGAATGTCGCTTGCCGTCAGCAGCCATTCCGCCTGCGATTGGGTTGGTTGAAATTTCTGAAAGATCTGTAAAAGCGTTTTTTCCGCCATGTTGACTCCTCACACGGCAAACGCCGTGATTATACTTCCTTTTTCATTGCCTTGATCCGCTCGATCAGGCAGTCGATCACCCGATCCTCGGGGATCTTTTCCAGCACCTGCCCGCGGGAAATGAGGAGAGCCTCCCCCACACCGCCGCAGATACCGATATCCGCTTCCCTTGCCTCACCGGGGCCATTTACGGCACAGCCCATCAGCGCCACGCGGATGGGAAGCTGCATCAGCCCCTCGCGGCGCGCCGCCTCCTCAAAGCGGGCGGCAAGCGAGATCAGATCGATCTTGGTGCGACCGCAGGTGGGGCAGCTGACAATGTTCATGCCGCTCTGACCCACAAGGCCGATCGCCGTCAGGATCCGCGAGGCGGCTGCTACCTCTGCCACGGGATCGGCAGTGAGCGAAACGCGCAGCGTATCGCCAATGCCGTCACACAGCAGCGAGCCGATGCCGATCGAGCTTTTCACAAGCCCCATCTCACCGCCTCCCGCCTCTGTCACACCCAGGTGCAACGGGTAATTGCACCGTGCACAAAGGGCGCGGTTGGCCGCGATCATCACGGGAACCGTTGAGGCCTTAATGGAGATCACAATATCGGTAAAATCAAATTGCTCCAGCAGCGAAACGTGGAAAAGCGCGCTCTCGCAAAGCGCCTCGGCTGTGGGAGCACCGTGCTTTTCCAGAATATGCTTTTCAAGCGAGCCGCCATTGACGCCGATCCTGATCGGAATTCCCCGCCGGCGGCAGGCACGGCAGACCTGTCCGATCTGTTCGCGGTCGCCGATATTGCCGGGGTTGATGCGGATCTTGTCCACGCCGTACTCCGCGCAGCGCAGAGCCACGCGGTGGTCAAAGTGGATATCCGCCACCAGCGGCACCCGCACACCTGCCTCTTTTAAGAAAAGGATCGTTTTTGCCGCCTCGAGATCGGGCACCGTAAGGCGCACGATGTCGCACCCCGCGGTCTCAAGGGCGCGGATCTGCGCCAGCGTAGCTGCCCTATCGTGGGTATCGGTATTGGTCATGGACTGAATGGCAAGGGGCGAGTGACCGCCGATCACCACGTCACCCACGGTGACCTCTCTTGTTTTTCTCCTGATCTGATTATAATCTATCATCTCACAAATAACCCGGCAATATCCTTGCAGAACACGATGATCATAATGGCAAACAGTATGACAAAGCCTGCAAGATGGATATATCCTTCTACATTTTTGTTGATCTTACGGCGGGAAATGCCCTCAATGGCCAAAAACAGCAGTCTTCCGCCATCTAGCGCAGGGATCGGCAAAAGGTTGAACACGCCGAGATTGACCGTGATGACGGCAACCAGATAAATAAAGTTCATCGGACCGACCTTGGCCGCCTCTACCAGCCCCTCGGTCACGCCGACAGGCCCCGAAACCGCACCAAAGCTGTAGCGTCCACCGATCAGATCTCGCAGCTGATCAAGGATCATTTTAATGGTAGAGCCCGTGCGGAACCAGGTGTGCTTGAGGATGTTGCCAAGATTCTTCTCCTCGGCGCGAACCAGAAAATCGGGAGAGCCGAAGCTGACCCCCTCGGCGCTCTGACCGGGAAAGATCACGTCGCCGAGCACCAAGGTCTCCTCGCCGCGTCGCACGGTGAGATCGATGGGCTCATAACCCTCGTTCATCACCTCATAGACCAGCTCATTGCCCGTATGCACCCGCACACCGTTGACATGGGTCACCGTGTCGCCCACCTGCAGCCCAAAGGAGGGGCTGGTTGCGCCCTCGCTGAAGCCACCGATGGTGGTGGAGGCAAGCCGAGGGGTGGAAATGACCATAACGGCAATGAGAATAAGGCCGATGATCAGGTTCATCAGCGGTCCCGCAACCGTCACAAGGACTCGCTGCCAGACCTTTTTTTGCCCAAAGGCCGTGGGAGAGTCGGATTCCTCATCCTCCCCCTCCATGCTGACATAGCCGCCAAACGGCAGCGCGCGGAGCGAGTATTCGATCCCGCTTTTCGCCGATTTTTTGGATATGATCTTGGGCCCCATTCCAATGGAAAACTCATACACGCCCACACCCACTGCCCGCGCCACCAAAAAGTGACCGAGCTCGTGGACGGCGATCAGAAAGCCAAACACAAATATGGCAAGTAAAACATAAAGAATCGCCAAAGCAGATCCTCCTTTATCATCGAATCAAAGCAGCCGTGCGCTCTCTTGCCTCAAGATCGATGGCAAGAATTTCCTCAAGCGTATGGGCTGCCGCCGCATGGGGCATATCCTCCATCACGCGAAGAATGACATCAAACATAGCAAGCATAGAGATCCTTCTCGCAAGGAATGCGGCCACCGCTACCTCGTTTGCCGCATTCAGAGCGGCAGGCGCCGCACCGCCGAGCGAAAAGGAGCGCTTTGCCAGCGCCAGCAGTGGGAAGGTCTCATCATCGGGAGCGGCAAAGGTCAGCGCTCCGACCTGCAGCAGATCAAGGGGCGGTATCACCGCCTCGGTACGGTGGGGCGCGGTGAGAGCATACTGCACGCAAAGCCGCATATCGGGCACCGACATCTGGGCGATCACGCTGTTGTCAATATATTCCACCATGGAGTGGATTATACTCTCCCGATGTACCAAAACCTTGATGCGATCCGCCGAAACACCAAACAAATGCGCCGCCTCGATCACCTCAAAGCCCTTATTCATCATCGTGGCGGAATCTACTGTGATCTTAGCTCCCATTTTCCAAGTGGGATGGGCAAGTGCATCGTCAACTGTGATATTAGCAAGATCTGTTCTTTTTTTGCCAAAGAAAGGTCCTCCGGAGGCGGTAAGGATCAGGCTTTTGATCTCCTCGTTCCTCCCTGCGCGCAGCGCCTGGAAGAGGGCGGAGTGCTCACTGTCCACGGGGGTGATCAAAACGCCCCGCTCTCTTGCCTTTTTCATTACCAGCTCGCCCGCCACCACAAGTGACTCCTTATTGGCAAGCGCCAGGTGCTTTCCCGCATCCAGTGTTGCCAACGTCGGTGCAAGGCCCGCCTCTCCCAAAATGGAGTTCAGCACAAAAGCAGCCTTGCTCTCGGCAATCATTTGAAGAAGCCCCTCACTGCCGCCATACACCCGAATGTCGGTGTCGGCAAGCGCCGTGCGAAGCGAGGCGGCCGCCGCCTCATCGGTCATTGCCGCCGCCTTGACCGAAAGCATTCTTGCCTGGCGCTCCACACGCTGCCAGTTGCGATGTGCCGCAATTCCCTCCACCGTAATGCCGGCAGAGCGTGCCACATCCACGGCTTGCTCACCCACAGAGCCCGTGGAGCCGAGGATCAGTATATTAGGGTAAAAATTTTCGTTATTCATATCTTATACCGTAAAAAAGGTGAAATAGCTGGAAAGAACAAGCAGCATGACCGTCACCGCAATGCTGGAATCAAAGCGATCGAGAAGTCCGCCGTGCCCCGGCAGCATCGTACCATAGTCCTTGATGCCGTATTGCCGCTTAATGGCGGACATAATAAGGTCGCCCACCTGTGACACCGCACCGCCAAGCGCGCCGCAGATCACAAGAATGGGATAATTTGGCGCCACGCCAAAGGCGGCCTTTACAATAAGGCCGTAAACAAGGCCCGACAGCGCACAGAACACAAGTCCGCCAATCGCGCCCTCCACGGTCTTTTTGGGACTGACATCAGGAATCAGCTTGTGCCGCCCGAACAGCCTTCCCGTAAAGTAAGCAAAAATATCGGTCACCCAAGAGAAAACAAAGGGGAGCAGGAACAAAAATCTGCCAACCTGCGGCACATCGCGCAGCAGAACGGTAGCGGAATAGGCACCGACAAAATAAAAGCAGGTCATAAAGGCAAGGGCTACGCGTCCGAGATCGATCTTTCCAAACCGAAACACGATCACGGCAAACAGATAGACCGCCAGCAGCAGCGAAACAAGCACCGCAATGCGGGCAAGCTCTGCCTTATCCTCGCGAAGCACGCGGGTCAGCATAGGAAAGGCAGCTGACACCAGATAGAACGGCACGCTGACGGCATAGGTCTTATCCAGCCCCAGGCAATGCAGCATCTCCCAGGTAGAAACAAAGGAAATGGCGGAAAACAGCAGGGGGAAAAGATAGGTCAGCGGATTGCCGGCTTCGAGCGGCTCGGAAAACCAAAAGAACGGAAATATCCCCGCCAGCGCCACAATTGATGTGATCACACGTTTTTTCATAATGCTCCTCTCTATCAAACGCCGCCGTAGCGCCTTTTTCGCAGATAAAAATCAGCAATGGCGGCATCCAGCTCCTGCGGCCCGAAATCGGGCCAGAGCACATCGGTAAAATAAAGCTCCGCATACGCGGCCTGCCAGAGCAGGAAGTTGGAGATCCGCAGATCCCCGCCCGTTCGGATGATCAGGTCGGGATCGGCCGAGCTTTTGGTGTAAAGGTGCGCGGCAAGATCCTCTGCCGTGATCTCACCCTTCCCCTCACGGATCAGGCAGTTGCAGGCGTGCACGATCTCATCCCGCCCGCCGTAGTTCAGCGCAATATTCAGGATCCGCGGGCGATGCGCACTTTTCTCCTCCAGCATTTCCATACGGGCGCGACGCTTGTCATCAAAGCGCGCCTTATCGCCGAGAAAGCAGATGCGGAAGCTATAGGTATCCAGCTTTTTTTCGCATTCCTTCAAATACTGATCCATCAGCTTCATAATGGCATCCACCTCCCGTTGCGGCCGCTTCCAGTTTTCGGTGGAAAAGGCGTAAAAGGTGATGGTGGAAAGGCCGATCTTCTCGCAATAATCCAAGATCTCACGAAAGGCCTTGACACCAAAGCGATGCCCCACCTCACGCGGCATACCGCGCTTGGTGGCCCATCTGCCGTTGCCATCCATGATAAAGGCGATGTGTGATAAGCGCTCGTCAAGCTTTACCGTGGCAGAAACACTCATAGTTTACCTCACAAAATAGCGGGCGGAAAGTTGCCTTTCCGCCCGTGTCATCAGATTGCCATAATATCCTTTTGTTTGCTGGCAGTAGCGGCGTCAATTTCCTTCACAAAATTGTCGGTCAGGTCTTGAATTGACTTTTCGGATGCCTTTTCCTCATCCTCGGTCATTTCGCCGTCCTTTTTCATTTTTTTGCAAAGGTCGTTGGCATCACGGCGGATGTTTCGAACGGCCACCTTTGCTTCCTCACCCATCTTGGTCACCTGCTTGCAAAGATCGCGGCGGCGCTCCTCGGTCAGCTGCGGGAAGGCAAGGCGGATCACCTGACCGTCATTATTGGGGGTAATGCCCACGTCAGAAGCAAGAATTGCCTTTTCCATTGCCTTGAGTGTTGATCCGTCATAGGGCTTGATCACCAGCGTTCTGGCATCGGCCACGCGAATGTCGGCCATGCTGACCAGAGGTGTAGGAGAGCCGTAATACTCAAAATTCACACGATTGAGTACAGCAGCGTTTGCCTGGCTTGCGCGAATCGTGCTGAAATTATTTTCGAGAGCGCCGATCGCCTTTTTCATTCTTTCTTCAAAATCTTTGGTGTTCAGCTTCATATATGTTCTCCTTATGTAGATTATCAAAGGTGGAGCTCGGTGCCCACGTGCTCGCCCATCACAACACGGTAAATGTTATCGGGGTCCTTCAATTCAAAGGCATAGCAGCAAATGCCGTTATCCATACAAAACGTAGTGGCGGAAAGATCCAGTGCCTTCAGCTCCTTGGCAAGAACCTCCTTATAGGTGATCTCACTGTAGCGGACCGCATCGGGATCCTTATTGGGGTCTGCACTGTAAATACCGTCCACATTCTTGGCCATCAGCACAGCATCGGCATCGATCTCGGCGGCACGAAGCACGGCTGCCGTATCGGTGGAGAAAAAGGGCTGACCAAGGCCGCAGGCAAAGATCACGATCTTTCCCTTTTCCAGTGCTCGTTTCGCACCTCTCACGGTGAATTCATCCGCAAAGGCGGGCATATCCACCGCGCTCATTACAATGGCATCAAGTCCTGCGGCACAAAAGCGATCCTGCAGGGCAAGCGCATTGATGGCGGTCGCCAGCATGCCCATATGATCTGCCTGGGTGCGATCCATCTCGCCGCCCTGACGGCCGCGCCAGATGTTACCTGCACCGACGATCACGCCGACCTCCACTCCCGCACGGGCACAGCGAAGCAGTACACCGGCAATTTTATCGATGAAATCAAAGTTGAGAATACCGTCCGTTCCGGCGGCCAGAGCCTCTCCGGAAAGCTTCAGAAGAATTCGTTTATATTTCGGTGTCGGCATATAAATACTCCTCTTAATTTCTTTTCCTTTCTATTTTACTCTATTTTACCGATTTTGTAAAGAGTAAAATGTAGAAAAAATAAAATTTTGTGAGATTTTCAAAAAAGAGCAGCCGATGCATTTGCATCGGCTGCTCGATTGCCTCTTATTAAGCCTGGCCGCCGGCGAGCTTTGCGATTTCCTCAGCAAAGTTCTCCTCTTTCTTCTCAATGCCCTCGCCCTTCTCGAAGAGGTTGAAGGACACGATCTTGATGTCGCCACCAAGCTCCTTGGCGGTAGCCTTGGTGTAAGCGCCAACGGTCATGCTGTCTTCCTTAACGTAGGCCTGCTCCACAAGGCAAACGCGCTCGTAGAACTTGCCAAGACGACCGGAGACGATCTTCTCAAGGATAGCATCGGGCTTGTTTGCATTCTTGGGGTCGTTCTTCATCTGTGCGATGAGAACCGCCTTCTCCTCAGCAACTGCCTCAGCGGGAACATCCTCGATGTTAACATACTTGGGAGGATTGCCAGCGGCGATCTGCAGAGCGATGTTCTTCGCATATGCAGCAAAGCCCTCCTTGTCGGCAACGTTGGTCTCAAACTTTACGATAACGCCGGTAGAGCCAAAGCCGTGAATGTAGGAGGAGGTAATGCCCTCTACGATCACGAAGCGGCGAACAGAAAGGTTCTCCTTGATCATAGCGATCTTCTCGATCAGGGTCTTCTGTACGGTCTCGGCGGTATCGCAGTAGTTGAGAGCCAGCAGCTCCTCAACGGTTGCGGGCTTCTTGGCGATAATGGTCTCAAGCAGACCGGTTACAAACTCCTTGAAGGCATCGCTCTTTGCGGCGAAGTCGGTCTCGGAGTTGACCTCGATCATGGCGGTCACGCCGTTCTTGGTCATAATATCCACACGACCCTCGGCAGCGATACGGCCGGCCTTCTTCTCAGCGGTAGCAAGTCCCTTCTCACGAAGGATCTTGATGGCCTTTTCTACGTCACCCTCTGCCTCAACGAGAGCCTTCTTGCAATCCATCATGCCAAGACCGGTCTGGGCACGAAGATTGGCAACATCTTTTGCGGTAATGGTAGCCATATTTTTATTCTCCTTCAAAAATTACTCGGCGTCTGCAGCAGCCTCAGTCTCAGCTGCCTCGGCAGGAGCCTCTGCCTCGGTGGTCTGCTCACCCTGTCTGCCCTCGATGACAGCATCGGCGATCACAGAGGAGATGAGCTTGATGGCGCGGATCGCGTCATCGTTACCGGGAATGATATAGTCCGCATCGTCGGGATCACAGTTGGTATCCACAATAGCGATCACGGGAATGTGCAGCTTCTTAGCCTCAAGAACAGCGTTGCGCTCCTTGTGGGGGTCAACGATGAACACGGCTGCGGGAAGGTTCTCCATGGTCTTGATACCGCCGTAGCTCTTCTCAAGATCGAAGATCTCCTTCTGCTTCTCGGCAACCTCTTTCTTGGGCAGCATATCAAAGGTGCCGTCCTCCTGCATCTTGGTAAGGCTGTTGAGACGGGCGATGGACTTCTTAATGGTTCTGAAGTTGGTCATCATACCGCCGGGCCAACGCACGTTCACGTAGTACATACCGCAACGCTGAGCCTCTTCCTTGATGGCATCTGCCGCCTGCTTCTTGGTACCCACAAAAAGGATGTTGCCGCCGTTTGCGGAAAGCTCACGGACAAAGTCGTAGGCCTCCTCAAACTTCTTTACCGTCTTCTGGAGATCGATGATATAGATCCCGTTACGCTCGGTAAAGATGTACTCCTGCATTTTGGGGTTCCATCTTCTGGTGTGGTGTCCGAAATGGACGCCTGCTTCAAGCAACTGCTTGATGGTGATAACTGACATGTTACATGTCCTCCTTTGGTTTTTTCCACCACAGGGGTCAAAGCCGCGACCGTTGTCGGCACCGACGGCATTCCATCTCCCCGTGTGTGTTTTTGCGCCTGCGCGCAGCGCAAGCGTGGAATATTATAGCATAAACAAGACTGTTTTGCAAGACGCGTCACACATGTTTACATTTTTTTTACATTTGCGCGTCGATAAGAGGCTTTGGGTAATACCTTGCTATTTATAGTGATCTTTTTTTCACCACTTCGCGGGGTTTCCGTTGGCATCGTAGTGCCAATATTTCCCTGCCTCGGTCGGCTGCGTGGCGGAGTAATAATAGCGGGGGGCAGAGGGCAACGATATACCGCGATGGCTTTCGGAGAGGATTTCCCACTCCGCTGCCGTGCCCGTGTAATACACTACAGAAAGATCGCTACATTGTGTGAACGCATAGAGACCGACATTGGTCACAGAGGCGGGAAGCACGACGAACTCCGCCTCTCTGCAACCGGAAAATGCATATGAGCCAATGCTTATCACCGAATTGGGAATGATGATCGACGTAAACCCCGTGCAGCCGGAAAATGCATACGGGCCGATAGCAGTCACCGAATCGGGAATGATGATCGACGCAAGTCCCGTGTAGCCGGAAAATGCATATTGGCCAATGCTTGTCACACTGCCGTCTGTGGGGATCACGCTGTTTTTACAACCCGCCGCAACAAGTATCCCCGTAGCGGTTTCAATCAGGCAATTCCCTGCGCTGTGGTATGCCGTGTTCCCCTCCTTAACCGCAACAAGCTCCAAGTTTTGGCAATTTTGGAATGTGCCGGGCAAGATTTGTATGACGGAGGCGGGAATGGCGATCGACGTTAACTTCCAGCACCGCTCGAATGCTGAATCGCAAATGATCCTCGTGCTTTCGTGAATGCTGCAGGACGTGATGTCTTTGTTCTTTGCTTTCAGAAGGACAAAGTACGGGTTGTCAGGGTTGCCGAGATAATATGCATTGTTGTACTCGTAATAAAGTAACCTTTCACACCCCTCGAATGCATGGGGGCCAATAGCAGTCACCGAATCGGGGATCGCAACGGATATAAGGCTTGTGCACCCATTGAATGCAGAGGATTCAATCGTTGTCACGGAATCGGGGATGATGACGGTGGCCAGATTGGCACATTCGTAAAACATGGACGGCGCAATACTCGTCACGGAGTCGGGAATGGCGATAAACGTCAGGCCCGTGCAATAATCAAAGGCCGATTCACCGATGCTCGTCACCGAATCGGGGATAGCAATGGACACAAGGCTCGTGCAAGCGCCAAATGCACGGTAACCAATGCTTGTCACCGAATCGGGGATGGTAAGAGCGGTAAGAGCGGTGCAAGAGCAAAATGTATCGCGGCCAATGCTCGTCACCGAATCGGGGATCGTAACAGACGTCAAAGCCGTGCAATCGGTAAACAGATTATCGGCAAGGCTTGTGACCGAGGAAGGAATAGTAATGGATTTAAGTGAGGAGCAGCCATAAAACGCACTGTCGCCAATACTCGTCACGGAGTCGGGAATGGTAAAGGACGTGAGTCGCACGCAATAAGTGAATGCATTGGACTCAATGCTTGTCACCGAATCGGGGATGGTGATAGACGCCAGAACCGTGCAGCGCTCGAACACGGATCTGCTGATAGTGCTAAGCTGAGAATCCTCGTCAAAGGTAACAGACTCAAGTCCCATACAGCCGTAAAATGCAGAGTTGCCAATTTCCGTCACCGACGACGGAATAGTAACCGCCGTCAAAGAGTAGCAACGCTTAAAAGCATGATCGCCAATGCTCGTCACCGAATCGGGAATGGTAAGCGACACAAGCTCCGTACATTCGGAAAATGCGGATTTGCCAATGCTCGTCACGCTGCCATCCGTGGGAATCACACTGCTTTTACAGCCCGCAACAAGCGTTCCCGTAGCGGTTTCGATCACGCAGTTATCTGCGCTGTGATACACCGCATTGCCCGTTTCCACCGTAACAGATGTGATGCCCGTACAGCGATCGAATACAGCAGGGCCAATACTCGTCACAGAAGCGGGAATTGTAATCGATGTGAGCCCCGTACAGCCGGAGAATGCATACCCCGTAATCTCTGTGACGGAGGGTGGAATGATAACAGAGGTCAAGTCGGCACGATCCTCGAATGCATTATAATAAATTTGGGTCACGGGTTTACCCTGATACAAGGCGCCGATGACAACATCCTTTGCCGTGCCGTCATAGCCCACAACCGTAGCATGGGTGCCGTCGTCAGAAAGAGTATACTTGATCCCTTCGCTGCCGAGCAGGGGTTGGTGACAAACGGTGCAAAGACCTTTAGAATCTACATTATGCACGGCAGCTTCCTTGGTGGCGTCACAATGTCCGCATTTCACCCAATGGTGAGTGGCATCGTACTCGTAAGCGGTCATCCAGGTGTGTTCTCTCTCGCAAGAGCTCAGCGCGATGGTGCAAAGCAGGCACAAAAGTGCCGCGAGCGTAAGAAGAATGCGTTTTCTCATTGTTTTACCTCCCATAATATTTATTTGTCGTGTTTTTCGTTATCAAATTACCTCGATCTTCAAATTTCCCTTCTCTGTTCTGACGTCGGCGTGGGAGATGGGAGCTTTGTAGGAAGCCACGATCTTCTCCGCCAGGACATCCTCCACATGGGTCTGGATATAGCGGCGCATATTGCGCGCGCCGTATTTGTGCGAATAGGACTCCCTCGCGATGAGTGCGAGTGCCTGATCGGTGAAGCGCAGCGTGATTCCCCGCTCTGCCAGCGCCGTGATCAGCTCGCCCGCGAGAATGGCTGCGATCCTGACAAAATCCTGCTCATCCAGCGCACGGAAGGTAATGACCTCGTCCACTCGGTTGAGAAATTCGGGACGAAGGAAGGTGGAAAGCGCCTTTTCGGTGCGCGCCTTGGTCTGCGCACCCTCCTCGGTGGCAAAGCCCGCGAGAGCTCCCGCCTTATCCGATCCCGCATTGGTGGTCATGATCAGCACGGTGTTTTCAAAATTCACAGTCTTGCCGTGGGCATCGGTGATCCTGCCGTCATCGAGGATCTGCAGCAGCACATTGAGCACATCGGGATGTGCCTTTTCGATCTCGTCAAACAGCACCACGGAATAGGGGCGGCGGCGGATCTTTTCAGTCAGCTGCCCTGCCTCGTCATACCCCACGTATCCGGGAGGGGCGCCGATGATGCGGGAGACCGAGTGCTTTTCCATAAATTCGGACATATCAAGGCGGATCAAGGTCTCGGGAGAATCGAACAGATCCGCCGCAAGGGTCTTGACAAGCTCGGTCTTACCCACACCCGTGGGGCCTGCAAAAATGAAAGAGACCGGCTTTCTTTTATAGGAAACACCCGCACGGTTGCGCTTGATGGCCCTTGCCACAGCACCAACCGCCTCATCCTGACCGATGATGCGCTGCTTCAGCCGTGCCTCAAGCCCACTGATGCGCTCAAACTCGTTTTCCGAGATGCTGGAGGCGGGCACGCCCGTCCAGATCTCAATGACCTGCGCCAGATCCTCAGTGCCGAGGATCACCTTGCCGCAATCAGGCTCGATCTGAGAGAGCCGCTCCGAGAGGCGAAGCTCGTTTGCCTTGATGCGTGCCAGCTCCTCAAAGCGCTTTTTCTCGGCCTCCTCGTCGCCCGCTTCCTTTGCCTCAATTTGCTCCCGTTTTTCCTTTTCGAGCAACAATTGTTCTTTTATCTCGTAACTTTCGTTTAAAACGGAGCTGTTCAGGGAGAGATTTGCGGCCGCTTCATCCAGCAGATCAATGGCCTTGTCGGGCAAATAACGGTCGGTGATATAACGCTCCGAGAGCACCACGGCGCGCCTTAGCGTTTCGTCGGGGATCAGGACCGAATGGAAGGCCTCGTAATAATGCTTGATGCCCCGCAGCATCTCCACGGAGTCATCGATCGAGGGTTCGTTGACGGTAACGGGCTGAAAACGGCGCTCAAGAGCGGTATCCTTTTCAATATACTTGCGGTATTCATTCAGCGTGGTGGCGCCGATGATCTGCACCTCGCCGCGGGAAAGCGCGGGCTTTAAAATATTGGCGGCATTGACACTTCCCTCCGAGTCGCCCGTGCCCACGATGTTATGCACCTCATCGATCACCAGTATCACATTCCCCGCATCGGTCACTTCCTTCAGAAGCCCCAGGATGCGCGACTCAAACTGACCGCGGAACTGCGTACCCGCCACAAGCGCGGTAAGGTCGACCAGATAGACCTCCTTGCCACGCAGCTTGTAGGGCACGTTATTTTCCGCAATTCGCTGTGCCAGCGCCTCCGCAATGGCGGTTTTACCCACACCCGGCTCACCGATGAGGCAGGGGTTATTCTTTTGTCTGCGGCAAAGGATCTGGATCACGCGCGCCAGCTCGCGCTCGCGGCCGACAATACGGTCGAGATGCCCCTGCGCGGCGCTTCTTGTGAGATTTCGGCAGTAGGTATCAAGGAACTTGCGCTTTTTTTCGCGTGGCAGCTTGACATTTCCCTCTTTTCGCTCCTTTTGAGCATTTGCCTTCTCCTCATTATCCGAAAAAAGGCCGCTTTCCCGAAAGATCTTGGGAAAATCAATGGCAGGAGCACCGCCATCCTCCCCATCATCATTTTCACTGGGCAGCCCCATGCCCTGCATAAGGCCGTTCAGCTCCTCCTCCACATTTTCCAGCTGATCGGGGGTGATGCCAAGCTTGCCCATCACATTGCCCATCATCTGCTCGGTGGGAAAGCCCAGCTCCTTGGCGCACTTCATACAAAGTCCCTCGGTTTTGCGCTGTCCGTTCTCCACCTTTGTGACAAACACGGTTGCCACACGCTTCTGACATTTCACACACATTACCATCGCAATATTTTACACTCCCGCAAAAGGGGATCTCCTTTCACTCAATCATCAAACGAAACATACACCGCAACAGCCTCGTAAAAGACCTGCACGCGGTCATCAGCAAGAGCGGAAAGCCCTACAGCACCCACAGTGCAAGGGACGGTATCCGTCTCGCCTTTGCCAAGATCGACTCTTGTCACACGGTCAGGCGACAGCAAAAACAGCACACCGTCGAAAAGTGAAGCCGCGATCACCTCATCGGCAAAGACACTGTTATAGAGCGCCTCTCCCCTCCTGTTCACCACCAGAATGCGGTAAGGGGTGGTGGCAGAGTCGGTCTTCAGCACCAGCGCAAGGGAGGCATCTCCCACGGCAAAGGAATAGGGAGTATCCTCACCGTGAGCAACACTGCCAAGCTGCTTCCCGTCGGTCTGATAGGTATAGGTGCCCTTGTCGGTCAGCAGCACCAGCTGACGCGAGGACAGGAAGTCCACCCGCAGCGGCACCTCACCGTTCAGGCGAACACTCGCCCTCGGCTCTGCTTTTCCGATCTCAAACACATCAAGCCGCGCCACCTTCTCGCCCGACTCAAGGGAAAGTCCCACCAGGGCCACATAGCTGCCGTTATCCGAAACAGCTGCGCCGATAGTGGCGGAGGCACGCTCAAATTTCTGGATCTGCTCACAGCTTGCATTGTAAAGCAGCACCGAGGTCAGAGCGTTTTCCGAGCGGGTCACCAGAAGAAAATGCCCCGAATCCGAAACCGCGCAATAGGAAATGGGATCCGCAGTCTCGGCACGGTAAAGCTCGGCATAGGAATTGCACACCACAAAGGAGGTGCCGCCAAAATCATACGCCACCAGATATTTGCGGGAGCAGGCAGCGCGCGGTGTGGTGAGCGCGTGCTCCACCCGCAAAAGCCGACGGCCGTCTGCCGAGCAGACCTCAACTCCCGTGGTGTTGACCTGCGCCACGCCGCCGCGGAAGGCAAAAATATGGCTCTCGCCCTCGCTCGGTGTGTAATAGACCTTGCCCGACTGCTCGGGCGAGGTGCCCGCCAGCGCCAGCAGATCCTTTACAAAGTAGTGGAAGCCTCGGTGAGAGAAGGCCCTTGAATAAAACATAGAGAAAAACACCAAAAACAGCACCAGCGCCACGGTGAGGATCCGCGCCATCAGCGTATAGGTAGAAGCGCTTTTTTTCCAATAGTCGGTAGCGCCCACCTCTGCCTCGGGCAGCAATGCCTCTTCGGCATCCGTCACCTCGCGGTCCTTGATCTCGTCATTCATGGTCCTTCCTCCTTTATTTGATATAGAAAATCCGTGCGGTCCTTACGGCTCCCGATAGAGCACGCGGTCAAGATAACGAAGAACGCAAGATTGATACATAAGTCTCTCTTTTTCTGCGAATTCCGTTTACCTTATCACAAATATAAGTTTTACCTGAATCAACACCATACTGCATAATAAAACCAAGCGCAGCTAATTCATAATTGATTTTTTCTTTCAAAAAATACAACTTCTCGGATAAATTAGCAGCAAAGGATTTTGCGATTTTATCAATTACTTCGTCAGTAACACATGAAATTGAAGCTAAAAAATCAGAGACAATAGAAGATTGACTTGTTTCATCGAGTTGCATTTCAGCCATCAAATCAACCAACATGTTATGCATCGAGAACATATAGAACATAACAGTAGGCTTGCCCGTCGTTATTTTTTGTGCCAAGGAAATAAGGGGTTCTTCGTGTCTGCTCATTTCTAATATTTCATCTTGAGAGATTTGAAGACAATAACATTTATTCATGTATTCAAGCGCTTCCGCCCAATTTTTATTTCGTGCAGCAATCCTGCGAAATTCAGCTTCCAAATATGCTTTGGATTTGGTATTGACATAAGGATTATCCAATTGTCTTTTCCTAGAAATACCTTCTGCAATTTCGCGTATAACGTAAATTAAAGGGATAAGAAAAACACAAAGTCCTATAATGACAGCAATTCCTTCCATAATAACCTTCCTTACCCTCCACTCGGGCGATATTTTTTTAATTAACGTTTTTGCAACACTTCCATATCCACCGTGATAGCATTGATATTGATTGCTAGCGCAATCATATGCTTGCAGGGCAAATGACGTGTCTGATAATCCTTACAAGTACAAGAAACAAGCGTAGTGCGATATTGCTGATAAGAATTAAGAGAAGTGGTAGAGCAGGTGACACGAAATGGCTTTGTACCATCTTCAGTCTCAATGTTGTCAAGAAGGATTTGTTCTGTAACGGCCTTTTTTCCGCGCGGCGTTTCAATCGAGAGGGCATAAGCTAAAGCCTGTTTTTCTGTTAAATAAGCACGGTCCACTCCTAAAATATCAGGATGATCTGATAGGCTACCGTTTGCAACAACAGGAGGTTGGCTGATATGAGTACCTTTTGACGGAATTGAACCAAAAAACGGACGAGGTGCAGGTGGTTGCCTCACCGAGGTATAATGTGTTTTTGTTGAGTTAACATTTGTCAACGAAGGAACTTCCTTAGTCACAGCAGAAGATGCAGAAATATTCAAATGCTGCTGCGACTCTTTTTGAGGCAAAGAGGATGCCTCTGATAGTGATGGGGTTTTGTCGTTTTGGGGTGATTTCATCTCCGAAGGATGTATAAGCGGTGATATAACCAAATTCCACAGCACAAACAAGCCAACTCCACCCAGCACGATATATATGAAGATATTTA
The DNA here is from genome assembly GCA_045576195.1 of Eubacteriales bacterium. Lineage (GTDB taxonomy): Bacteria > Bacillota > Clostridia > Oscillospirales > CAG-272 > Firm-07. The sequence continues at coordinate 17,636 of JAZNFZ010000071.1, read as the reverse complement.
TTATATTGTTTTTGGTTTCATAAGGGCATTTACCATTAGGATGCTGATGTGCTGATTCGCCGTGATGATAATGATATTCCCCAGTAGCATAATTTGTGTGGCCACCATTTGCATCTGTTTTCCCAGAATGGGCAAATGTTAAAAGTACGAAACAGTTGAACATCATACACAAACACATAAGAAAGATAGAAAAGCGTTTCATAACAAGCTCCGACATACCTGAAAGGGTGTATTTGTCTATTTTTTCAAAAGTTTATCTTTGATTTGACTTTTAGTTCTTGTAAAATACGCGGTCAAGATAAAGCCCCGCGGCAGGCGCGGTCTCGCCCATTTTGGCGCGGTCAAGCGTAAGAAGGCGCGCCTCGATCTCGTCGGCGGGGATCTTCCCCTTTGCTACCGCAATGAGTGTGCCCATCATAATACGCACCATATGATAAAGAAATCCGTCGGCGCGCACTCGAAAGGAGATCAGATCTCCCCTTCTTGTCACCGAGGCGGAATACACGGTGCGGACTGCATTCTCCTCAGCATCCGCGCCCCCGTCGCGCAGGGCGGAAAAATCCCTGGTGCCGACAAAGGCCTCTGCTGCCCTGTTCATCAGGCAAAGGGCATTTTCATCAAGCGGGGTCGGGTAGTGCCAGACACGATCCGCGAGAAAAGGATCGCGCTCCCGCGTATTGAGGAGCAGATATTCATACTCCTTGGAATGCACATCATAGCGGGCGTGGAAGGAATCCTCCACCGCACGGGCGGCAAGCACCGAAATATCCTTTGGTAAAAAGGCGTTCATCGCCCGCGGCACCCGAGAGGGCGGCAGCGTGGTGGAAAGCCCCGATTTCCCTTTTTCGCAAACCGTGGCTTGAAAGGCTCTGGCGTGCACGCCGCTATCCGTGCGGCTGCAGCCCACGATGTCACAGTCCACACCAAAGAGTGCCTTGGCGGCGGTGTTGAGCGCCTCCTGCACGGTCACGCCGTTGGGCTGGACCTGATAGCCGCAATACGCCGTTCCCACGTAGGCAACCGTTAACAACAGCTTCATTGCATCACCTCGTATAGCCGATGGCCAGATGGTTGAGATAAAGCAGTGCCGCGCCGAAAGCGAGCATCAGAAACAGAGCGGCAAAATCACGGAAATGGAGCCGATGCACCGTCATTTTGGTCCTTCCCTTACCCCCACGGTAGCAGCGGCATTCCATTGCCAGCGCCAGCTCGTCGGCTCTGCGGAAGGAGGAAACAAACAACGGTATGAGGATCGGGATCAGAGCCTTGGCTCTTTTGATCAGCCCGCCCTCCGAAAAATCCACGCCGCGCGCCTTTTGCGCGTTCATAATCTTCGAGGTCTCCTCCATCAGGGTGGGAATAAAGCGCAGCGCAATGGTCATCATCATGGCAAACTCGTGCACGGGAAGGCGAATCAGCCGCAGGGGCGAGAGAAGGCTCTCAATGGCATCGGTCAGTTCAATAGGTGTGGTGGTGTAGGTCAAAAACATGCCCGTACCTAAGATCAGCACCAGAATGCGAACCACCATAAACACCGCGTTATAGATGCTTTCAAGATAAATACTGATCCGCCAGAAATGAAGCAGCAGCGTTTCTCCCGACGACCAGAAAAGATGGATGATCACGGTAAAAAGCATAATAAAGATCAGGGGCTTGATCGACCGCAGCACCACCCTTACGGGTATGCGGCTGAGGAGGATGAGAAAGAGTGCGGAGAGTGCCAGGGCGGCAAAGGCCAGCACGTTTTTGCAAAGGAAGGCAGCCACGATATAAAGGATGGTGAGAATGACCTTTATACGCGCATCCAGCCGATGCAGGGGGGAGTGGGCAGGAAAATACTGCCCAAAAGCAATGGTATTCATAATGGGCTTGCAATTCCTTTACCGAAATAATTTTTTTACGGCGGCAAGTGCCGCCTCTACCGTATAGATATCGGAGGGCAGCTCTATGCCGCGCTCCCGAAGCAGCCATATCAGGCGAGAGATCTGCGGCACATCCAGCCCCACGGAAAACAGCTCATCCGCGCGGGCAAACACCGCATCGCGCGAGCCCGACAGAAAGACCCTTGCCTTGGCCATCACGATCACGTCGTCGCAATAGGTGGCCATGTCCTCCATGCTATGGCTGACAATGATCACCGTGGCTCCCGTTTCCGCGCGGTAGCGGGAAATGCCCTGCAAAATGGCATCTCTGCCCCGCGGATCAAGCCCCGCGGCGGGCTCATGCAGCACCAGCACCTCGGGGCGCATTGCCATGACGCCTGCGATGGCGGCACGGCGCTTCTGGCCTCCCGAAAGATCAAAGGGGGATTTTTCAAGCTGCTCGGCAGAAAGCCCCACAAGGGCGGCCGCCTGCATCACGCGGCGCTCAATCTCCGCCTCGTCAAGACCCATATTGCGCGGGCCGAAGGCAATATCCTCGCGGATCGTCTCCTCAAAGAGCTGGTACTCGGGATACTGCATCACAAGACCCACCCGAAAGCGGATCTGCTTCATATTCTTTGGGTTTTCCCAGATGTCCTTGCCGTCAAGCAGGATTCTGCCCTCATCGGGCTTCTCAAGACCGTTAAGGAGCTGCACCATGGTGGATTTTCCCGAGCCCGTATGCCCGATGATCCCCGTGATCGATCCGCTTTTGACCGACAGCGAAACGTGATCGAGCGCCTTGATCTCAAAGGGAGTTCCCCGTCCGTAGGTATAGCTGACATTCTCAAGCGTGACTGTCGCCATAGTTCCCCTCCTTTAGCGCACGGCAGATGAGATCTGCACACTCCTCGGTCGAGATCGGCTCTCCCGCAATGTCAATTCCCTCCTCGCGCAGTCCGTGCACAAGCGAGGTGCATTGCGGCACATCAAGCCCTGCGGCCGCAAGCGCTGCAGGGTGCGAGAAGACCTCGCGCGGCGTGCCGTCCATCAGCACCAGACCGTCGTCGATCACGATCACGCGATCGGCTCGCGCCGCCTCGTTCATATAGTGTGTGATGGTCAGCACCGTGATGCCCCGCTCCCGATTGAGTCTTTCAATGGTATCGATCACCTCACGGCGACCCGCAGGGTCAAGCATTGCGGTGGACTCATCAAAAATCATACAGGACGGCATCATGGCAAGCAGCCCCGCAATGGCAACGCGCTGCTTCTGACCGCCCGAAAGGCGGCTGGGCTCGTGATGCGCGTAGGCACTCATCCCCACCATTTCCAGCGCCTCGTCCACGCGGCGGCGGATCTCAGCCGAGGGGACGCCAAGATTTTCGGGACCGAAGGCCACATCCTCCTCCACGATGGTCGCCACAAGCTGATTGTCGGGGTTTTGAAACACCATGCCCACATTGCGGCGCAGCTCAAAGATCCGATCCTCGGTAAGCGCGGGATCGGTAAGATCGATGCCTGCCACGCTAAGCTCGCCGGACTCGGCATCCAAAATCAGATTAAGGAGCTTGGCAAGGGTAGATTTGCCCGAGCCGTTGTGCCCTAAAATAGCCACATACTCCCCTTTTTTGATATCAAAGGAAACACCGCGCAGCACAGGCACCTCTGCCTCGCCCTCAGCGCTATAGGAATAGCGCAGATCCTTTGCATGAATAAAGACTTCTGCCATACTCACTCCAATTCCCAGCGCGCGCTGGCGCCGCAAGGTAAAAAGCTGCCCGTGCGCGTCACCTTAAGGCCGAGCTCCTCCGCGCGGGTCACACCGCCGAAGCGAGCCTTGACACGGAGATCCAGAATATAGCTCATCGCCAAGGGAGAGAGCCCCGTGGTGTAGGAATTGATCAGAAAAAACAAGGGCTCTCTTGAAAGAAGCCTTGCGGCAAGCTCCACCAGCTCGTCCACACAGTCCTCGATCTTCCACACCTCACCCGACGGGCCTCTGCCGTAGGAGGGAGGGTCCATAATAATGCCGTCGTAAAAATTGCCGCGCTTGATCTCGCGCTCCACAAACTTTTTGCAATCATCTACAATATAGCGGATCGGCGCATTTTCAAGCCCCGAGAGCCTTGCATTTTCCTTGGCCTGCTGCACCATGCCCTTTGCGGCATCCACGTGAACAACCGAGGCACCCGCAGCCGCCGCGGCAACGGTAGCTCCGCCCGTATAGGCAAAGAGGTTGAGCACCTTGATGGGTCTTTTTGCCTCACGGATCTTTTGGGAAAACCAATCCCAGTTTGCGGCCTGCTCAGGGAAAAGACCCGTGTGCTTAAAGCCCATGGGGCGGATCAGAAATTTCAGGTTGCCGTAGCCCACGTGCCACTGCTCGGGCAGGCGGTTCTGCTTCCAGGCGCCACCGCCCGCGTGCGAGCGACGATACACGCCGTCAGCCTTTTTCCAAAGAGGGTGCTTTTGCTCACCGTGCCAGATGATCTGGGGGTCGGGACGGATCAGAACATATTTGCCCCAGCGCTCAAGACGCTCCCCGTCGGAGGTGTCAAGAAGCTCATAATCATTCCAATTTTGTGAAGTCCACATACTATTTCCTCGTTCAGTTATTGTAATACCTTGCCAGACGCGAGCCACCGCAATGGCCGTGGCAAATGGCAATGGCCAGGGCATCTGCGGTATCGTCGGGGCGCGGGGGCTTCGGCAGCCCCAAAATCATTGTGACCATCGTGATCACCTGCTTTTTTTCGGCGCGGCCGTAGCCCACCACCGCTTGCTTGACCTGAAGCGGCGTGTATTCCGCTATCCGAGCACCGTGCTGCTCGGCACAAAGCAGGATCACGCCTCGCGCCTCCGCCACGCGGATGCCGGTGGTGATGTTGGTGTTGAAAAACAGCTCCTCCACAGCAATTTCATCGGGGTGATAACGAAGGAAAAGCTCGTTGATCCCCTCATAGATCATCGAAAGGCGCTTTTCCGTGGTGGTGCCCGCAGGGGTCTGGATCGAGCCGTATCCCAGCGTTCTGAATTTTCCGCCTATGCACTCTACCGCACCCCAGCCCACGATCGCAAGCCCCGGGTCAATGCCGAGAATGATCATGCAAGCGCCTCCTTTCCAAGGCTCCGCCCAAAAGCGGAAACACTACTGCAGTATACTGTTTTAATCTTTTCCATTATAGCACACTTTTCCCCTTCCGTCAAACACTTTCTATAAATTTTAAAAAAACATTATTTTATATTTACATATTACAAAAATTATGGTATACTGAAGCGGAGAATTATAAAGGAGATACCCCTATGCAGATCCTGAAGCTCTCTCCCAATACCACCGTAGAATTAAAAAAGCCGCACCCCTGCGGCAACCGTGCCTTTCGCATCCTGCGCGTAGGCAGCATCTGCCGCATCGTTTGTCTTGGGTGCGGACGTGATATGGATATTGACCGAATCAAGCTGGAGCGCGCCATCCACCGCGCCTCGCTGCCTGCCGACGGGCAAAATTAACCCCATTTTTCGCTTGGTTTTAAGACACATATTGCTATTTAATAGACTTCTTTTTGCGTTTTTCACATTTTTCAAGCATTTTTCTCCCTTTCTCCACAAAATCAAAAGAAAGCAGAGGCTTCCCTATGTTTTATTTTATCAGCGGCCCGCTTGCTCTCCTGAAGCCCACCTTTGCCGTGGTCAATGCGGGCGGTGTTGGCTTTAAGCTGATCATCAGCAGCAACACCTACGACTCTCTTTTGCCCCTTGCGGCCGAGGGAAAGGAGGTTCGGCTCTTTACCCACCTTGCCGTACACGAGGACGATATGGAGCTGTTTGGCTTCTTTACCGAGGCAGAGCTTGATACCTTCAAGCTCCTGCTGACCGTCTCCGGTGTCGGTCCCAAGGCAGCCATTGCCATTCTCTCCTGCTTCACGCCTGAAAAGCTGGCGCTTGCCATCTGCACCGATGACAAAAAGGCCATTTCAAGAGCAAACGGCATTGGTCCGAAAACGGCAGCGCGCATTATCCTCGAGCTGCACGACAAGCTCTCGGCAGAGGGCTTTGGCACCGATCTCTCCTCCCCTGCCGCTACCGCGGGCAGCGCAGCTGTCGCCACGGCTGCGGGCGGGAAGATGAACGAGGCACAGGAGGCATTGCTGGTGCTGGGCTACAGCCGCAGTGAGATCCTTACTGCCCTGCACAGCATTGACACGACCAATCTGGATCTTGAGAGCATCATTCGTGCCGCTCTCAAAAAAATGATGAAATAAGGAGGAGTGCATATGAGCTTTATCACAGACGACAGCGATTTTGATTTTGAAAGCCGCATTCTCTCCACCGCCGAGACCGCAGAGGATACCGAGCCCGACATTACCCTGCGCCCGCAGACTCTTGACGATTACGTGGGCCAGGAAAAGGTCAAGGAAAATCTGCGCGTCTACATCAATGCCGCAAAAAAGCGCCACGATCCGCTTGACCACGTACTGCTTTACGGCCCTCCCGGACTTGGAAAGACCACGCTTTCCTCCATCATCGCCAATGAGCTGGGGGTAAACATCCGCGTGACCTCGGGTCCCGCTATCGAAAAGCAGGGCGACCTTGCGGCACTGCTGACCAACCTTTCCGAGGGAGATGTACTGTTTATTGACGAGATCCACCGTCTTTCCCGTGCCGTAGAGGAGATCCTCTACCCCGCAATGGAGGACTATGCGCTGGATATTATCATCGGCAAAGGACCTGCAGCACGTAGCATCCGCATTGATCTGCCCAAATTTACGCTGATCGGTGCCACCACGCGCGCAGGACAGCTGAGCACGCCGCTGCGCGACCGATTTGGTGTGCTGCTCAAGCTCGATCTCTATACCCCCGAGGAGCTGGCCGATATTGTTCGCCGAAGCGCGGGGATCCTGGGGCTTTCGATCTCCGATGACGGTGCCATTGAGATCGCCTCCCGCTCCCGCGGCACACCCCGCATCGCCAACCGTCTTTTCAAGCGTGTACGTGACTTTGCCGAGGTCAACGGCGACGGCACCATTTCCTCTGACATTGCCAATTTCGCGCTGCAGCGTCTGGAGATCGACCATCTCGGCCTTGACAACATCGACCGCCGTATGCTCACCACCATCATTAACTTTTACGATGGCGGTCCCGTGGGTCTTGAGACCCTTTCCGCCACCATTGGCGAGGAGGCAGTTACCCTTGAGGATGTCTATGAGCCTTATCTCATGCAGATCGGCTTCCTCTCCCGCACCCCCCGCGGGCGGTGTGTGACAAGGCGTGCCTATGAGCATCTGGGGCTCCCCTACCACGGTACCCCGCGAGAGGGCGCACAGATCAATTTATTCGGCGAGGAGTCATAAGCTCCACCGCAAAAAAGCAGGCAGCAATATGGCATCGCTCTAAAGGATAGTTTTCAAAAACACGGCATACCTCTTTCGAGATATGCCGTGTTTTACATTTGTATCCACAAATGCAGTGCTTGTCAGAAAAATTGACGAGACATAGATAAACAAAAAGGCTCCCTTTACACAAGGGAGGCTTTAGTGCGGTGCAAATCCGTTAGACAAATTGGAATTTGACTAACAATTAAGTATCAAATTCAAAATAATACAATGTGTCAGTATCTAAATCATATGCTGCAATAGAAAAATTATAAGAGTATCTGTTAAATAGGTTTGTATCATCTGACTTATCGCCCGGTCCTGAGTAGCGATCAACAAATTTATAAACGCCGTTATTAATAATAGGCCAATGTGCTTCTTCTGCGAGATTATAGCCATAGCTCTCACCATTCTTTTCACCGCCATACATAATCAACTGCAAATTCTCCGTAAGAGGAAGCGGTGTCCAATCCTTGATAAGTTCCATTGCTTGCTCTCTTTTTTCTGAGCAGTCCAAAATTAGATAATAGGAGCCATCACCATGAAAGCCACTGTGTGTGTCATTCTCGTCGATAACAGTAAACACACTTGTTTTGAAGCCAAAGTATTCGGCTTGCCCGCTACCTACGATGCTACAAGAAGAAAAAACGATGCAACCGATGATAGTTAATATAATTAACTTTACATATCTCATGATGAAGTCTCCTTCGTCAAATTCTCATTTATCGTTCGGATTTATCGTAACAAAACACCTTTATGCACAGTGTTAATCATACACTCTATTATATCACAAAAACCGCAGAAAATCAATCTGCGGTTTATATTTTTTGGCGGTTGGTAAAACTGTCCTTTAGGGGACAACCCTATGTTGCTGCCTGCTTTTTTATACCCAGAACGGAAAGGCAAAAAGCGCATGGCGCAGCCGCTCGAGGATCACCGCGCGTTGCGAGGCAGGCAGCGGATTTTCTCCAAGACCGCACTCCAGCGTAAAGGCGGGTAGCCCCTGTGCGGCAATGCACCAATCCGTAAGACCGCCAAAGGCGGCAAGACCCGTGGGACTTGCCAGCCGATACCCCGTGTATCGCTGCAACAGCCTGCCGATGGCGGTGCATTTTGCCGTCATCCGATCGGCGCAGCTGCAATAGATCTCCTCTCCTTGGGTGTGGAGGGTCAGCACACCGCCAAGCTCCTCGCGCCGCCCGCGGATCAGCGCGCAGAGCGCGGCGGTCTCGGGCTCGGATTCGGGATACTCGCCGCTGTATCTGGTGGGCGCGCCGTTCAAAAGTCCCGCCTGCCGCTCCTTTTCCTTGTACTCCAAAAAGCCCGCATCATAATTGTGGTTCAGGTCTACCCCGCGTCCGTTCGCCTGCCAGCGCGAGAAATCCTCACCCGCCTCCCCGTTCATTCGGAGCAAGCGCTCGCGCAAGGGATGATGCTCCTCCACGCCGCATTGACTGTACGCCACGCCGTCGGGATTGAGCATCGGAACAATATAGATCTTGCGAGCCGTAAGGAGATGCTCGGCGCGGTATTCAAAAACCGATCTTCCCGCAAGATAGGCCGACACAAGATCCCTTGCGAAATCGATCAGCACCCCTGCAGTGATCCATTCCATCCCATGATGTGCGCCCACATAAAGCACGCTTTTTTCGCCCTTCCCCAGGGTGATCAGGGGGATCTCGCGCCCCAGAACAGAGCGCGTCAGTGTCTCGACCCGCACCATATCACCCTCACTTGCCAGCGCGCCTGCTGCATCCATTACATATTCCCAGTTGATCATTCCACCGTCTCTCACAAGATCACACTCCTTTTCTCCTATTGTATGCAAGGGGGCGGGGCTTGATGAAAAAAATGCTTTGATTTTCCGCGGTGCTCCAATTCTTGACAGATGAGGCGGCTTGTGCTATAATAATTTTAATTTCTGATAAAAAAGCAGCAGGGCTGCTGCGAAGGAGCCTCAATGAACCGATCCGATCTTAAGATACCTGCCATAGTTCTGTTTCTGTTTTATGCCCTATACGGCTTTCTTCTCATCCCGCTGCTGCAATCCGTGATGATGGATGCAGTGCTGACCGATACCCTTTGGTATGATCTCCTCGATTTTCTGCAGCACTGGCTTGAGATCTTCGGCATTGCGCTGGCCTTTGCCTTTTTGCTTCACGCGCTGCACCGCCACACTCTGCGGGAGTGTGTGCCGCTGCTGCTTCTTTCCTATGGTGCCGTGGTCTTTAAATATCTCTCCTCCTTTCTCTCGCTCTCCTTTGTTTCGGGCAGCATCGATCTGACCATGGATTATAGCCTATATCTTGTTTCCTTTCTCGTCGAGGCCATTGAAATCCTTGCCCTTGCCCTCCATGCAAGCCGAGCAATGCGCGATCACCGCGAAAGGACCCTGGCACTGGAAAAGGCAAGCAGAACGCTGGGGGCAGCACCCGCGGCAGCCGAGCCCCTCCTCCCCTTTCCCTCGTTTTTCGACCGCAGCAATCCGCTCCTTCGTTCCTTGATGCTCTCTATGGCCTCGGTAACCGTTATCCATTGCATCATTGAGATCGTCAGCGAGATCGCGTACACCATGATGGGCGCACCGTATCACCTCTCCGATCTCCCCATTACGCTGCTTTACTGCCTGCTGCTCATCCTCATCCCCTGCTTCCTCGGTTATCTCATCGCGGCCAAGGTCGCCTCACTGCTTGAGAGCCGTGCCGCAGCCAAAAAAGCATAAAAAAACCGTGCTCGTAAAACGAGCACGGTTTTTTATTGATTACAGATGCTTTTTGACAAGATCGCTTGCCTCCTCCACGGGAATGGAGGCGGTCATAAACACGTTAAGGTCATGCTTGGCAAGCAGCACATCCAGCCGCTCGATCAGCTCCTCAACAGTAGCAGTGTCGTTCTTGCAGATCTTCAGCGTGTTATCCACAAAAAGGTCGGTAATATCATAGTTGCTGGCGAGGATACCGGCGATAAGACCGTAAAGAGCCTTTGCATTGTCGATCATGTATTCTTCTGTATCAACCAAACGGACATTGGACTTGATATCAAAGCGGAGCTGGGTGCCTTTCTCGATGCAGACCACGTTTCCGTGCGACTCCTTGGCAGCCATGTTTACCTTTTCGATTAGGGCCTTGGTCTTGCCTGTTCCTTTTACGCCAATCATTAATTTTAGCATTGCCGTTGTTCCTCCCAAATTTGTTGCTTAGCGAAGCGTTTGTGTGCTTCGTTTATTTCATTATACACGAAGTTGAATTCTTTTTCAAGTGTTTTTTGCCACTTTTTTGCAAAATTTTCGACATTTTTTTGGCATTTTTGGTCAATTTGCAAAAAAGTGCCGAGATATTTTCGGCACTTTTTTGCATTTTGCTTTTTTATTTTGCAAGACGCGCGTCAAGCAGCGCCTTCTGTTCCTCGTAGCCGGGCTTGCCGAGCAAGGCAAACATATTCTTCTTATAGGCCTCCACACCGGGCTGGTCAAAGGGATTGACACCCAGCATATAGCCCGAGATGGCACAGGCCTTTTCAAAGAAGTAGATCATATAGCCAAGCGACTCGGGCGAGCGATCCTTCACCTCAAGGAGAATGTTGGGCACACCGCCGTCCACGTGTGCAAAGAGGGTGCCCTGCTCTGCCATGCTGTTGACAAAGCCAAGGTCCTTGCCCGAAAGGAAGTTGAGACCGTCAATGTTCTTCGGATCGTCGGGAATCGCACACTTTGCACCTGTATCCTTGATGGAAACCACGGTTTCAAAGAGATTGCGCATGCCGTCCTGAATATACTGACCGAGCGAATGGAGATCGGTGGAGAAGATCACCGAGGAGGGGTAAATGCCCTTTCCGTCCTTGCCCTCGCTCTCACCGTAGAGCTGCTTCCACCACTCGGCAAACAGCTGCAAAAACGGCTCGTAGCCCACCAGGATCTCGGTGGTCTTTCCGCGACGAAGCAGAATGTTGCGAAGGGCGGCATACTTGTAGCAATCATTTTTTGCAAGGTCGGGCTCAGCCAGTGCCACGCGCGCCTTGTCGGCACCCTGCATCAGACCGTCAAGGTCAATGCCTGCCACAGCGATGGGCAGAAGGCCGACTGCGGTAAGGACCGAGAAGCGACCGCCCACATCATCCGGCACCACAAAGGTCTCGTAGCCCACCTCGTCAGCAAAGCCCTTGAGAGTACCCTTTTGACGGTCAGTGGTCACAAAGATCCGCTCCCTTGCGCCCTCAACACCGTACTTTTTCTCCAGCAGGCCGCGGAAAATGCGGAAGGCCACGGCAGGCTCGGTGGTGGTGCCCGATTTGGAGATCACGTTGATGCAAACATCCTTACCCTCGCAGATCGAAAGCAGCTCGTTCATATTGGATGCACTGATGTTGCAGCCCGAGAAGTAGATGTCGGGCGTATCCTTCTTCAGACTGTTGTAAAGGGGCGACTTCAAGAACTCAATGACCGCACGGGCACCGAGATAGGAGCCGCCAATGCCGATAACGATAAACACATCGCAGGATTTTTTGATCTTTTCGGCAGCAGCCTTGATGCGGGCGTATTCCTCCTTGTCATAGTCGCGCGGCAGATCGAGCCAACCGAGGAAGGCATTGCCCTGACCGCTTTTTTCGTGCAGCATGCGGTGTGCCGCCTGCACCATAGGGGTCATATATTCATACTCACCCGCATTGACGAAAGGAGCAACATAAGAATCAACAAGACGAACTGACATGTAAAACCTACCTTCTGCATATGGAATGCGATTATTTCTCTATCATTTTACATAATTCGTCTCAAAAATTCAATACCTTTTTGCTATTTTTTTCAGATTTTTTCAGGCAAGTGAAAAAGCAGCAAGCATACGGCAAAAAAGCTTGCCGTATGTGATGCGCTCCGCGCTCTCCTGCGCGAGGATGGGCACCCTGCCGATCTCATTTCCGTCAAGCAAATATGTAACCGCACCGATCTCCTCACCCGCCTCCACAGGCGCGGTGAGAAATTCGGGGCAGGAGATCCTCGCCTCCACGCGGGAGGCACTCCCCTTGGGGATCACGGCGGAAAACGCCGCATAATGCACCGCGCAGTGATCGCTCACCCCGCCCTTTACCCGCAGGACACGCTCCTCACCCTTGGCGGAATACGCGCTAAAGCCGGCAAAGCCGAAATCCAAGAGCTTAGTGGCCGCTGCATTACGGATATCACGGCTCTCTGCCCCCATGATCACACAGATCAGGGAAAGGCCGTCGCGCTCTGCCGTGGCACTGATGCAAAAGCCCGCCTTGGCGGTCGAGCCCGTTTTCAGCCCCGTGCAGCCGGGATAAAAGCGCACCAGACGGTTGGTATTGGTCAGTCCAAAGGCGCCGTCGCGGATGGTATCCATCCAGATGCCGCTATACTCCAAAATTTTGGGATACGCGATCAATGCCCGTGACATAATGGCAATATCCCTGGCCGAGATCACGTGATTTTCCACGGTATCGTCAAGCCCGTTGGTGTTTTCAAAATGAGTGTTCTTCATGCCGAGCTCAGCCGCGCGGTCATTCATCCGCTTGACAAAGCCCTCCTCGCTGCCCGCTACCAGCTCCGCGAGCGCCACGGCGCAGTCATTGGCTGAGGCAATCACCACACACTTGAGCATCTCCTCCACGCTCATGGTCTCCCCCTCCTTGAGGTAGACCTGCGAGCCCCCCATCGAGGCAGCATTAGCACTGACCGTAACCATGTCCGAAAGCCTGATGGCACCCACCTCGATCGCCTCCATCACAAGCAGCAGCGTCATCACCTTGGTCACCGATGCGGGCGGCAAGGGCGTATCCGCGTTTTGCTCAAACAAAACCGTGCCTGTGGTCGCATCCATTAGGATCGCGCTTTTGCAGGCAACCGAAGGGCCCTCACTTGTGTCTGCAATGGGTGCGGGCTCACCGGCACCAACGGGCACTGCCGTCAAAAGAAGCGGGAGCAGCAAAAGCAGCGCCATTGCACGCCCGGGGAAAAGCCTTTTTGGTTGTTTCATAAAAATCACCTCCGAAAAAAACTTATGTAAAGGGAACATAAAAAATGAGCCCGCCTTGCGGCGGGCTCATTCGGCAGGGTCAGTCCTTGACCGAAAATACATATTCCGTGGTATAGTCGTATTTCTCACCGGGCTTCAGCACCACATTGGTAAAGCCCTTCTGATTGATGCTGTCGGGCATATGCTGGGTCTCAAGACACAGCGCGTTGCGCTGCGCCTGCGGATAGCCGCCCTTGAAGGGGTGCTTTTCGTTGGTGAGAAAGTTGCCCGAATAGAACTGCACACAGGGCTGATTGGTGATCACGCGCATCTCTCTGCCGCTCTTGGGGTCATAAAGCGAGGCACGGCACACAGGCTCCTTGCTCTCTCCGCCCACAAAGTTAAAGCAGTGGTCATAGCCGCCACCCAGCTTCAGATCGGTATCCTCGGCAAAAAAGTCCTTGCCTACGGCCTTGGGGGTGCGGAAGTCAAAGGGAGTACCCGCCACCGATTTCTGCTCACCCGTGGGGATCAGGGTCTCGTCGGTGGGCAGATAGGTGTCGGCATCCAGCCACAGCTCGTGATCGTAGACCTTGCCCGAGGCAAAGCCACCGAGATTGAAGTAGCAATGGTTGGTCAGATTGAGAATGGTGGTGCGGTCTGTGGTCGCGGTATAGCGGATCGAGAGGGCGTTGGTCTTTTTGAGGGTATAGGTCACGTGCACATCAAGGGTGCCGGGGTAGCCCTCCTCCCCGTCGGGAGAAACATAGTGCAGCGCAAGCGAGGGCTCCTCACCGTCCGTTGGAGTCACTTCCCAGATCTTGTGGTCAAAGCCCACCTTGCCGCCGTGGAGATGATTCTCGCCGTTGTTGATATAAAGCGAATAATCCTTCCCCTCCAGAGTGAATTTGCCGCGGCAGATGCGGTTGCCCACACGCCCGATCAGCGCGCCCTGGTAGCCGTCGCCGTAGTAATAGTCATAGATATGATCGTAGCCACCCACCACGTCGCAAAAGCGGCCATCGCGGTCGGGCACGAGGATCTGCTGAATGGCGCCGCCGAAATCAAGGATCGAAACCGACATCCCCGCCTCGTTTTTCATGGTATAGCGATGCGTCATGCACCCGTCGGGGGTGATGCCGAACTGCTGCTTTACAATACTCATAAGAACACCTCACGTTTTCGCCCTCAAAGCAAGGGCGTTTTTCTCCATTATACTGGAAATTCCCCTCCCGAGACAAGAGTCCCGCTTTGTAATTAACACTTTATTAACATTTTTTCAAACCTTCCTTCAAATTAATATCTTGACATTTTTGCCTGAATATCTTATACTGTAATTGTCTCATATGAGACAGTTTGGAGGTGAGAAGGATCAAAGCCATGCTTTCATTTTTAAATGCGCTCCCGCTATTCGGGGAGATCCCATCTGCCACCCTTGCTCCACTGCTTGAAAAGGGGCTGATCCGCCATTGCCGATACGGCGAGGGCGAGGAGATCGGCACGGCAAAAGGGGCCGAACTTGGCATTCTTCTTTCGGGAGAGGCCTTCATCTTTTCCGCAGATAACGGCCGCAGTGTGATCCTGCGAACACTGAAATCGGGAGCTGTTTTCGGTGCCGCCTCACTTTTTTGTCGCGAGCACGCCCCTCTGTCGCTGATCCGCGCGGGACACGCGTGCGAGGTGCTGCTCTTTTCCCGCGAGGCAGTCTCTACCCTGCTGGAATCCAACCGCACCTTTCTCTACCGCTACATCACCCTTCTTTCCGAGCGAGTGGAGTTTCTCAACCGCAAGATCCGCTGCTTTACTGCAGGCAGCGCCGAGCGACGCCTTGCACTCTGGCTTTTGGGCGAGGAGGAAAATGAGGTACTGCTGCCCGCATCGCTTTCCGCCTTTGCGGAAATGCTGGATATTGGGAGAGCCTCACTTTACCGCGCGTTTGAAAAGCTTGAGGCAGGTGGACTGCTCAAAAAGGACGGCCGCCGCATCCTGCTGTTAGACAAGCAAAAAATGCTTGAACTATATAACTATGAAAAGGAGATATGATCATGAAAAAAATATTTGCTCTCTTGCTTGCCGTGCTTCTGCTCGTCTCGCTGATCGCGTGCAACGGCAATGACACCCCCGACACAACGCCCCCTGATGGCGGCAGCTCGCTTGACACAAGCCTTGAGATCAAGGTCTGGACCCTCAACGGCACCACGGGCTTTGGCATGGCCCCTCTGATGCAGAATAAGACAAACGGCACCGCGGCGCTGAATTACAGCTTCACAATAGAAACAAAGCAGTCGAACGTGCGTGACGCCATCATCAGCGGTACGGCCGATATCGCCGCCGTGCCCACCAACATTGCCTCCGTGCTCTACAACGCCACAAACGGCGGTGTGACCGTGCTCGCTCTCAACACGGGCGGCGTGCTTTATCTTGTGGTCAACACCACTGCAGGTGCTGCCGCAGCCTCGCTTTCCGATCTTGTGGGCAAAACCGTTTACACCCCTGCTGACAACCCCGCTCATATCACCAAGGCGCTGATCGAAAAAGCAGGTGTTACGGGCATTACCCTTGACAGCACCACTTACTCTGCCCCCGCCGAACTGCAAAAGGCGGTGGCCGAAGGTCTTGTTGATTATGCCGTGCTCCCCGAGCCGATGGTGACCATCGCCAAAAATGCCGCGGCAAAGGCAGGCAGAACGATCGACGTGGCACTTGATCTGACCGCAGAATGGAACAAGCATTTTGCAAACGGCTCACTTGTGCAGGGCTGTGTCGTCGTGCGGAACGAGTTTTTGCAGGCACACCCCAATGAGGTGAAGAAGTTTATGGAGGAATACAAGGCCTCGATCGAGTTTGTCAACCAAAATCCCGAGGAGGCCTCTGCTGCCATTGCGGCTGCGGGCATCTTCGCACAGGCCGCCGTTGCCAAAGCCGCCATTCCGAAGTGCAATATTGCCTATGTGGAGGGTGAGGCCATGAAGACCGCGCTTTCCACCTTCCTTGCCACGATGCCCCTTCCCTCTGTGGGCGGCGCGCTGCCTGCGGATGCCTTCTATTATGTAAGCAAATGAAGCAGCTTCTGAAGCGCTGCTCTCCCCTTTTTTCGATCCTTTTCTGGGTCGGCATCTGGTGGTTGATCGCAGCCCTCTTTAAAAAGCCCCTGCTCCTGCCCACACCCGCCGCCACACTGGCGGCGCTGTGGGAGCTTTGCGGCACGCTTGCCTTTTGGCAGGCGGTGGGCACCTCGCTTTTACGTATTACGCTGGGCATTTTGCTCGCGCTGGCAGGGGGCAGTCTGCTTGCCCTTCTCACGGTGCGCGTTCCCTTTTTCCATCATCTGTTTTCCCCCATTCTTGCGCTTTTCAAGGCAACGCCCGTGGCCTCTGTTATCTTTCTCATCCTTCTCTGGGTGGGACGGGAGCAGGTGCCGCTGCTCATTGCCTTTATGATGGCCCTGCCCATTGTTTGGGGCAACGTGCGCGAGGGACTGCTGCAGATCGACCCGCAGCTCTTGGAGATGGCGAGAGTCTTTGAATTCTCGACTCCAAAGAGACTCACGCTGATCCACCTGCCCTCGCTGTTGCCCTACTTTTTGTCGGCATCCCGCTCTGCCATTTCCCTTGCCTGGAAGGCGGGCATTGCCGCCGAGGTGCTTTGTGTGCCCGAAAATTCCATCGGTCGCGCCATTTATGAGGGAAACCTCTATCTGCTGACGGCAGATATGTTTGCCTACACCTTGACGGTCATTCTCATCAGTGTGGCCATTGAACAGGGAGCGCTGGCGCTCTTGCGACTGTCCAACAAAAAAGCGAAACGGGAGGTAGCAGATCATGATAAAGCTTGAACACCTCACACGGCGCTACGGTGAGAGCACCGTGATCAAGGATCTTTCCTTTACCTTTCCCGATAAGGGTGTTTTTGCCCTGATGGGGCCATCGGGCTGCGGCAAAACCACCCTGCTGCGATTGCTTGCGGGGCTTGATCTGCCCGACGGCGGCACCATTACCTCCACCCATGAGCGCACCGCCGTGGCATTTCAGGAGCCGCGGCTGCTTCCTTGGCTGAATTGCGAGGAAAACATAAAATGTGTTCTTCCGAAAGGCAAGGAACGTTCCGGAATCGCCAAAAAGTATCTTGAAATGCTGGAGCTTGGCGATGAAGCCACGGCCTTTCCCGACCAGCTTTCGGGTGGTATGAAGCAGCGGCTATCGCTGGCGCGTGCCCTCGCCTATGAAGGCGACCTCTTGCTGCTCGACGAGCCCTTTTCCGCACTGGATACCGCGTTGAAGGAGCGGATCGCTCCCCTTCTCATCAAGGCGGGTGAGCAGCATCTTGTTGTTCTTGTGACACACGATGAAAAGGAGGCAGTGATGTTGGGAGCGACCGTGCTGCGCTGCAGCGGCTCACCCATCACCTCGCTTGATGAAACTGCAAAATAAAAAAGG
>JAZNFZ010000070.1:0-26370 GCA_045576195.1 Eubacteriales bacterium | reverse complement strand
CGATGGCAGCGCAAAGCAGCCCATACCCCACCACGGGCAGGAGAAAGAGCTCCCTTGCCGAGCGGTGGGAAAGCAGCAACAGCACGGCATCCACCGCCACCACCGATGCGGCAGCCGCCACAAGAGCCAGTCCTCCCATGGTCGGCGTGCCCGCCTTCACTCTATGCCAGGAGGGCCCGATCTCAAGAATGGGCTGCGCGGCACGGCGGCGCAGCAGAAGCGGGACCAAAATCAGCAAAAAAGCCGCGGATAAAGAAAAAACCGCAAAAAAGAGCAACGCCGAGTGTAAATAAAGTTCCATTTTATTCTCTCCTTACCATTGCAACCACTTGCCCCAGCGCCATTTTTCCCGAGGCTTTAAATAAGATCACCGCATTGGGGGGAGCCAGCTTCCGAATTGCAAGCGCCAATGCCTCCCCTTCATCGGAAGAAAAGGAAAGGATCCGCTCGCGGGCAAGACCAAGGGTAGCCGCCTCCAGCGCGATATACTCTGCCGCCTTACCGAAGGTAAACAGATAGTCGATCCTATGCTCGACCACCGCCCTGCCCACGGCACTGTGCAATGCCTCGGTCAGCTCGCCCAGCTCCAGCATATCACCAAGCACCGCCACGCGCGGTCTGTCGCCCGCAAGATGTCCCAACACCTCAAGAGCGGACAGCACCGTTTCGGGGGAGGCGTTGTAGGCATCATCCAGCAGCAGACGTGAGCCGCAGGCGTGGCGCCGCAGGCGTGGCGCGGTAGCATCGGCCGCGGCAAGCCCCCCACGGATCGCCTCCGAGGAAAATCCAAGCCGATCCCCCACCGCCGCCGCAAAGGTCAGCATCAAGGCCGCCATTTTCCCAGGGATCGACCATCTGAGATTAGTTATAACACGCTTTGGGGTGATGATATCCGCGGCGGTGCCCTTTTGATCAATGTGAATATTTACCGCCCGATAATCGGCGCGTGCGCCCTCGCCGCAAAAAAGCATCTGCTCCCTCTTGCAGGGAAAGGAAAAGGCAGACAGTCCCTCGCTTGCCAGAAGCATACCGTCCTCCCGCAAAAAGCGCGCCACGGAGGTCTTTTCCCGCACCAGCTCGGCAAAATCCGCAAAGTGACCGATATGGGCCGAGCCCACATTGAGGAGCACCGCAAGATCGGGGGCCAGCGCCCTCGCCATTGCCTCCATCTCCCCCGCGTGATTGACGCCAAGCTCCAACACAAAGAAATCCGCCTCCTCCATAGAAAGAAGCGAGAGCGGCATCCCCACGGTGCTGTTAAAATTCCCTTCACTTTTTCGCACACTGCCGCCCTTGGCACAAATGGCGGCAATGGCCTCCTTGGCGGTGGTTTTGCCTGCGCTGCCGCACACTGCGATCACGCGGGCGGCGGTCCGCTCGCGCCGTGCCGCTGCGGCGCGCAGCAATGCCTGCTCGGGGCGCTCTGCGGAAAAGCAATAGTAATCGCCTTCGGGGGCGGCTACATAGGAGGGCAACAGCAAGCCGCAGGCTCCTCTTGCCAGCGCCTCCTCAAGGAAGGCACAGCCATCACTTTTCCTGCCGTGCAGCGCCACAAAAAGGTCGCCCCGCACCACCTCGCGGGAGTCGGTGGCCAGCCCTCGGATCTCACCGTCAGGGCTCCCTACGGTCAAAAGCTCCGCGCCAAGCGCCGCAGCAAGATGCTGCGGCGCGCGCAGCAAGGAGCAAAGATCAACCCTCATTCCCCGCACCCTCCTCTCGCTCCGCCAAAGCCTTTTTCACGATCTCCCGCTCCGAAAAGGGCAACCGCTGACTCCCGCGGATCTCATACTCCTCGTGCCCCTTCCCCGCCAGCAGCAGAATATCGCCTCGCCGTGCCGCCAGCACCGCATAACGGATGGCCTCGCCGCGATCAACAATGGTACAAAAGGGTCTTTCCTTATCCACGCCCCTGAGGATCTCCCGCAAGATCGCCTCGGGGGCCTCGCTGCGGCTGTTATCCGAGGTAAGGATCAAAAAATCCGCAAGACGCGAGCCGATCTGCCCCATCAAGCGCCGCTTAGAGCGATCACGGTCGCCGCCGCAGCCAAAGAGCAGCAGGATCCGCTGCCCCTTTTTCCGAAAGCCTCTGACACAGGAAAGAAGCTTTTCCAAGGCATCGGGGGTGTGGGCATAGTCAAAGATCACGGTGATCCCCTGCCGATCATCAAAAAAGCACTCCATTCTTCCCTTCACACCCTCAAATTGGGAGAGCGCCGTCGCGACTGTCTCGCGCGAAAGTCCCAGCAAAAGAGCTGCCGCCGCGGCCAGCGCACCGTTCTCCACGGAAAACGCTCCCGGTACGGGGAGCGAGAGCCGGAGCGGCTCTCCCTCAAAGTCAAGCGTGAAGGAAACACCATCGGCCCCAAGAAGCTTTACCTCTCTCACGGTCTGCGGCGATACAGCAAAGGTGGGGATGTCAAGCGCCTCACAAAGGCGTCGGCCAAAGGGCGTGGAATGGGAGATCACCGCGCGCTGCGCCCTTTCAAAAAGCTTGCACTTTTCGAGGAAATAGGACTCCATATCGCCGTGAAAATCCAGATGATCCTCGCTGAGATTGGTAAAAAGAGCAAGGGAGAAGGAAAGGGGCTCCACCTTGGAAAGAGCCAGCGCGTGGGAGGTCACCTCCATCACCACATAGCGCGCGCCGCGGTCACAAAGCACGCGAAGCAGGCGATAAAGCTCTGCGGGGTCGGGGGTTGTCATGTTGGCGAGGCTGTTCTCTCCCCTTGCATCCAGCACCTCATCCCCAAAGCGAGCCTCCACCGTTCCGATCAGTCCGCAAGAGCATCCCGCGTGACGAAAGATCGAAAACAGCATGGTCGCCACCGAGGTCTTGCCGTTGGTTCCCGTCACGCCAATGAGGGAAAGTGAGCGGGCGGGATGACCGTACCAAGCATCATAAAGCCTTGCCAATGCCACGCGGGCATCGGGCACGACAAGAGTGGGAAGCCCTCGGTGGGGCTGCTCCGAAATAAGAAACACCGCCCCTCGTGCCATCGCCTCCTCAAGGAAGGCATTTCCGTCTGCCGAAAGACCGCGAAGCGCCACAAACAGCTCGCCCGCCCGAAGGCGACGGGAATCCGAGGCGATACCAACGATCTCCCGATCCGCCACCCCCATCGGCAGCTTATAGCCCGCTTCTACCAGTAATTCACGAAGTCTCATTCTCGCATCCTCCCTTATTCCCGACTTTCCTCAAACAAAAAGCGTATCGTCACCACCGAGCCCGCAGCAAGCGGGGTGCCTGCCGAGGGAAGCTGCTCGATCACGGTTTTATCGGCAATCATGACATCTGCCGCCCCCATCACCGACACATTAAAGCCCGCATTGACCAGGGTCCGATTGGCCTCGGTGGCGCTCATTCCCACCACGTCGGGCACGGGCCGCTCACCAATGCTCCCCTCACCCAGAGTAAGGGTCACGCTCGCCCCCGCAAGCAGCACGGCGCTGCCTGCCGCAGGGAGCTGCGCCGTCACCGTATCTCCCTCCCCTACAAACGAAAAGGAAAGCCCTGCCTCGGAAAGGATCTCGGTTGCCTTGGACGGGCTCCAACCGCTGCAGTCGGGTACGGTAACGGTGCGGTTTTTTTCCTCCTCCTCGGTAAAGCGCCGCTCTACGTCAAGATAGGGCAGCACCCCCGCAAACACGCCTGCCACATAGGGCGCGGCCACCACACTGCCATAGCGACTGCCGTCGGTCGGCTCATCCACCACAATGATGGCGGCGATCTCGGGATCATCGGCTGGGGCAAAGCCCACACACGAGCCGATTCTCGCGTTGGGGTCATCACCGATCTTTTCGGAGGTGCCCGTCTTGGCCGCTACGCGGTATCCTGCCACATAGGCGTTCTTCGCACCACCCTCGCCCGCCACACCGCCTGCTAAGATCTCAGACACGGTATTGGCGGTCTCACGGCTCACCGCACAGCGCCGCTCTGCGGCCTCGTGGCAGTAAGTTTCGGTACCGTCGGGGGCTGTGATGCGCTCCACCACAAAGGGGGTCATCAGCGATCCGCCGTTTGCCACCGCACTGACGGCAGTGATCATTTGCAGCACGGAGACCTTGAAGTTCTGCCCGAAGGAGGCGGTGGCAAGATCAAGCTCGGTAAAGGAATTTTTGGCGTGAAAGATCGAGCCGCCCTCCCCAGGCAGGTCAATTCCCGTTTTTTCCAGCATACCAAATGCCTTGACATACTCATAAAAGGTATCCGTCCCCAGGCGTGCGGCAATGGTCATCATCACGGGGTTGCAGGAATTTTGCAGTCCTTCTCGGAAGGTAAGGCTCCCGTGCCCGCCCACCTTGTGGCAATGGATCACCCGATCCGCCACCCGCAGCGAGCCGCTGCAGAAGAAGCGCTCCTCAAGATCGATCACCGCCTTTTCCTCCAGCACCGCCGAGCAGGTAAGCGTTTTGAAGGTGGAGCCGGGCATATAGATCTCGGTAATGGCTTTATTGGACCAGGTCTCAAGCAGAAGATTGTTTTTGGCGGCAACAAACTCCGCGCTCCCCTCCTCAAGATGCAGGGCGGAGAGCTTTTCCGCGGAGGCGGCATTCAGAGAAAACGGCGTATTGGGGTCAAAGGCGGGGGCGGTGGCCATGGCAAGAATGGCACCGCTTTCCACATCCATCACAATACCGCAGACCCGATTGTCGGCCGCCGACTCCACCCTTGCGGCCTCCAGCTGCGCCTCAAGCTGGGCCTGCACATAGGCATCGATGGTCAGATGCAGCGTGCTGCCGTCGGTGGCGGCCACATAGGCCTCATACTGATCGGGCAGCTCGTTGCCCGTGGAATCGCGCGCCGTGATATAGGAGCCATCCTCCCCTCGCAGCACGCTGTCATATTGCAGCTCAATACCGTAAAGCCCCTGCCCGTCGCTCCCCACAAAGCCAAGCAGATGCGCGGCAAGCGACCCGAAGGGATAGTAGCGCTCGGTAATTGCGGAAACAGACACCATATCATAAAGGCCGTTTTTGGCAACAAAGGAGAGTACCGCCTGCGCCACCCCCCGATCCACCGACCGCGCCACCGTGCGCTCCAGCGTGGTGGTATGCATAATATGCGACTGAATTGACTCCACCGTAGCCCCCGGGATCAGGGTAGCAAGCCCGCCTGCGATCCGCGCGGCGTTCCCCTCCCGATCCCCGCTCTGCGCGATCACATTGGGAAAGAGAGAAATGCGATAAGAGGTCTTATTGGTGGCAAGCACACGTCCCGCGCAGTCAAGGATCTCACCCCTGGCCGCCCGAACCGGTGACATAGTGGTCATCTGATCGATCACCTTTTGCTGATAGCGTGAAAAATCAAGCACCTGGATCGCCAGGATCCGAAGGACCAGAAACAAAAACACCACAACAAGAAAAATGGCGAGCACCACCGATCTTTTCAACGTCCCTGCACTGACCCCGTGCTTTGACATAGCAATTTTACCTCCAAAAAAGAAAACGGCGGATCCACTGTTAAACACACGGATCCGCCGTCGGGCAACATTTCTGTCGCGTTACTATTCTATTCGGTTTTTCGTTTGATTATGCTTATTTCAAAAGAGCGGCAATGGCATTGAGAAGACCTGACATTTCCACGCCTACGCCCTTTTGCGAGGGGTAGATCTCAACCGTGTCCTCACCGGACAGCTCGAGGTAGGAAACGGCTTCCGCATCACCTGCGACTAAGCCGTATCCCTCTGCCGTATCACGACCGGCACCTCCTGCGCGCTCGTCCAATTGATGCCAAAGCGAGCCAACCTCTTGCTCGAGAGTGGCCACCTCCTGCTCTGCACGGTCAAGCACAATGGAAGAACCGAGCATCAGCACAAGAGAGAGCGTCAGCATCAAGGCGAATACCGCGTGCACAAAGCTGAATTTGCGTTGTGCCGAGCGGATTCGCTCTGCAAAGGTGATCTTGGGAGAGCGTTGCTTCGACTGAGAAAGGTTGATGCGAGCGGTTTTCTTTTCACGGCAGAGCTCTTCTCTGCTCACAGCCTGACGAATCGAACGCTTCATTGCATCAAGACGGTCTCCACCGCCGAAACGATTGTTAAAATATGCTACAAAATCACCTGCAGTCAGAGTGACCCCACCGTTGCCGTCATCATTCAGATAGAAAAACTCCGACACGTTGGAGACAGGCTCGTGATCCACGCTTCTTCCCTGCAGCGCCTTACGTGTACGCTCGTGATAACGGTCACGCAATGCGGCAAATTCTTGCTTATAGCTCTCGTCCAGATAAACCTTATCGTAGGTGACGATCTCTTGCATGGCACGGCCCTCCTTTCTCTCTGACAGTCAATTACAGTATTAAAGCTTTTCCGCCACGCGCAGCTTGGCGCTGCGGGAACGCGGATTTTCCGCAAGCTCAGCCTCACCCGGCAGGATCGGCTTTTTGGAAACGATCTTGAGCTTCGGCTGATTGCCACACACACAGACAGGCAGGTTTTTGGGGCAGGTGCATCCTGCCGCAAGCTCTGCGAAGGTCTGCTTGACAATGCGATCCTCAAGGGAATGGAAGGTGATCACCGCCAGGCGCCCGCCCCTTCGCATACGCGCGGTGGCGGCTCTTAAAGCGGGAGCGATCACATCAAGCTCGCTGTTTACCTCAATGCGGATCGCCTGAAACGACCGCTTTGCGGGGTGATGCCCTCCCTCCCTTGCGGCGGCGGGAATGGCACCCTTGATCAGGTCGGCCAGCTCTGCCGTGCTCCTGATCTCCTTTTCGGATCGCCTTGCCACAATACGTGCGGCGATCCGCGAGGCGTATCGCTCCTCACCGTAGGTAAAAAGGATATGCCTGAGCTCTGCCTCCGAATAGGTATTGACCACATCAAAGGCGTTTTTATCACGGCGTGTATCCATTCGCATATCAAGCGGTGCATCGCTTTGGTAAGCAAAGCCGCGCTCGGGGGTGTCAAGCTGATAGGAGGATACGCCGAGATCCAGTAAAATTCCGTCAATTTCCTTGATTTCCAACTCATCCAACACCGTGGAGAGATTGGAAAAGTTGTTTCGAACCACAACGGCTCGCTCCCCGAGTGGGGAGAGCCTCTCGCCTGCCGCGCGAATGGCCGCCTCATCCTGATCGATGGCAACCAGCTTACCCGTGGTCAAGCGAGAAGCGATGTGAAATGAGTGACCTCCACCACCGGCAGTTCCGTCAACATAGATCCCGTCCTGACGAATTGACAATGCGTTGATACACTCCTCAAGCAGGACCGAGCGATGCGAAAACTCTCCCATCGCTTAAAGCCCACTTTCCTCTAATGCACGGCGGATCTCATCAATGTCGATGCTCTTAAGATGCTCGGCATAGTTCTCTTCGGACCAGATCTCACCGTAATCGCCGCAGCCCACGATCACAAGATTGCGGGGATCGGAGCATTCCTCTCCGTTCACACCCGCAAACGAAAGCAGCTCCCTGCTGATTCGTACACGGCCAAGGGAATCCGGGGTGGTCTCCATTGCATCGTGATACAAAAACCAGAAGGTCTGCTCCGCCAGGCTCCTTTGAAGCTTTTTCAGCGGCTCGATATACTCTTTCCAAGCAGAAGCAGAATAGAAACGGAGACAGGCGCCGCGCAGGCTGCGAACGATGACAAAGTTCTCTCCCAGCTCCTCACGCATACCGGCGGGGATCGAAACGCGATTTTTTGCATCAAGTGAATGCTTGTATTCACCGGACAGCATACCGTTCCCCTCCTTTTTCGTTCCATTTCTTAACATTTTATAACATTCTTTTCCACTTGTCTATATTATAGCCTTTTTTTCTACCCATTGTCAATACCGTTTTTGGAAAAATCAGCATTTTTTTATAAAAAAATAAAATTTTTTTCGGCATTTCCTTTCCGTTTTTGATTTGTTTCGGAATTTTGGGCAAAAGTGGTAAAAAATTTTGTGTTTTTGCTAAAAAAATAGGAAAAGGCGAAGGATCCTTGGGCATTCCCACAAGATCCTTCGCCTGAAGCGGCTGACAGAACAGCTTTTGTTTCCATTATTTAATTACAAGAAAACCGCGCACCCTGAAAGGTGTTGGCACGGTACAGCGCCTGATCGATGGCGTTGAGGACCCGCCGCTTGTCGGTACTCCAGCGAGGGGCGAGCAGGGTTCCCTTCTCTCCGTCGCCCGTCAGCCTGCCGATGACCACATCGGGAGGCAGAAGCTCCAGTGCTCTGACCACCAGAGAAACATAGTGCTCCATGGTAAGCGGGGTATATTCTCCCCGCTCGTAAAGCGCGGCCAGCGGCGTTCCCTTCACCACATAAAGCAGGTGCAGCTTGACCTCATCGGGATGGAGCGTGGCCACAGTCCGCACGCTATGGAGCATCTCCTCATCGGTCTCCCCCGGCAGCCCCAGGATCAGATGCACACCGATCCTCGCGCGAGGCACGCGGGCGCGCAGGGCCGCATAGCCCTGAAAAAAGGTCTCCATGGTATGCCCGCGGTTGATGCAAAGCGCCGTGCGGTCGTGCACGGTCTGCAGCCCCAGCTCTACCGTGAGATGGGTGCGCGAGGAGAGCTCGGCAAGATAGTCAAGCACGTCGTCCCCAAGGCAATCGGCTCTTGTGGCCACACTCAGCCCCACCACATCGGGAAGGGTGAGCGCCTCCTCAAAAAGCGCGCGGAGGACCGAGACGGGGGCATAGGTATTGGTGTGCGCCTGAAAATAGGCAATGGTGGCGGCATCGGGCCACTTGTCAGAAAGGCGTTGGCGGACCGTGCGGTACTGTTCGCGGATCGGCAGCGCGGCGGGGGCAAACTCGCCACTCCCGCGATCCGAGCAATAGATACAGCCGCCCGTGCCGCAGCGACCGTCGATGTTCGGGCAGGTAAAGCCGCCGTCAAGGGTGATCTTGATGCATTTTTTGCCGAAGATGCGGCGCAGCGCATGATCATAGGTGTGATAGCGCTTGTTGGTATCGGAAAAAGGAAAGGGGTTCCTTTCCCGCTGTGTTTCTGGCTTCATCGGTTTTCCAAAAGCCCGATGGCAATGTGACCATTGTCATCGGGCTTTTTCCTTTTGCTTATTTTTCGGAGAGCAGCTTTTCGGCCGCCGCGATACGCACGCAAAGCGTCAGCACCCGCATGGCACTTTGCAGATCCGCATCACAGGGGTAAGTGGGGGCAAGGCGGATATTGCTGTCGTCGGGATCCTTGCCGTAGGGGTAGGTTGCACCCACCTGGGTCAGCACCACACCCGCATCGCGGCAAAGCGCAAAGGCGCGGCGCGCGCAGCCCTTCATGGTATAAAGGCTGATGAAGTAGCCGCCGATGGGCGAGGTCCAGTGTGCAATATCGGTGCCGCCGAGATCCTCCTTGAGGATCGACAGCGTCATTTCAAACTTGGGGCGGATGATATCGGCCAGTCGCATCATATGCTCGCGGATATGGGCGGCACTCTTGAAATAGCGCACGTGACGAAGCTGATTGATCTTGTCATGGCCGATGGTCTGCATCCCCATCACCGATTTGATCTGCGCCACGTTGTTCTCGCTGGCGGCAATAAAGCTGACGCCCGCGCCCGGGAACGAGATCTTGGAGGTGGAGGCAAAGTAAAAGACCATATCCTCGCGCCCCGTCTCGCGGCAGGCGCGGAAGATGTCAAGCAGCTCATCCTGCTTGTCGGCATACAGATGATGCACCGCATAGGCATTGTCCCAGAAGATGCGGAAATCGGGGGCGGCGGGCTTCAGCGCCGCCAGACGGCGTACCGTCTCGTCGGAATAGGTGATGCCATCGGGATTTGAGTATTTGGGATTGCACCAGATCCCCTTCACTGCAGGGTCGTGATTGACCAACGCCTCCACGGCATCCATATCGGGGCCGTCGGGGGTCATCGGCACATTGACCATTTCAATGCCGAGCGACTGACAGATGCCGAAGTGACGGTCATAGCCGGGGCAAGGGCAGACAAACTTGATCTTCTCCTCCTTGCACCAGGGACGCTCGCTGCCGAACACGCCGTAGAGCATAGCGCGTGCCACGGCATCGTACATCAGGTTAAGGGAGGAGTTGCCACCCACAATGATGTAGCTCTCGGGAATATCAAGCAGCTCGGAAAAGAGGTGTTTCATTTCGGGAATGCCGTCAAGAATACCGTAATTACGATAGTCCACGCCCCGCTCCGAGAAGCAATCCTCGGCGGTGGAGACCACCGTCAGCATATCGCTCAGCAGATCCAACTGACGCGCACTCGGCTTACCGCGGGAAAGGTCAAGCGAAAGCTTTTTTTCGCATATACTTTGGTACTGTGACAAAAGGCTCTGCAGCTCCTCCTTGAGTGCCGCCTTACTCATATTCGGGTAACTCATTGACGCTCCTTCCGAGCTTTGCGAAAGCGAAAACCTCATTTTCGCAAAGAAAATCTCTTAAAATTGCAAAAAATATCATAAACAAGGGGTATTATAACACATTTTCGCAAGAATTGCAAGACCTTATTGCATTTTTATCGAATTTTTCTTGCCTTTGTCAGCAATGTTTCTCCCAAAACTGCTGCACACGGCGCGCCAGCGCCGCGGCATTCCCTGCTGCAACCGGGTTTTGCCAATGAGTGGGATACAGATGAAGGTAGGGCTCCTCGGCATAGCGGTCATCGATCAGCACCACAATGCCGCGATCCTCCTCCCGTCGGATCACGCGTCCTGCCGCCTGCAGCACGCGGTTCATGCCGGGGAAGGTGTAGGCGTAGTCATAGCCGCGCTCACATTTGTTCTCATAGTAGTCGCGCAAAATATTGCGCTCATCCGAAAGCCCCGGAATACCGACACCCACGATCACGGCGCCGATCAGACGGCTGCCCGGAAGATCCACGCCCTCCGAAAAGCTGCCGCCCAGCACACAAAAGCCCACGCGAAGCCTGCCCTCGTCGTCCTTGAACTCTCCGAGAAAGGCCTCCCGCTCCGCCACGGTCATATGCCGCTTCTGAACAATGCAGCACACGCCGGGATAGCGGGCGCGGAACACATCAAGCACATGCTCCATATACTCATAGGACGGAAAGTATACCATATAGTTCCCCGCTTTTGCGCTGACAGCCGCGGCGATCAGTGAGGAGATCTTTTTATAGGAGCGCGCTCGGTCCTCCATGCGGGTGCTCACACCCGAAGCCACCGTAACCGACAGGCGCTCGGGATCATAGGGCGAGTCAAGCAGCAGGCGCTGCGCCCCCCTTCCGCCACCCAGCACATCCACAAAATAGTCAAGGGGAGTCAGCGTAGCGGAAAACAGCACCGCCGCCTTGGCGCGCCCCAGGGCACTGTGCACCACCCCTGCGGGGTCAAGGCAGATCAGCCGCAGCTCCAGCCTTCCGTTCTCTAATAGAATATAGGTAAGAAAACGCTCGTCGTAATACTCCGAAAGCGAAGCAAAGCGGCGAAGCCGCGCCGAAAGATCGGCAAGCTCGGCGGCCAGCGGATGCTGCGGCGTAGTGCGAAGCAGTGTATCCAGCTTTTTGGAAAGCAGCAAGGACTCCTCGCCGAGCTGCGGGAGCGGCGCACGGTTGAGGTAATAGCCACTCTCGGTGCCGTCCTCGTTTTTGGTGCGATGCTCGGTGCAAAGCGCCGCAAGCCCACGAAAACGCAGCACCCATCCGCCAAGATCGGCCTCAAGCTCAGCATCTGCCATGGGATCGACCTGTGCCAAAACCCGCTCAAACACCTCGCCCGCAAGTATAGCCGAGTGCATATCCCGCGCGCGGTCGGGCAGATTGTGTGCCTCATCGATCAAAAAGGCATACTCCCCGCGCTCACCCTCGCTCCGATCAAAATAACGGCGCAGATAAGCGGCGGGGTCAAAGACATAGTTGTAGTCGCATATAATGATCTCACACCACTCCGAAAGATCCAGCGACAGCTCGTAGGGACAAACGCGATACTGCTTCCCCGCCTCCAGCAGGGCGCGCATCGGAAAGCCGTTTTGCTTCGACAGAAGCGCAAGAAGTGCGCCGTCCACGCGATCATAGTACCCTGCGGCATAGGGGCAATGCTCGGGGGTACAGTGGGAAGCATTTCCCTCCCGACACCCCGACTCACAAAGGCACATTTGCTCCTTCGCATAAAGGATCACGGTGCGGAGCCTTGCCCCCGCCTCAAACAGCTTGCCTGCGGCGGCATAGGCCTCGCGCCTGGTGCTGGCCTTTGCGGTCAGATAAAACACGCGCTCGCAAAATCCGTATCCCAGCGCCTTGACCGCGGGATACAGCACCGACATGGTTTTGCCAATGCCCGTAGGCGCGTTGGCAAACAGCCTTTTTCCCTGCCGAATGGCACGGAAGGTGGCCTCGGCAAGATCGATCTGCCCCTCGCGGGGGCTCGCATACGGAAAGTCAATATGACGCACCGAGGGGATCAGCTCCTCGCGGCGAAGCCTTTCGTATTTGGCAAAGGGCTCGATACGCGCAAGCAATCCCTCAAAAAATGCGGCAAGCTCCTGTCTCGATACCTGCTCCGTGAAGAGCTCCGCCTCGCCCGAGGCGGCATTGATCGCGCGCACCCGCAAAAGAGCGGCGGGCAGATCACGCTCCGCACAAAGGAAATGGGCATAGCACCGCAGGCGCGAATAGGCATCCTCCCGTGCGGCTCTTGAAAGGCGGTGCCCCTTGATGCTTTTGGTCTCCTCGACCACAAGGCGCCCCTCCTCCTCGGTGACCGCATCGGCAAGCCCCCTTACCATAAACCTTATGCCGTGATACTCCTCGGTGTGTGTAAGCAGCACACCGTCATCGGGGGAACGCTCGTTCTCGGCACCCGCAATGCGGCGGCGGGGATGGCGCGCGTCAAGACTGCCACCCTTGTGCGCCATTGCGCAAAGCTCTCCCACAGAAAGCTCTATGGCGCGTATATCGGCACGGTAAAGCACGGCGATCCCCCCTTTCCTATCTTTTCTTTATTGTAACACAGAAGCGAGGTAAAGTCAATCAAGGAAATTGCCCCGCGCGGCAAAATTACCAATATTTTGGGGGTAGCCACGGGGGGAGGAAGGGATTATAATAGTAATAAGAAGAAAGGCGGTGGCTTTATGGAATGGATCCGTATCAGCAACAACAAACTCAAAATTATGCTGACCGCACAGGATGCGAAGAAATATGATCTGCGCTGCGAGAGTGCCGATTATGCCGACGTGGTCACACGGCAAGCCTTTCGGGAGATCTTGACCGACGTGGGGCGCGAAACCGGCTTTGATGCCACGGAGGATAAGGTCTATATTCAGATGTACCCCTCCAAGGAGGGCGGGTGCGAGCTGTTTGTGACCCGCGTGGGGCTGGCGCTGAGCGAGGAGGCGGCTCACAGCAACAGGGCGCGACACACTGAGGGGCGCATCAAGCGCGCGGATACATACAAAAAAAGAAGCAACGCCTTCTTGTTCGCGGGTCTTGGAGACCTGCTTGCGGCCTGCAAAAGACTGGAGGGGCGGCATTTTGCGGGCGAGAGCGAGGCGTGGCGCGACGAGGATGGCGGCTATTGGCTCTTTTTGGCCGAGACAGGTGATCCGCTTTGCGCCGAGGAGGACTACCGCTTTATCCGCGAATACGGCAGCATCAAAAGCGCCGATGCCGCAAGGCTTTATCTTGCCGAGCACGGACACCCCGTCTGCCGCACGGGTGCCGTCAGCACACTGGCACCGCTTTCATAAACAAGGGGCTTGCCCCAGCTGCGGCAACCCCTTTTTGGGAAAAACTTTATTATCTGAGAGAATTCACAACGGTAAATTCGCCCGTTACGCCATTGTAGGCAAACACATCCCAATACAAGCCACTACCCGTAGGCGGATAGAAGGTGTAGGCGGGGGTGGAGGAGCTACCAAAGTAGACTGTTATGCAGGCATTCGCATTCGACATCGTGCCGGAACGACTGTAATTATGCACATAGTATTTGTAGGTATAATTACCGATGCTCGAGATCGTCACCGTTTCGGGGCCGTAGGCCGAGATATCATCCACATCAAGACTACAAGAGCCCTGCGTTTTCTGGCTATAATAAACGTGATAAGAAGAGCCAAAGGTCAGATGCGAGTCAAGATCGCTAGGCGAAGAGCCCCAGGTCAGCACGATACGCATACCGTCGATCGAAAGACCAATGCTGTTGGACACCGTGCCGCCCTGATTGTAGATAGTCTGGTTTGGCAGGACCTTTACGGGAATGGTCAGCGAGCCATAGCGTGCATCCTCATCGTCAAGCACTCTCTCGTCCACCACATAGGCGGTGTAGTTGCCGGGAGCCAGGCCCTCGACCGTGTAATAGCCGCTTGCGTTGGTGGTGAGCTTGGCGAGAGGCGTGCCATCAATGTTATTGATGCCGTTGAAGATATACACCG
The DNA here is from genome assembly GCA_045576195.1 of Eubacteriales bacterium. Lineage (GTDB taxonomy): Bacteria > Bacillota > Clostridia > Oscillospirales > CAG-272 > Firm-07. The sequence continues at coordinate 12,068 of JAZNFZ010000070.1, read as the reverse complement.
TGAGGCCGGATACGACAGAGCCGGTGCGGGCATCGGTGATCTGACCCGATGCGGCACCCGTGCTGTCAGGCTCTGCCTGCTCAATGGCCTCCAGAGCGATATTATAGACGTTTGCCTCGTTGTACCGTACCTGCACGGTCTGCTCAATGGTGATGTAGCCATCCTTGCTGATCACCAGCTTATACATGCCTGCGGTCAAGCCCTCAAAGTAGTAGAAGCCGCCGACATCCGTAGTGGTGGAGCTTCTCCAGATGTTGGTGGAGGTGGTTCTCTCCAGCGTTACGGTAGCACCGGAAAGTGCTTGGTTGTTGCTGACGGTGTTGTCGGCATCGGCAATCACCACCTTGCCGCTGAGGTTGTTGGATACCTGACGGTCCATGACCAGCGTCAGGGTCTGCTCGCCCGAAACCGTCACATTGGTGGTCACGGTGATATAGCCGTTCAGCACAAGCGTGAGGGTGCCGTCGCCCGTGGTGGAGATATCCTCAAAGCGGAACTTGCCGTCAGCCCCCGTGGTGGCAGTATAATTCTGCCCGCCCACCGAAAGAGTAACGCTCACACCCGAGAGGATCGGGTTGTTCGCGGGATCGCGGTCACCGTCCGACTCAAAGACCGTGCCGTCGATGCTGGCGGAAATGTTTTCGTATGCCCAGTTGTCGATGACGTAGTAAAGCTTGCCGTTGACGGTAATGGTGGTATACGCGCTCTCAAGATAGCCGCTCGCGCCGAACAGGTAACCGCCCTGCGTACCGTTCTCCAGTCGCTCACCCGTCTGGGTGAAGAAGTAGATACGGCCGTCAACATACATATAGGTGTTGTAAACGACCACATTGTTGATGACATAGTAGGTCTTGTTCTGCACCGTCACAAAGATGTGATCGGCCACCAGCTTACCCTGCGCGTTGTAGGTGTAGCCGTTCTTGGTGCCCACCACCATCTTACCATCGGCGCCGAAGTCGTAGATGGCACCGTTGATGATGACCTGATTGTAGACGATCACATTGTCGATCACATAGTAGGTGGCATTGTTCATATGCACGAAGACATTGTTTGCCACAAGTCTGCCCTGTGCATCATAGGTCTTACCGTTCTTGGTGCCCACCACCATCTTACCGTCGGTGCCGAAATCGTAGATCGCACCGTCGATGACGATCTGATTGTAGACGATCACGTTATTGATCACATAGTAGGTCGCGCCGCCGAAGTTCACAAAGACCTCGTCAGCCACCAGCTTGCCGTCCGCGCCATAGGTATAGCCATCCTTGGTGCCAACCACCATCTTACCGTCGGTGCCGAAGTCGTAGATGGCGCCGTCGATGACGATCCGGTTGTAAACAACCACATTGTTGATCACGTAGTAGGTCGCGTCACCGAGGCTGACAAACTCCTCATCAGCCACCAGCTTGCCCTGCGCGTTGTAGGTGTAGCCGTCCTTCTCGCCCACCACCATCTTACCGTTGGTGCCGAAATCGTAGATCGAACCGTCGATGACGATCCGGTTGTAAACGATCACGTTATTGATCACGTAGTAGGTGGCGCCACCGAAGTTCACAAAGATCTTGTCGGCCAAAAGCTTACCGTCCGCGCCGTAGGTGTAGCCGTCCTTCTCGCCCACCACCATCTTGCCGTCGGTGCCGAAATCGTAGATCGCGTCACCGATCACAATGCGGTTATACACCGTGATGTTGTTGACGATGTAATAGGTGGCATCTCCCACCGTGATAAAGATCTCGTTGGCAATGAGCTTACCGTCGTCGCCGTAGGTATAGCCGTCCTTTTCGCCCACCACCATCTTACCGTCGGTGCCGAAGTCATACACTGCACCGTTGATGACGATCTGATTGTAAACGACCGTATTATTGATGATGTAGTACACGGCGTTTTCGCATTCCACAAAGATCTCGGTGAGCACCGTATCCTGCTTCACGCCCTCGTCATCAAAGTAAAAGGCCTGGCCGTTGACAACAAAGTTGCCCGTAACCACGAGGTTATTGATGGCATAGTAGGTGTTGCCGTCTACCTCTAAGAAGGTGCGGTCATACACGAGTCTGGTACCGACCTTGTCGAAGGCAAAGACCTCGCCGTTTTCGACCTTGCAGCTGCTCAGATCGACCTCCTGATCGGGAGTATCGGGATTGTCGGGGGTATCGGGATTGTCGGGAGTATCGGGATTGTCGGGAGTATCGGGAGTATCGGGATTGTCAGGGGTCTGGGGCTGCTCGTTTTGATTGGGGTCACCGTTATTGGGCGAATCGGAAGAGGATTCGTCGCAGGAAGCCAAGCAAAGAACAACGATCAGACACAGAAGAAGTGCAAGAATGGCTCTGATTGATTGTTTCATAACTCCTCCAAAGATGGTAATTTTGGAACTACAATTTTGATTATAGCACTCACCCCTGCCGTTGTCAATATAATTTATACATATTTATTTTATATAATCACCGCGCTGCTGCCAAAAGCCCTTCCCTCCCCACAGGGCAATCAAGCTTTACTTTTGTCAAAAAAGCACCGCCCTTTGGCGGTGCTTTTTTGCTGTTTTTCGTACCCTTATTTTGCGGGCCAGGCCTCCTCGTCACAGATCACGGTGACGTTTTGGTGAAGCTGAAGCAGGGTGACGGGATAGTTGGTATCCACCGCGCCGCCAAGCAGCGTGGCAATGGCATTGCGCTTACTGGCGCCCGAGGCCATCAAAATGATGTGGCGCGCTTTCATAATGGTACCGACACCCATGGTCAGTGCGCGGGTGGGCACATCCTCGATCGAGGCAAAGAAGCGGGAGTTTGCCTGAACGGTATCCGCGGTGAGAGGTGTGACATGCGTGCGGGTAAGCAGCACATCGGAGGGCTCGTTAAAGCCAATATGACCGTTGCGGCCAACGCCCAGTACCTGCACATCGGCATAGCCGAGCTCTGCCACCATATCCTCATATCTGTCGGCCTCTGCCTCAAGATCCTTTGCCATACCCGAGGGCAGATGGGTCTTGGCGGGGTCGAGGTTGACGTGATCAAAGAGGTTTTTCTTCATAAAGGTGAGGTAGCTCTGCTCGTGGTCGGCGGGGATGCCGCAATACTCATCCAGATTGACGGTGGTCACCTTGGAAAAATCCACCTTGCCTGCCTTGTAGTCGGCGCAAAGCTTGGCGTACATTCCCTCGGGCGTGGAGCCCGTGGCAAGACCCAACACAAGATCTGGCTTTTTGGCAATGGCAGTCTCGATCACCTCGGCGGCGGCGTGGGACATTTCTTCATAATTTTTGCAACGAATGATATTCATATTACACCTCTTGCTCTTTTTTCAAAAAAGGAACTGCCCGAAAGAAAGCATACTCGCTCTTTTTCGAGCAGTTCCAAGGAACATTTTAACACAAAGGAGTGAGGGTGTCAATACCCTCTCTTAAAGATAAACCTTTTCTCCCTGCTTGTCGGCGGAGGCCATTTCGGCTCTGACAAGGCGGATGGTCTCACGGGAGGACTCGGGGCAGTTGATCTCATTCTCGTGCAGGCCAAGGATGGTCTCTGCAAAGTAGCGGGTCTCCTTTGCCAGAGCGCTGATGTGCTCAAAGGCCACCTTCTCGGTGGTGCCGCCCTTTTTCGTAACAAAGAGTCCCTCGCCGCTCATTTCCACGGTGCCGCCCGTAAAATTGATGCGGAAGCCGTGGGCGAAGGGTGTAGAGAGCGCCCAGTCGTTATGCGAGAAGATCACGGGACCGTTGTCGTAGATGTAGTTGGTGCAAAGGGTGTCGTAATACGTATCCTCGTGCACCACCTTGCCCGATGTGCTGACGGCAGTCGGCATACCGAAAAGATACTGCACCATATCCACATCGTGAATATGCTGATCAAGGATCGCACCGCCGCCTCGGCTCTTGTGCAGATACCAATCCTGATAGGAGCCCGAGGGGGTCTCGGAGCCGCGCCAGAACATACCTGCCACCACGTCACCCAGCTCCTTCGTTTCAATGATCGACTTCAAAATCTCATACTCCGACCAGAAGCGCAGGCACTGACCGACCATCAGCTTTTTGCCGCATTCCTTTGCGGTTTTCAGCATCAGATCGCAATCGGCCACGTCAAGCGCCATAGGCTTTTCGCAAAGCACGTGCAGGCCTGCCTTGAGGCACTTGACCGTAAACTCGCAATGAAGGTAGGTGGGCACCACCAGCGTGACCATATCAAGGCTCTCGCGGGAGAGCATCTCGTCAATGTCGGTATAGCAGGGGTAGCCATCAAAGGTCAGGTCGCTGCGGTTTTCCTTGATATTGGATTGGATCTTGGCAGAGCCGAACTTTTCGGGCTCAATGTCGCAAACGGCAACCAGCTCGCAGGGAAAATCGGCAGGGGCGCTCATCAGCATTTTGGCGTGGCCTCTGCCCTGTCCACCAAGGCCGACCAGCGCAAGACGAAGCTTTTTCTGTTCCATTGTTTTATTCTCCTTTATTACATATTCAAAATACGGTCCATAGCAAGCGAGACCGACTGCGGGAAGGCCTTGGGGTCATAACGGAAGGGCCATACCTCAGCGGTGATCCAGCCGTCGTAGCCTACGCGGCGGAGCGCCTCCATTACGGCGTGGAAATTCACGTCGCCCGCCAGCAGATCCACAAAGCCGTCAATGTTACCGATCTTACGCTTGAAATCCTTAATGTGTACCTTGCAGATGCGGCTGCCGAGAATGTCGATCCAATGCTCGGGATAGCCACTGACCAGCACGTTGCCTGCATCAAAATAGGCAGCCGCACCGTCACCCACGGCATCCACAAAGCTCCGCATCTCAAGGGGAGAGAGCAGAAACTTGTTCCATACATTTTCGATGCCGAGAGCAATTCCCTGCTCCTTGGCAAGAGGGGCCAGCTCCTTCATGGCAGCCAGCGCACGGTCATAGGCCACGTCATAGGGAATGTCGCCAAAGGGCTCGCCCTCACCGCTGACCACACCGGGTACGATCAGCACCGAATCGGCGCCAAGTGCGGCGGCCATTCTGATCTGACAGCGGGCGTATTCCTTTGCCTTATCGGCAATCGCCTTGTCGGGAGAGGTGAAGGGATAGTCCCAGTAAATGCCCGTAGCCACGCTGTAAAGAGAGATCCCCTCCTCAGCGGCAGCGGCGCGGATCGCGGCAAGCTCGGCGGGGGTGGTGTCCGGTGTCAGCTCACCCGTGGCGGCCAGCGCCACCTCAACGCCGTCAAAGCCTGCGGCCTTTGCCTCGCGGAAGGCCTCTCGCAGGGGTGTTCCGTCGGGAAATGCCCAAATGCTAATGCCCTTTTTCATTGCAAATTCTCCTTTTGCTCTTAAGATTTTGATTTTAAGATTGACAAAACAAACTTACTGTGCTATATTTATTATAGCATGTCCAAATGTAAAGTAAATGAGATTTTGGACACTTCATATTTGATTTTGGTCATTTTTGAAGGAGGTTTTATGTGGGTTCTGCATCCGATCAAGCGCGTGGTCGATATTCTGGGACTTTACACGGCCTTTGAGGAGCGCTTTTTGCCGAATTACGTCTTTCGCGGCGAGAGCCACGATTTCTGGGAGATGGTGCTGGTCATTGAAGGAACGATCGGTGTGACCGCCGATAAAAATTCCTATATTCTGGAGGCGGGCAGCGCCATTTTGCACCCTCCTCTTGAGTTTCACAGCATTCGCGCCGCAGATGGCTCCTCGCCCGTTGTTCGCATTTTCTCCTTCAAGGCGGGGTCGATGCCCGCGTTTGAAAAATTCATTTTCTCGCTCCCAAAGGAGAGCATGGCGCTGTCGGGAGAGATCCTTACGCTGCTGCACAACTCCCTGGTCTTTCGGCGCAATCTCGCCAAAAGCAGACATACCGAAAACAAGACCGACTCGCAGGCCGCCCTCAACAAGCTGGAGCTTTTGATCCTGGGGCTTTGCAACCACGAGCTTGCCTCCACCAAGACCGACGATGCCACGGGCAGTCAGAATTACCGACACGCCCTGACGGTGCTGGAGGAAAACCTCCACCGTCAGCTCAATACGAGTGAGCTGGCGCAGCTCTGCCAGATGAGTCCGTCGCTGCTGAAAAAGACCTTCTCGCTGTACGCGGGAATGGGCGTGATGGAGTATTTCCGCGCCAAAAAGATGAATGCCGCAGTGATCCTGCTGCGGGAGGGCTGCAGCGTGCAGGAAACGGCGGCAAAGCTCGGCTACACCGATGCCAGCTACTTTTCCACCGTGTTTCGGCGCGAAATGGGCAGTTCTCCCACGCATTACCGCGACAACTGGCAACCCATACTATAAAGGAGACTTAACATGAAGCTTGAAGAATTAAAAAGCACCTGTGCCGCCTGCACCGCCTGCCCGCTGCACGAGACCCGCACCAACTGTGTGTTCGGCACGGGAGACGAAACGGCAGAGCTGATGTTTGTGGGCGAGGCCCCCGGTGAGCAGGAGGATCTTTCGGGCACCCCTTTTGTGGGCCGAGCCGGTCAGCTGCTTAATAAATTTCTTGCGGCGGTGGACATTCCCCGCGAAAAGGTCTATATTGCCAACATTCTCAAATGCAGGCCGCCCCAAAACCGAGATCCGCTCCCCGCAGAGGAGGAGGCTTGCCTTCCCTACCTGCGCGAGCAGGTGGGCATCATCCGCCCCAAGATCATCGTCTGCCTTGGGCGTATCTCGGCGATGCGCCTGATCAAGCCCGATTTCCGCATCACCAAGGAGCACGGTATGTGGTTCAAAAAGGGCGGCTACCTGATGACGGCGGTCTACCACCCCGCCTATCTGCTGCGCGACCCCAGAAAGAAAGAGGATATGCTCACCGATATGAAGCAGATCCGCGACAAGCTCCGCGAGCTTGACAACTGATCCCCAGGAGTTTTTATGAATATTACCACATTTTACAACCTGCTATCCATTATCGGCATTCTCTTTTTACTGCTGCTCACGGGCATGATCTGCCGCCGCGTCGGCTGGGTCGACGATATGGCCTCCAAGCGGCTTTCCAAGCTGATCATTGCGCTGGCACAGCCGATGATGATCGTCGGCGCACTCATCAGCAAGGAATTCAGCATGGAGCTGCTGAAGGAGGGTCTGTTCTACACCCTCATCGGCTTTCTCATCCATCCCCTGATGGCACTGTTTGCCATTTTGGTGGGCAAGCTTTACCGCAACGAAAACGAGCGCAAGATCAGCACCTTTGCCACCATATTCACCAACTGCGGCTTTATCGGCTTTCCCATTCTTGAGGCCATCTTCCCCGGCAAGGGAGCCTTTTACGGCGCGTTTTTTGTCATCGGCTTTCATATTTATATCTGGACGCTTGGCATCGCCATTCTCTCCCGCGGGCGGGAGGACATTCGCCTGACGCCAAAAAAGGCACTGATCAACTTCGGAACAGTGCCTTGCGCCATTGGTCTTATTTTGTATTTGCTGAAGGGCCTTGTGGAGATCCCCGCCTTCATGGTGGATTTCTGCAATCACCTTGGAAACCTTTGTCTGCCGATCTCGGTGCTGGTCACGGGTGCGCTGCTGGCGACCCAGAGCTTCAAGGCAATTTTTCAGAATAAGCGGCTTTACCTCTTTAATCTCATCAAGCTGATCGCTGTGCCGCTTGCGGTGTGCCTTGTGGCAAAGCTTGTCACTCTCGGCATGGCAGACAGCTACCGCACGGTGCTGTTCTGCACGGTGATCGCCGCGCTTCCCAGCGCCGCCACCATCACCATGCTCTCCGAGATGTACGACATCAGCCCCGCCTATGCGGCACAGACCGTGGGGTCCTCCTCGCTGCTCTCGGTGGGCACGCTGCCCCTTATGTACTTTATCGGTGATCTGATCGCGCGGCTCTGATCACTCCGCAAGATACCCGCGCAATGCCGCAAGGAGAGCGATGTGAGCATCGCTCTCCTTTGCTTTAAAGCAATAGGCGGCATCACCCTTAAAAAAATAAAATCCCTCATCGCTGACGTAGAAGCAGTAGCTTTCCTCCTGCGCCTTGGCAAAAAGCCGCAGATCCGCGGTGACCGCAAGTCCTGCCTTCTGCCCGTCGTACCGCAGGCCTCCCGCAAGGATCCGCTGCGTCAGCAGGGCGACCTCGCCGCGCTGCCCCTCGTCAAGCAAGATCTCCTTGCCTCGGTTGCCGAGAAGGTCGCCCGTTTCAAATAAGGGGTCTGACAATGTGATATAGAGCAGACCGTCGCGGGAAAAGGCGGCGATCTGCTGCTTTATTTCTCTTTTTTGCAGGGCACGGGGCACCAGAAAGGCAAGAAGCACGATCAGAGCGGCAAGAAGGATGGCGCCGATGCCGATCACGGTGTGCAGATGCCCGCTTTGCTTGCTTTTTTTCGTTTCCATATTCATCCCTCGCTTTTCTTCAGTATACCACCGAGGGGGCGAGGCTGTCAAGTCAATCTCTTTTCTTCAGGCGCACAAAAAGCGAGAGCAGCGCCTTGCCCGAAAACGGGATGAGGGGGTAGAGATAGCTGCGACCGCCGTTGACCGTGCGGTTGGTGGCGATCAGCAAAAGGATCAGCAAGACACCGACAAAAAAGCCCCAGAAGTTGAAAAAGGCAATGAGAATGAGCAACAGAATACGCAAAAACTTAAAGGCATACCCCAGCTCAAAGCTGGTTTGGGTAAAGTTGGCAATGGCCACAAATGCCATATAGAGAATGACCTCGGGGATCAACCAACCGATGCTGACGGCAAAATCACCAAGGATAAGACCTCCCACCACCGACAAGGAATTTGCCAGCATATCGGGCGTGTTCATTGAGGCCATACGAAGCCCGTCGATGATAAACTCGGTCAAAAGGAGCTGCAGGAAGATCGGCAGCCGTCCCCGATCGGCAGGCAGAATAAAGGCGAGCCACTCGGGCACGAGCTGAGGGTTGTTGACGGCAAGATACCAAAGCGGCGTGAGAAACAGTGTCATCCAAAATACGGCGTGCCGCACCAGGCGCAGATAGGTGCCCGTCAGGGGCGGCAGATAAAAATCGCTGCTCTCCTGCAAAAAGTCAAAGATCGAGGTGGGCAGGATCATCACCGAGGGGGAGTTGTCGAGGATCAGGATCACACTTCCCTCCAACAGCTGCGCCGCGGCGGCATCGGGGCGCTCAGTATAGCGGATTTTCGGAAAGGGGTTATACCAACGGTTTTTGATCAGCACCTCCGCCAGGGACTCGTGCCCCATACAAAGCGCATCGGTTCGGATGTGCCTGATCCTTTCCTTTACATAGGAAACCAGCTTCGGCGAGGCGCGGTCTGCCATATAGCAGACCACCAGATCGCTCTTTGAGGCATTGCCCACCGTGGCATAATGCATGGTAAGCGCGGTATCCCGAATGCGGCGGCGGATGAGGGCGGTGTTGAACACCATCGTTTCCACAAAGCCGTCGCGCGCACCGCGCATCACGCGGTCGTTTTCGGGCTCTGCCGTATCCCTTGCGGGATAGGTGCGCGCGTCAATGACAAGGCTCTCCTCCCCCATCGTTGAGCCGAACAGCACCGTGGCACCCGACAGCACCATCTGCAGCTTAAGGGCGGTGTCGCCCGTCACATCCGCCTCCACATAGGGCATATTCTGCTCCAAAAAAGCCTTGGCTGAGGGGGGCATCTTCTTGAGGGAAAGAAGATAGATGAGCATTTTTTGCATCGCCCCATCCTTGATCAGTCCATCAATATAAAACAGCGTGATCTCACCGTCGGCGATCTTCAGCACCTTTTTGATGATGTCAAAGCTCTCACCCGCGCGCAGCTCTCGTTCAAAGGCCGAAACTGCCTCTTGATACACATCCTTTTGATCGAACATACCTTCACCACCTTTAAAAAGTAATGAAAGTATACCCAAAATCACAAAAAATTATGTAAAAAGCCCCACCGCACAGCGGTGGGGCTTTCACTTATTCAATCACCAAAAAATCGGGCAAGCCGTTTTTGTAGGCGGGTGCCGCCTCCCCTGCGATAAGGGGCAGGAGGTAACGGGCACATGCATCGGTGACGTTGTTGCCGCGCTCGTTGATGAACTCGGCGGGAACCTCCTTGATCTGATTGGCGATCTTCGACACATCGCTGTGCTCCACGTGATAGGTGTAGGGCTCGGTGCTGTCGCGCACAATGGTCATCATCTCGCGGGTCACACCCTCGGAGGCGGCCTTCACGGCGGCACGGCCGACACTTACCGATTCGGCAAGGTCGGTGGCAGAGGCGATATGCGCACCGCAGCGCTGCGGGAGGTTAAGCTCGATCGAGCGCACCTTGCAGCCGATCTCATCCTTCACGGCGTATTCCAGCGCTTTGCCCGTACCCGAGAGCTGCTTGTGGCCAAAGGCATCGGTAGAGGCCACGCCAAAGCCCTCGCAGACATAGGTGCCGTCGGCAAAATGAATGCCCTCGGAAACGGCGATCACCACATTGGGGTGCTTCTTCAGTGCCGCACGCACGTCCTCAAAGAACTCCTCCTTGCTGAAATTGCGCTCGGGGAGATAGATCAGATCGGGTGCGATGCCATTGACCACGCGGCTGATACCTGCGGCGGCGGTCAGCCAGCCCGCATCACGGCCCATGATCTCCACAATGGTCACGGCAGGAACCGTATATACGGCGCAGTCACGAATGATCTCCTGCAGTGTGACGGCAATATACTTGGCAGCAGAGCCAAAGCCTGGGGTGTGGTCGGTTACCACAAGGTCGTTATCAATGGTCTTGGGCACACCCATAATGCACATTTCATAGTCATGACCCTTGGTGTAGGCAGAAAGCTTTGCCACGGTATCCATTGAATCGTTGCCGCCGATATAGAAAAAGTAGCGAATGTCGTACTTTTTGAAAATGGCAAGCAGCTTTTCATATACGGCATCGTTCTCGCCGAGCTTGGGCAGCTTTTTGCGGCAGGAGCCGAGAGCGGCCGCGGGCGTGTGCTCGAGCTGTGTGATCTTTTTCTCGTCCGCAAAAAACGCGTTGAGGTCGATCAGACGCTCCTCCAGAAGTCCCTCCACACCGTTTCGCATACCGTAAAGGGTACGAATGGCACCGTCTCCCACATTTTCAAGAACACCGCGAATGACACCCGCCAGCGTGGCATTGATCGCGGCAGTAGGTCCGCCGGATTGACCGACGACCGCATTTCCGATCAGCTTTTTCATTATTTTCCTCCCATGGTGGAATTTTAGCAACTACAGTATAACAAAAAACCCCCTCGCTGTCAAGAAAAAAGAGAGATTTCCTCTTAATTTTTGCCATATCGGACAGGCGAAAAAACATATGCTTCCTCGGAGGTGATTTTTTGTTTTCTCTATTGATTTCTCTCATTTTAAACGCCGTTCATCTGCTGCTTGGTGTCAATACGCCAAAGGGCTTTCCCCCTCCCCTCCCCGCCGAGGAGGAGCGCACCTGCTTTGCGCGGATGGCAGCGGGAGACAAGGAGGCGCGAGAAAAGCTGATCCTGCATAATCTGCGCCTGGTTTCGCACATTGTGCGAAAATACTACGGCACGGCCAAAAACGGCGAGGACCTGGTGTCCATCGGCACCATTGGTCTGGTCAAGGCGGCGGATACCTTTAATGCCGCCAACGGCGCGCGCTTTGCCACCTATGCCGCAAAGTGTATTCAGAACGAGATCCTGATGCATTTCCGCTCGCAGAAAAAGCTCTCCTGCGAGGTCTCGATCAACGAGACCATTGATGTGGACCGAGACGGCAATCCCCTTACCTATATGGATGTGATCGCCACCGAGGATAACGTGGAGGAGGAGGTAGATCTCCGCACCCGCTCGCTTCGCATCAGGCGGCTGGTGGACACGGTGCTTTCCGAGCGTGAGCGACAGATCGTGATCCTTCGGTACGGACTCGGTGCTCACGCGCCTCACACCCAGCGCGAGGTGGCGGCGCTGCTGGGCATTTCCCGCTCCTACGTCAGCCGCATCGAAAAGGGAGCGCTTGACACCCTGCGCGAATATTGCTAAAAAAAGCCCTTGCATTAGCGTAGTGCCCTTAAGGGCACTACGCAGTTATAATCGCCTGCGGCGAGTTTAGAGTTATGATTGGCTACGCCAAGTTATGATGTGCCTTCGGCACAGCTTGAAGTAACAAGGCGATTATATCATAACGTTTGCGAAGC
>JAZNFZ010000069.1:0-4394 GCA_045576195.1 Eubacteriales bacterium | reverse complement strand
AAGGCAGTCGGTCGGGGGGATTTGGTTTTTATTCGGCTTTGGGTAGGCGCGCCTCGATATAGTCGCCCACGCTCTCCTCTGCAAGCCCCAGCACGTGGGCGCACTCGCTGTAAAGCAGGTGCTTGGCCAGGCGGCCGTACTCAAGATCAGTCACGGGAAAGTGCTTGCGGGCGGCGATCAGCTCCTCGCGGCGGCGGTGGACCGTTTTGATCACGCTAACATAGCCACGGGGCTCAAGCTCCCCGATGACGGTGCGGTAGATCTCGCGGCGCTGCTTCTCCACAGGGACCTCCAGCAGCTCAATCTCGGGGATCTCCGCGATCAGCGCCTCGATCTCCTCGGGGGTCATCAGGCGGCGCATCTGCACCCGTTGGTTATCCACGGGGGTATAAATGGTGGAGCTCATGGGGTTGTTGACAGGGACAAGCAGGTAATAGGTCCGCGTATCGGTGCTGTCATAGGGTGACCTGCAGATCTCCGCCACACGGCAGATCCCGTTCATTCCGTACACGATACATTCTCCAACCTCAAACATGATGTCCCTCCTCCCAAATCGGCTATGGATCTTCTACTATTATTATTTTACCATAAACTGCCGCTTTATGCAATGGATATTTTGGATAAAAACCCAGCCCCCTTTTCTTAGCAAAGTGCCTATATTTCTGAATTTTATTGACAAGGGCGCCCCGCTGTGATAGAATGATGATGCAGGTTTATACCAAACAATTCAAAGGAGACAATACGATGACAAAAAAGCTACTTGCTCTTCTGCTGGCGCTTCTTCTCTCGCTTTCTCTGTTTGCTTGCAACACACCTGACAACCCTCCCGATCAGGATCCCCCCGCGGGAGACCAGGGAGCTCCCTCAAATCCCGATAGCCCATCCGATCAGTCGGTCAGGGTCATTGAGCATCACTACTCCGATGATCTCATTGCCGCGTTGAAGAAGCGTGTTTCGGATTACCCCTACTCCTTTGAGGCGATGGACCCCGATAAGGCCCCTTATATGATGCAGAACGTGCCCTTTGTTTCGGACGGAAGGGTGCTTTCCATTTCCCTTCCCGTTAAAAAGACCACCAAGGCAAACAGCGAAGGCCTTTTGGTGCTGACCCTTTATGTGCTGAATGCAAGCACGCTCCACACCCTTGACGATGAGCCTGTTCGCACGGTCTCGGTCAAGGTAGATCCCGCATCGGTGGGACTTGTGCCAAACAGCAATCAGCTGCAATGGGTAAAGCTTGATCTTTCCTCCTACGATATCGTGCTGGAGGAAAATCAGTCGCTGGCCATTTACAAGGCCTCCAACAGCATCATTCCCGCCTGCTCCGACAATGCGCTGGTCAAGGAGCTGATCGATGCCGACTGTGCGGGCACGGGCTACTACTACAAGGTCTGCTCCAAGCCCCTTACTGCCACTCCTCGCGTCTGCTCCGACACTATGGTGATGGATGTGGAGATCGAGCGCACCTACACCAAGGAGGAGCACAGCGCCCTTGAGGCAGAAAAGGCTGCCCTTGCCGAAATGATGGAGACCCTTAGCGCAAAATACAAGGGCAAATACATCTCGATCCTCGGCGACAGCATTTCTACCTATGCCAACGTCTCCAACAACACCGCCTACAACAGCACCATCGGCGGCAACAGCGTGTACTATCACGAGGACGGCAAGCGCCTCTCCTCTGCCGATGCCACCTATTGGGGGCAGATCATCAAGCGCCTTGATATGAAGCTTTGCGTGAACAACGGCTACAGCTCCTCCCGCGTGGTCGGCTCCTCGGGCTTTAACTATCTGGACTGCAGCATTCTCCGCGCCACCGAGCTTGACAACAGCAACGGCACGGCGATCCCCTCCGATGACATCAAGCCCGATGTGATCCTCTTTTACATGGGCACCAACGATGTGAACGGCAGTGTCAACTTCGGCACGCTTCTCAACCAGCTCGGCACTGACACCGAGGCCAACAATGCGGTGATCGGCGCCTGGTTCTCGCAGGTGCTGACCAACACCAAAAACGGCACCGACATTCGTCTTGGCACCACCTTCAACACTCTCCAAGAGGCCTATGCCCTCACGATCTACCGTATGAAGATGGCTTATCCCGATGCCGAGATCTACTGCCTCAATCTGCTGGAGAATGGCTGGGGTACCAACAAGACAATTGGCGTGGAGACCTACAACAAGTTCTACGATGCCATTGCCAAGTACTTTGGCGTCGGTCTGGTAGACCTTTGGGGCGAGGCCTGGAGCTACAATGTTGACGGCCAGTACTACACCATGGACCAGGACGACTCCAACAACATCCAGTGCCACCCCAATGCTCTGGGACATTCCAAAATGGCGGATGTCATCCTTTCCACGATGGCTGATGTCACCAAAAATCCTCCCGTTGGCGCGTTTGACCCCTCAAGCGGTGACAACGATACACCTGCGGGTGACGGCGGTGGCGCACAGACCCCCGCGGGCGCGGTGGAGCATCATTATTCCGAGACGCTGATCACAGAGATCAAGTCTCTTGTCAACTCTAACCCCTCGCTCTTCAAGCCCTTCGGCGGCGGCACCTCGCCCTACGCGCTGCAGAACACCGCCTTCCTCACAAACGGCAAGGTGAGATCGATCTCCTTCCCCGTTGTCAAAACGGGCACGCCCAACAGCAACGGCGACTATGTCCTCACCCTTTACGTTTGCTCAAGTGCCGATCTGAAGGCCACTCCCACCCGCACCGTTGCCGTTACGATCAAGGGCAGCGATCACGGCCTTAGCGCGAACAGCACCGCCAGAAAATGGATCACGGTGGATATGACCCCCTACAACCTGGTTCTTGGCGCGGGGCAGACCCTGGCTTACTTCACGGGTACCGATACCATCGTTCCCGCCTATGTGGACCAGAACACCGCAGTGACCGACCTACTCGGCCTTTACTGCCCTGCCGGCATCAACTTCTACCAGAAGGCAGGTAAGGGCGATGCCTCTCCCGTAAATTCGGGCAAGGCGCTGATCATTGATATTGAAATCGAAAGAAGCTGAACAAAAACCCCCGCCATCCAAGGATGGCGGGGGTTTTGTTCAAAAGAGATCAGTCCTCGTAGCCGTTGGGGTTTTGGGACTGCCAGTTCCAGGAGTCGCGCACCATATCGTCAAGGGTGAGCTCTGCCTCCCAGCCAAGCACCTCCTTGGCGCGGGTGGCATCGGAATAGCTGGTGGCAACGTCGCCGGGACGACGCTCCACAATACGGTAGGGCACGGGAACGCCGTTGACGGTGCTGAAGGCCTTTACCATATCCAGCACGCTGTAGCCAATGCCCGTGCCGAGGTTAAAGATGCCGACACCGGGCTCCTGATAGTTGAGCGCCGCAACGTGACCGCGGGCAAGATCCACCACGTGGATATAATCGCGCACGCCCGTGCCGTCGGGGGTGGGGTAATCGTTGCCAAACACCGAAAGCTCCTGCCGCTTGCCCACGGCGACCTGGGTGATATAAGGCATCAGGTTGTTGGGGATACCGTTGGGCATCTCACCGATGCGGCCGCTCTTATGTGCGCCGACGGGGTTGAAATAGCGCAGCAGAATGACCTGCATTTCCGCATTCGCGTGGCAATAGTCCTTTAAGATCTGCTCGATCATAAACTTGGTCCAGCCGTAGGGGTTGGAGCAGTTGCCCGTGGGCATATCCTCGGTGATGGGGCAATGATCGGGCGTACCGTAGACCGTTGCGGAGGAGCTGAAGATCAGCTTTTTGACATCGGCTCTTTTCATAGCGCGCAGCAGCGCCAGGGTGGAGTCGATATTGTTGGCGTAGTATTCAAGAGGCAGGCGAACAGACTCACCCACCGCCTTAAGACCCGCAAAATGCACCACGGCATCGATCTTATGCTCGGCAAAAATACGGTCAAGGGCTGCCTCATCCGCCACATCTGCCTCGTAAAGCGGAATTTTTTTGCCCACGATCTCCTCCACCCGCGCCATAGCACGGGGAGAGCTGTTGGCAAAGTTATCCACCACCACCACGTCGTGGCCTGCATTGCACATTTCCACCACGGTGTGACTGCCGATATAGCCTGCGCCGCCTGTCAATAAAACCTTCATATCAAATCAACCTCGTTTCTGCTTATTACCTTTAAGTATACCTGTTTTTCCCCCGACTGTCAACCGATTTTGGGGCGATTTAAAAAAATAATCAAGAAAAATCAGGCTGTGAGCGGCGCGGCACAAGCTCGCCGCGCCCTTTTAGGATCATTCGCTCGGGGATCTGTCCGCGCACAGAGGAAAGCGGATAGACCACACTGCCGCGCCCCACCACCGTACCCGGATTGAGCACCGCTCCGCAGCCGATCTCGGCGTGGTCTCCCACCATAGCCCCCACCTTGCGAAGTCCCGTAGCAAGCCCCTCCCCTCC
>JAZNFZ010000068.1:0-12463 GCA_045576195.1 Eubacteriales bacterium | reverse complement strand
CGATCCGACTTCCTTCTCTGCCGCGGGGCGACGGGCAAAGCCGTAGCCGGGCAGATCCACCAGAAACAGTCTTTGATCAATGCAGTAGAAATTGACGGTAACGGTCTTTCCGGGGGCGCTTGACACTCTTGCCAGCGACTTGCGACCGAGCAGGGTGTTGATGAGCGAGCTTTTGCCCACATTCGAGCGCCCCGACAGAGCGATCTGCGGGATCCTCGCGGTGGGGAACTGGCGGATCTGGCCCGCGCTCATCACAAGCTCGGCTTTTTGCAGGTTAAGTTCAGCGGCCATAGGGCACTCCTTGTCTTTTGGCGGATGTATCGGTAAATTCCAGCACGGGAGGGGTCTCCTCGTGCTTTTTGGCGGCAGGCGCGGCAGCCTTGACAAGCGCTGCCTCCAGCACCTCGGAGAGGTGGCGGCAGGGCTGCAGCTTCAGCACCTCCAGCGCCGCAGGGTCAAGCTCGGGAATGTCGCGCATATTGTCTGCGGGGATCAGCACGGTCCCGACACCGCCAATGGCGGCAGCCATGGTCTTTTCCTTCAGACCGCCGATGGCAAGCACCTCGCCCGTCAGCGTCACCTCACCCGTCATTGCCACATCGCGGCGCACGGGCACGCCCGACAGGGCGCTGACCAGTGCCGTGACCATGGCGGCACCCGCCGAGGGACCGTCCTTCGGCACTGCGCCCTCGGGGAAGTGGATATGCAGATCCGAGGTCTTATAAAAATCGGTGGGGATGCCAAGCTCGCCCGCGTGTGCGCGGATGTAGCTGACGGCAATGCGCGCCGATTCCTTCATCACGTCACCCAACGAGCCCGTCAGCTCGATCTTACCGTCACCGGGCAGCACCAGCGCCTCCACCTTGAGAAGGTCGCCGCCCGCCTCGGTATAGGCAAGTCCGTTGACCACGCCCACAAGATCTCGGGCGGCAATGTGCTCGCGGGGCATCTTCTTCGGGCCAAGGTATTCGGCAAGGTCGGCGGCGGTCACGGTCACGCGGGTGGTGTTGCCCGTCGCGATCTGTCTTGCGGCCTTGCGGCAGATCGTGGCGATGCTGCGCTCCAGATTTCGCACGCCCGCCTCGCGGGTGTAGTCGTCAATGATGGCAGCGAGCGCGTCCTCGCCCAGCCTCAGCGTGCGGCGGGTCAGGCCGTGGCGCTTCAGCTGCTTGCCGATCAGGTGGTGCTTGGCGATGGCGAGCTTCTCGTTTTTGGTGTAGGTCTTCAGATCAATGATCTCCATGCGGTCAATGAGGGGCTTTGCCACGGTATCCAGCGTGTTGGCCGTGGCAAGAAAGATGCAGTCGGAAAGATCAAAGGGCATCTCCACAAAATGATCGCGGAAGGTCTTGTTCTGCTCACCGTCCAACACCTCAAGAAGTGCCGAGGAGGGGTCTCCGTGGGCATCCCTTGTCAGCTTGTCGATCTCGTCAAGCAGGATCAGCGGATTGTTGACGCCTGCCTGTGTCAGGGCGGCGATGATGCGCCCGGGCATTGCGCCGAGATAGGTCTTGCGGTGGCCGCGGATATCGGCCTCGTCGCGCACACCGCCAAGGGATACGCGCACATACTTGCGGTTCATAGCACGGGCGATCGACCGCGCCACCGAGGTCTTGCCCACACCGGGAGGGCCGACAAGACAAATGATCTGGTTTTTCAGCTCGGGGTTGAGCTTTTTGACGGCCAGGTACTCAAGGATGCGCTCCTTGACCTTGGTAAGGCCGTCGTGATCCTCCTCAAGGATCCGCTCGGCTCGGCCGAGATCAAGGCGATCCCGGGTCTTCTTGTTCCAGGGCAGCTCAAGGCAGACATCGAGATAGCCGCGCAGCACGCTGGCCTCGGCAGAGCCGAAGGGGGTCTTTGCCATGCGCGCATTTTCCTTCAGCAGCTTTTCCTCCACCTCGCGGGGAAGATCTGCCGCCTTGATGCGGCGCTCGTATTCGTCGATCTCGCCGTCGCCCTCGCCCAGCTCCTCCTCGATCACACGGATCTGCTCCCGCAGATAGTAGTCCCGCTGATTGCGGGAGAGGCGCTCGCGCACCTCCTTGTGGATCGCCATTTCGCACATAAGGAGCTCGGTCTCCTCCTGCATCAGCACAATGGTGCGCTCCAGGCGTGCGGTGGGGTCAAAGGTCTCCAGCACCGCCTGCTTGTCCTCGGAGCGGACCAGCAGATTGGCGGCAATAAAATCGGCAAGGGTGCCGGGGGCAAAAATGCCCTTGGCGGCATTCACCAGCTCGTCGGTGGGGGAGGGGATATACTCCACCATCGCATCAAGGGTGCGCTTGGCCTCGCGCAGCAGCGCCTCGCCCGCAAGCCCGCCGTTGTCGGGGGTGTGGATCGTCTTGCACAGCACGTCGGCGGTGCGGTAGTCGGCAAAGCGGTGGAGCGAAAGCAGCTCGGCGCGGGCATAGCCCTCGCAAAGCAGGCGCATAGTGCCGTCGGGGGTCTTGATCATCTGCTTGATCTTGGCAACCGTGCCAACCTTATAAAAGTGCTCCTCGCGGGGCTCGCCCTCCACGGGGGCACGCAGAGAAAGCAGCAGCACAAAGGAGTCGGTGGCGTTTGCGGCACTTGCCGCAGCCACCGCGCCCTCCTCGTGAATATCAAAATTAATGGGGATCGAAGGGAATGCCGTAAAGCCGCCCAGCGCGATCAGCGGCAGGGTCAGCCGTTCGACTTTTTCAAAATACTCGGCCATGTGGGTTTCCTTTCAGAAAAGAGACATAAATATACATTATACAATTATAGCACACAGAAAGTAAAATTTCCAGTACTTTTTAAAAAAATCCTCTATAAATATCTACAAAATATATTAAGATGGCAGAAATGTCGCCCTTTGCCCGCAAAAAACGAAAAAAAGCGCCCGTGAGAGGCGCCTTGCGGTAAAAAACAATAAGCACGGCAGAAAAGGCCGCCGATACGCGTTGGTGTCATAAGCTTGGCACTCCGTATCAAAGGGCGATCTGCCGTGCAGAGCATAGGACGGGATCCGATGCTGTTCTGTTATTATAGCGCGAAAAATCGGTTTTGTAAATATCCAAAATAAACGATTTTTTGCCGAAAATTTCGTGAATTTACCCACAAGACAGAAAATTTGCCGATTTTTCGTGGGGGATTTTGGTGGTTTTGACGATTGTTGACGGCAAGGGGGTGACACAACATTTAAAAGCCGTGTCACCCCGCCCCCAAGCGGAGGAAATCGGAAATTTTTGCCCGTTTCGGGCTTTTAAAAAAATGCAAAAAAACTTTTCAAAAACCCTTGACAAGGGGCATCCTATATGGTATAATGTTCGGGCAATGAAGCAGAGCGTTCCGTGCTCTCACCCTGCCGCCAAAGGCGCGCTTGGTTGATAATTTCGCAGTATGGGCTGCGGTTTTGTCGTGCGGACACCTTGTTTCGCGCGATTTTTATTTTTTTACGGGCTAAGCCCGAGGGAGGTGCCTTCTATTAGCGCTGCAAAGGATATGCTGATCAATGAGAACATCCGTGAAAAGGAGGTTCGCGTGGTTGGCGACGACGGAGAATCGCTGGGAATGATGACCAGCAACGCCGCACTCAAAATTGCCTACGACCGTGGGCTTGATCTTGTTCTGATCGCCCCGCAGGCAACACCGCCGGTCTGCCGTATCATGGACTACGGCAAGTATCGCTTTGACCGCGAAAAGAAGGAAAAGGAAGCCAAAAAGAAGCAGCAGGTGGTCGAGCTCAAGGAGGTTCAGCTCTCCTGCCGCATCGACGTGCACGACTTTGAGACCAAGGCGCGCAACGCGGTGAGGTTCCTCACCGCAGGCAACAAGGTGCGTGTGGTCGTCCGCTTCAAGGGGCGCGAAATGGCGCACCAGGAGCTGGGTCGCGACGTGCTCACCCGCTTTGAGGCGGCGGTTTCCGCAGCGGGCACCGTGGAGAAAAAGCCCGTGCTTGACGGCCGCATCATGTCTATGGTGGTCGTTCCCGTCAAAAACTGATAGATCCGTATCCTGTGGCGGCTCTGCCGCTTAAGAATAAGAAGATTACGATGCAAAGGAGTAAATAAAAATGGGAAAAATCAAAACACATAAGGCTTCGGCAAAGAGATTTTCCGTAACCGGCACCGGCAAGGTGAAGATCAACCACTGCCACCATCGTCACAACCTGGGTCTGAAAGACGCCAAGCGCAAGAGACATCTGCGTTCTTCCGCCATCCTCAGCCCCTCCATGACGGCAACGGCACGTCAACTGATTCAGAAATAAGCGAAACGGAGGATAAAAGAAATGGCAAGAGTAAAGGGCGCGATGATGACGCGCAAGAGAAGAAATAAGGTTCTGAAGGCTGCAAAGGGCTACTGGGGCGCAAAGTCCAAGCACTTTAAGGTCGCAAAAGAGGCCTTGATGAAGAGCGGCAACTATGCATTCGCAGGCCGCAAGATGAAGAAGAGAGATTTCCGTAGCCTTTGGATCGCGCGTATCTCCGCGCAAGCAAAAGTCAATGGTATCAATTATTCCACCCTTATGCACGGCCTCAAGAAGGCAGGCATTGACCTCAACCGCAAGATGCTTTCTGAGCTTGCCGTGTCCGACAAGGAGGCATTTGCCGCCATCGTGGCACAGGCAAAGGCCGCACTTTAAGATCAAAAACCCGGTTTACGCCGGGTTTTTATCTATTCTATGGAGGGGTGCTTTTCCCCCGCATATACCGATGTAGGGAGGTTTTGTATGCGAAAGCCGCAGGAAATCATCACCTCACGGCAAAATGCGCTGGTCTCGCTGACGGCAAGCCTTGCCGACCGCAAGCACCGCGAGCGTGAGGGACTGTTCCGCTTTGACGGAAAAAAGCTTTTTTTGGAGGCGCTGGCAGTGGGGCTGCCGCTTGTGGCGGTGCTGCTGCGCGAGTCGTCGGCCGATGCCCTGGTCGCCGCAGCAGGGGAGTGTGCGCTCCCCGCGGATTGCCGCGCGGTGCTGCTGCCCGACGAGCTGTTTGAGCGGATCTCGGAGGAAAAATCTCCCGACGGGGTAATTTGTGTGGCAAAGCGGCTTGACAAATTCCACAAAATCATTACAATAGATAAAAGAAGTGACTGGGAAGGGGAGCTTCTCCCCGGGAAAACGCTGCTGCTTGAGAGTGTGCGCGATCCCGGGAACCTCGGCACAGTCATCCGCAGCGCAGGCGCCTTTGGCGTGAGCAATGTGGTGCTGTCCGCTGACTGCGCAGACCTTTATCATCCCCGCACCATCCGCGCGGCGATGGGTGTTTTGTTCCATCAACGGGTGCTGGTGGCAGAGCGGATCACCGATGCCGTTGCCGTGCTGCGCCGTCGGGGGCGCGTGTTTGCCGCCGTGCTTGACGAGGGGGCAGAGCGCCTTGACCGTGTTCACTTTGGCGAGAACGATGCCGTCATGGTGGGCAACGAGGGGCACGGCATTTCCGCCGAGACCGCGGCTGCCTGCGGCAGCAGCATCTATATTCCCATGGAGGGCGGGGTGGAATCGCTGAACGCGGGAATTGCCGCCTCGATCCTGCTTTACGAGCTTTATTGCAACAGGTGACCGTTATGCAGCATTTGAAAAGCTATATCGCACTGGCGCTGGCCCTGGGGCCGCGCAGCTATCTCTTTCGCCCGCTGATCGAGCATTTCCATACCCCCGAGGCGATCTTCGCCGCAGGGGAGGAGGAATTGCGCGCCGTTGCTCCGTCGATCAGGCAGGGTACGCTTTCGGCCATTCTCCGAAACACGCGCGAGCGGCAGGCAGAGGAGATCGCAACCTGGTGCCGCCGCAACCGCGTGACGGTGCTGCCCTACGATGCTCCCGAATATCCCGCACGTCTGCGGGAGCTGGCGGAGCCGCCCATCGTGCTTTATTGCCGCGGCGATCTTTCGGTGCTTGGCGCGGGTATGTCACTTGGCATTGTAGGCACGCGGAAAAGCGATGCATACGGCGTAAGGGTGGCGTATAAACTATCCTTTGAGCTGGCTGCCGCAGGCGCTGTGATCATCAGCGGTATGGCAGACGGCGTGGATGGCGTTGCCGCCGCAGCCTCGCTGGAGGTGGGTATGCCCACCGTGGCCGTGCTCGGCAGCGGCATCGATATCATCTATCCCCACTTTCATACAAGGCTTGCGGCCGAGATCCTGCGAAACGGCGTGATCGTGACCGAATATCCGCCCGGCACACCGCCTCTGGGGTCCAATTTCCCCGTGCGAAACCGCATTATCAGCGGGCTTTCCTCCGCGCTTCTTGTGGTGGAGGCCCCTGCCCGCAGCGGCGCTCTGATCACGGCGCGGTATGCCATTTTACAGGGTAAGACCCTGTTTTCCGTACCCGGTGACATCATCGAGGCACGCTCCGTGGGCACCAATGCGCTGATCCGCGACGGAGCGCTGGCTGCCTTTCGTGCGGAGGATGTGCTGTCTCATTTCCGCTTCCTTTATCGGGATGCCGTCAATGAGCGCGCCTTTGCCGAGGCGCTGCAGCTCTCGGCGCTTTCCAACGAGGTCATCCAAAAATACGGCCTCCAAGTGGTCCTGCCCACCGAGGGCGAGGCCGAAAAAGAGGAAAAGCCGCAACGCCGCAGACGCTCCCAAAAGAGAGAGCGGGGCAGGGAGGAGACCGCACCCCGTCAGGGTGAGGAGAGCCCTGCGGCAATGGGTGAGGCCGAGCGAGCCTCGTCACTGGCGCTTCTCGATGAGCGCCAGCGTGAGATCGCGGCGCTGCTGCCCGAGCAGCCCTTCTCCCTTGATCTGCTTGCCGAGCGGGGGATCCCCGCGGGCGAAGCGGCCGCCACCCTGACGGTGCTTGAGATCTACGGCCTCGTGGCCGCACGCCCCGGCGGACTTTATCAAAAACTGTAATCCAATTTGAAAGGAACTATACATGGCTAATCTTGTAATCGTGGAGTCGCCCTCCAAGGCGACCGCTATAAAGAAATATCTTGGCTCAAACTATAAGGTCGTGGCCTCCAAGGGACACGTGAGAGATCTTCCCAAAAGCTCGCTCAGTGTGGATGTGGAGAACGGCTTTCAAGCGCACTATATCAATATTCGCGGAAAGGGCGATCTGATCAAGGAGATCAAAAAGGAGGCCAAGGCCGCCAAAAAGGTCTTTCTCGCACCTGACCCTGATCGCGAGGGTGAGGCCATTGCCTGGCACCTTGCCAACGCGCTTGATATCGACCCCGCCAAGACGCTGCGCGTGACCTTCAACGAGATCACTCCCGATGTGGTGCGCGCCGCCATCAAGGAGCCCCGCGCCATTGATATGAACCTTGTCAATGCCCAGCAGACCAGACGTATCTGGGATCGCGTGGTGGGCTATAAGCTCTCGCCCTATCTTTGGAGATCGGTGAAGAACGGCCTTTCCGCGGGGCGTGTGCAGTCGGTGGCGGCCCGCATCATCGTGGACCGCGAGGAGGAGATCCGCGCCTTTGTTCCCGAGGAGTACTGGACCATCGATGCTCACGGTGTCAACGCCGACGGCAAGCCCCTTACGGTGCGCTACTTCGGCAATGCCAAGGGCAAGGTCAAGCTTTCCGATGAGAAGGCGGCTCTCGCGGTGGTGGAGCAGGTGAAAAATGCTGACTTCACGGTCAAGAGTGTCAAGCGTGCAACCAGACAAAAATTGCCCGCCCCTCCCTTTACCACCTCTACTCTGCAGCAGGAGGCCTCCCGAAAGCTCGGCTTCCAGTCCCAGCGCATCATGCGCGTGGCGCAGGAGCTTTATGAGGGTATCAATGTGGGATCGGAAAACGGCGGCGTGCAGGGCTTGATCACCTATATGCGTACCGACTCTCTCCGCGTTTCCGCCGAGGCGCAGTCTGCTGCCCGCGCGCTGATCGTGGAGCGCTACGGAGACAAATATTGCTCTGAAAAGCCCCGCGTTTACAAGACCAAGGCAGGCGCGCAGGATGCCCACGAGGCGATCCGCCCCTCCCATATCGACTTGGATCCGCAGAAGATCCATAAATACCTTTCTCCCGATCAGTACCGTCTTTATAAGCTGATCTGGGATCGCTTTGTGGCAAGCCAGATGCAGTCTGCCACCCTCAACACCCTCTCCGTGGAGCTTGAGGCGAAGGGCCACATCTTCCGTGCGGGCGGCTACACCGTGGCCTTCCCGGGCTATATGGCGGTCTATGAGGAGAGTGAGGACGAGGAGACCCGCGACGACGGCCTCAACGAGCAGAAGGATCTCCGCATCCCCGACCTTGGGGAGGGCGAGCAGATCAGGATCGAGCAGGTGGTGCCCACCCGTCACTTCACCGAGCCCCCCGCTCGCTATACCGAGGCCTCGCTGATCAAGTTCCTTGATGAAAAGGGTATCGGCCGCCCCAGCACCTATAACACCATCATCACCACCATTGTGGCGCGCAACTACGTCACGCGCAGCGGAAAGACGCTGGTGCCCACGCCCCTCGGTGAGGTTACCACCAAGCTGATGAAGGAGAATTTCTCCGACATCGTGGACTACACCTTTACCGCACAAATGGAGGATCAGCTGGACGAGATCGAAAAGGGCAATGCCGATATGACAGGCGTTCTGGAGTCCTTCTGGAAGGGCTTTTCCGCCGAGCTTGAGAAGGCGGAGACCACCATCGGGAAGGGCGATTTCGAGCTTCCCGTGGAGGAGACCGACATCATTTGCGATAAGTGCGGTGCCCGTATGGTGGTGAAAAACGGCCGCTACGGCAAGTTTGCCGCCTGCCCCAACTATCCGAGCTGTAAAAACACCAAGCCCCTGACCGAGACGCGGGAGACCGCCGCCGAGGAGGCTGAGGTGTCCGAGAAGAAGCAGCCCGTGGTGGCTGACTTCAAGTGCGAGCTCTGCGGCGCCGATATGGTGCAGCGCGTGGGTCGCTACGGCTCCTTCTTTGCCTGCTCGCGCTATCCCGCCTGCAGGTTTACCAAGCAGAAAACACGCGAGCTGGATGTGCCGTGCCCCAAGTGCGGCTCTAAGGTCCTGATCAAAACGGGGCGCAACAAGACCGTGTTCTACAGCTGCGAGAAATACCCCACCTGCGACTTTTCCTCTTGGGATATGCCCGTGGCGGAAAACTGCCCGCAGTGCGGCAAGCTTCTTTTCCGCAAAAAGGGCAAGGACCTGCTGGTCTGTCACGATAAGGAGTGCGGCTACCGCCGCGAGATCGAGGAGACCGCCGCGCCCGAGGGTGGCAGCGAGACGCTGTGATGAGACCCTTTGTGCGCGTGCTTGGCGCGGGCCTTGCGGGGGCTGAGGCTGCCTGGCAGATCGCCTCGCGCGGCGTGCCCGTGCGCCTTTGCGAAATGAAGCCCTCCAAAATGACCCCCGCGCACCACGAAAAGGGCTTTGCCGAGCTTTGCTGCTCCAACTCCCTTCGGTCGGATGCGCTCACCAATGCGGTGGGGGTGCTGAAGGAGGAGATGCGCCGCCTTGATTCACTGATCCTTATGGCGGCGGATGCCACGCGGGTGCCCGCAGGCTCTGCGCTGGCGGTGGACCGTGCGCTTTTTTCGGAGTTTGTCACCGAGCGCCTTTGCCATCATCCCCTCATTGAGGTCGAGGAGCGCGAGGCCACCGAGGTGGTGGAGGGGGAGGTCACCGTGGTCGCCACGGGGCCCCTCACCTCCGCGCCCATGGCCTCCTATATTGCATCGCTGACAGGCGAGGGCGGACTTTACTTTTTTGATGCGGTGGCACCGATCGTGGATGCCTCCACCGTCAATATGGACATTGCTTTTTTTGCATCGCGCTACGATAAGGGCGATGCGGATTATATCAACTGCCCCATGACCCGTGAGCAGTACGATGCCTTTTACGGGGCGTTGATCACGGCAAGAGAGGCAGAGCTCAAGGAGCACGACCGCGACCTGAAGATCTTTGAGGGCTGTATGCCTGTGGAGGTAATGGCGCGGCGCGGCTACGATACGCTTCGCTACGGTCCCTTAAAGCCCGTGGGGCTGGTGGATCACCGTACCGAGCAGGAGTTTTATGCCGTGGTGCAGCTGCGTAAGGAGAACAGAGAGGGCACGATGTATAATCTGGTGGGCTTCCAGACCCACCTGGCCTTCCCCGAGCAAAAAAGGGTCTTTTCCCTGATCCCCGGGCTTGAAAACGCCACCTTTCTCCGCTATGGCGTGATGCATCGCAATACCTATCTCAGATCCCCCGGCTTCCTTGACGCTACCTATGGGGTACGTGCCAACGGCGACCTGTTCTTTGCGGGGCAGATGACGGGCGTGGAGGGGTATATCGAGTCGGCGGGCTCGGGGCTTGTGGCGGGCATCAATGCCGCACGCCGCGCCCGCGATATGGAGCCGCTCTGCTTCCCGCGTCGTACTATGCTTGGTGCTATGGCGGCGTATGTCGGTGAGGGCGGCATCGGCGATTTTGTGCCGATGAACGCCAATTTCGGTATTGTGGAGCCCCTCGGCAGAAAGGTGAAGGGCGGTAAATCGGCGCGGAATGAGCAGCTGGGGCTGCGGGCGCTGGAGGAGCTTGAGGCTATGCTGGCCGAGGCAAAAAAATAACAAGGAAAGGACGGTGCGAGGGATGCGCGTGATCGTAGATGTGATGGGCGGCGACAAGGCCCCTCTTGAAATGGTCAAGGGAGCGGCGGCAGCCGCTGCAGAATCGCAGGCAAGATTTATTCTGATCGGTGATCGCGGGCAGATCGAGCGCGTCGCCGAGGAGGAGGGAATTGACCTCTCCCCCTTTGAGATCGTACATACCGAGGAGGTCATCACCATGGAGGATGAGCCGCTTTCGGTGGTGCGGACCAAAAAAGAATCCTCTATGGCAAGGGGACTTCGTATGCTTGCCGACGGTGAGGGCGATGCCTTTGTCAGCACGGGCAACACGGGTGCGCTGTTTACGGGCGCTACCCTGATCGTGCGAAAGATCCGCGGCATCCACCGTGCCGCCATCGGCACGCTGCTGCCCATGTCAGAGCCCTGCGTGCTGCTGGATACGGGTGCCAATGTCAGCGTCACCGCCGAGGATCTTGAGCAGTTTGCCGTGATGGGCTCGGCCTATATCCGCAAGATGTGCGGCGTTTATGAGCCCACGGTGGGCCTTCTCAACAACGGCACCGAGGAGGGTAAGGGAACACCGCTGCAGATCGAGGCCAACAAGCGCCTGCGCGAGTGCCCCTCTATCTCCTATGTGGGCAATGTAGAGGGCAATACCGTGCCCTTCGGTGCCTGCAACGTGCTGGTGACCGATGGCTTTACGGGCAATATCTTTATCAAATCGATCGAGGGTGTGGGGCGGCTCATCCTTTCCTCGGTCAAGGAAATGTTTTTGAAGAACGGCATCTCAAGGCTGAGTGCACTGATGGTCAAGGGCTCGCTCTCCGAGCTGAAGCACACCTTTGACCCTGCCGAGTACGGCGGCTCGCCCTTCCTCGGCATTTCAAGGCCCGTGGTCAAGGCGCACGGCTCCTCGGATGCCAGAGCCTTTCAGAATGCCATACTTGCCGCGATCCGCTATGCCGAGAGCGAGGTCATTTATGACATTGCCGATGAGGCAGAGCGCTTCCGTCGGGTGAAGCAGGAGACCGAGGGGCGCGAGACAGCCCCCACAGCAGGAAGGAAGGGAGAGGATGACCATGCTACCACTTGAGATCAGTCTGCTTGAGGCGCGTATCGGCTATACCTTTACCGATCAGGGTCTGCTGCGTACCGCACTGACCCATTCCTCCTTTGCCAACGAGCAGATGGGTGACCGCACGGGCTGCAACGAGCGCCTTGAGTTTCTCGGCGATTCGGTGCTCTCGCTTACGGTCTGCAACTATCTTTACGGTGCCTATCCCGATCTGCCCGAGGGCAGATTGACGGTGATGCGGAAAAATCTGGTCTGCCAGCGCGCCCTTGCCGATTACGGCCAGCAGATCGGTCTTGGCGACTTCTTGCTGCTGGGACGGGGCGAGGCCAAGGACGGGCGCGAAAAGCCCAAGATCCTTGAGGATGCCTTTGAGGCGCTGCTCGGCGCTCTTTACCTTGACAGCGGCGATCTTCGCACGGTGTCGGCGTTTTTGCTGCCCTTTGTGCGGCGCGAGCTTCACAAAATGGAGACCGAGGCGCTTCCCCTTGAGGATCATAAGACCCTCCTGCAGCAATATGTGCAGCAGACCCCCGGCGAGGAGCTGCGCTATGAGCTGGTGGAGGAATGCGGCCCCGATAACGCCAAGACCTTTACGGTGCGGGCGTTTATCAACTCCAACTCCTTCGGAGAGGGGCAGGGCAGCTCCAAAAAAGAGGCGGAGCAGGCCGCCGCAAGAGAAGCGCTGAAGCGCTATTTGCCGAAATAACAGAGAGCAGGACGGATTTGCACCAAAATCCGTCCTGCTTTTTTTGTAAGACGAAAACCCCGCCATAGCGGCGGTGTTCCATAAAGGCTTTGCCGATGAGGAGAAAACAAATAAAAAGTCCGTACAGAATGTACGCATATCAAAGGCTCCCTCCGAGAGGGGGCTCCGCGAAGCGGTGGAGGAGCCTGCGCGACCTTGGA
>JAZNFZ010000067.1:0-22072 GCA_045576195.1 Eubacteriales bacterium | reverse complement strand
TTCATTCGGAGAGTTTAGAGGCGAAGGTATAAAGAATCTCTTCGCATCTTTGATTGGTAAGACTTATGAAGAAGCCCCCGAGGAATATGATCTTCGTTCTGCGGTAAAGTTTAGTGAAAAGCTCGACAGACCTATTTTGATTCTTCACTTTCTACAAAGCCCCATAATGTCTGTAGAACAAACGGATGCTCTCTATGACCTGATAAAAGACACAAACAAAGATTGTACATATCATCAAATTGATGCTTTGTCCGGCGATTTCCAAGGAGAAAGCCTGCAGAGATTGCTTTCTTGGATGAACAAATATGATTAAACGAATTATTTCTTTTCTGTTGGTTTTATTGGCTTTAAGTTGCTTATATGGATGCAACCAAGGTAATAGAGTCGAGGATGAACCAACTGAAACAACAACTGGTACAGATAAAACCGAACCAAGCCTAATAAAGCAAACCGAATCTGATTATATGATTTCAACCGATTGGATGACCTTTTATTTTTCAAAAGGAGATTTTAAGGAATCAGATGTCAAAGATATTGCGGAAGAAGCAGTTGCCGTAATGACGGATGTTAGAAACTATCTCAAAGTAAATTATTCTTTAGAAGAAGCCAAAGAAACGATTTGCTATTTTGACAGCACGTATCGAAATAAAGATGGGCAAAAACGTTCGTGGTGCTTTTGGGATGAAAAGAAAATGTACTGCATATCGTTGGACGATTTTGTCCACGAATATGTGCATATGATAAGCGAAAATAATGAGGATCTTGTTTACCATCCGAGCAAACTCTTTAGCGAAGGTTTGGCACAATATGTAAGCATGAATTTTTATGATGGAATCGCAACACAACAATATAAATTTTTCAAGGAAGCAACCATCTCTAAGAATTCTAACGCCTCAGAGCATCAGATGATCTGCGATCTTTTATCGGATAACGAGCTTGCATATACCGCAGGAAATTACAATAAAGCCTTTGTCGCAATATTGGATAAGAATTACGGTATTACAAAAATTGATGTGAATAGTGATTTTTACAAATACAACATTGGGCAAATTTTCGTTGATTATTGTATCAATCAACTTGGCGGACTTGAAAAATTTGTATCCGTGTATTGTGACAGTGTGACAATTGCTGATGTATATGGAAAGTCTGTTGATGACCTTGTTATCGAAGCATGTGCTTACAATACAGTTACATTTTACAAAGATTAAGGAGTAGGTATAAAATGACTTTACCAAAGGATTTGCAAATATATCGCAGAAATAGAATTTTGAAAAGAGTCATTCCTTGCATTATTCTTATTTTTGCGTTTGCAACAGTATTAATCCTATGGGGAAACGTAATATTCAATACAGATAATAAAACGTTTCAGATATCGTGTTATATTGTTGTTATGCTTATCCCGTTTGTTATCACAGGAGTTCCTCATAAATTGATTGATTCAACTTATTACGGAACAGTAAAGAAAGTCGATATTGTTACGACGACGGATAATGACTCTTCTGTTAAACCTACTCGTGAGCACTTGTATTTAAAAAACACCATTTATTTGAGCATTGAACAACCGGACGGTAAGCTCATATATAAAAAGGCATATAGCGGAAAAGCAAGATTGCAGCAGAACATTAACGCATATAACGAGGGGAATTTGGTGTTTCATCTTTATGGTACCAATACTGTTGTCGTTTTGCCCGACACCAATGACCGTTCTGTCCATTGTTCCGTTTGCGGTTCTTCCAACGATATTGAAAATGATCAATGCCGTGATTGCGGACATTCGCTGATAAAACACATATAAATATTACCGCCGAGAGTAACCGTTTGGTCGCTCTCGGCAATTTTAATCACGCGCAAAACAAATTCACAATTTATCAATTGACATCGTTGCTATTATATGGTATAACATTTAATCTAAGATTTCACATTTGCGAAGCAAATATTTCACCGCATAGTGATTTCATTTGACCGCAAGGGCAAATTTCGTTGCGTACCTGCCATAGAGCAGGTACGCCGTGCGGCTTACTTTTTGTTTAGTCAAGAAACAGAGCGGTCTCCTCCCGAACACGGCGGTGGCAGAGCAGAAGCGCCGTGAGGTTGATCACGGTCATCAGCCCCAGCGTCAGATCGGTGATGCCCCAGATAAAATCGGGGGCGGCAAAAGCCCCCCAGAGGGTGGAGAGGGAAATGGCAAGGATCAGCGCGCGCCGCGCGCTCTGCCTCCTCGTCAGATAAAGCAGCGCCTCACAGCCATAGTGCGACCAGGAAAGGATGGTGGCAAAGGCAAAAAAGAGCACCGACAGTGCGATCAACGGCCCTGCCGCCCGCCCCAGCACCGCGCTATACGCCCGCACAACGGGCATCACCCCCTCGCCCCCGATCTTAAGCCCGCTGACAAGGATCACCAGCGCCGTCATGGTGCAAAGCACGATCGTATCCACAAAGACCTCAAAGATCCCAAGAAGCCCCTGCCCGGCTGCGCTGTCGTTGTTGGCTGCGGCGTGGGCAATGGGGGCGGTGCCGCACCCCGCCTCGTTTGATACAAGCCCGCGGGTAAAGCCGTAGCGCACCGCCCCCGAGCAAAGAAAGCCAAGCACGCCGCCGCCCACGCTCTCCCGCGAAAACGCACCCTTAAAAATGGCGCCAAAGGCATAGGGCAGCGCCTCACGGCGCAGCACCAGCACCGCCAGAGATGCCACCGAAAAAAGCAGGCACACCGCAGGCACCAGGTGCTCACAGACCGCCTCCACACGCTTGCTGCCGCAAAGCAAGATCACCGCCGACAGCACCGCCAGCGCACCCCCGATCAGCCAGCGCGGCAGCGCAAACACGCCAAGCAGCGCATCGGCGGCGGCAAAGCTCTGGATCGCCCCGCCAAGGGAGAGCGAAAGCCCCACCAAAAGCAGGGCAAACACCACCGAAAGCCCCTTGCCCACGCGCCCCCCAAAGGCCTCCTTTATATAATACATCGCCCCACCGTGGGGGCGGCCGTCAGAGTCGTAGCGGCGGGTGGTGTGAGCCAGCACGATCTCGGCGTATTTGAGAAGCATGGCAAGAGCCGCCGACACCCACATCCAAAAAACCGCCCCCGCGCCGCCCATCCGAATGGCAGAGGCCACCCCCACAATATTTCCCACGCCAAGCGTGCCCGCCATCGCCACCGCCAGCGCGCGGCGGGGCGAGGTGCCGTCTCCCCTGCCCCCCTTGCCGCGGAGCAGTGCCCCGAGGGCGCGCCAAGGGTGCCGCAGAAAAAAGGGCCCGATGCGGCAAAAAAAGAAGATTCCCGAAAGAAAAAGCAGGAGCGGAACTGCCGCTCCGCATAGAATACGATTGACCGCCTCCATCAAATCGCCTCCCTTTGTTAACAATCTGTGAACAATACAAAATACACTTGATTTTTTCGCCATTTGGTGTAAAATAATGGTATGAGTTAGCACTCGCAAGATATGAGTGCCAAAATTCAACAAAATGTTTTAGTATCTTTGCAAAGGAGGCAATCACATGACTTTAAAACCCCTTGCTGACCGCGTTGTTGTCAAGCTCGTGGAGGCAGAAGAAAAAACCAGCACCGGCATCATTCTCACCGCCGCTTCGCAGGAGAAGCCCCAGGTGGCAGAGGTCGTGGCAGTCGGCCCCGGCGGCCTTGTTGACGGTAAGGAAGTCAATATGATCGTTAAGGTTGGGGACCGCGTGATCACCAGCAAATACTCGGGCACCGAGGTCAAGTGCGACGGTGTGGAGTACAACATCGTCCGTCAGAGCGACATTCTGGCAATCGTAGAGTAATTTTGAAGGGAGATTTTCACAATGGCAAAGGAAATTCTTTGCGGCATTGAGGCGCGCGACGCGCTCTGCCGCGGCATTGATAAGCTGGCAAACACCGTCAAGATCACCCTCGGCCCCAAGGGTCGCAACGTGGTGCTTGACAAGAAATACGGTGCCCCCCTCATCACCAACGATGGCGTGACCATCGCCAAGGAGATCGAGCTTGAGAACGTGGCCGAGGATATGGGCGCGCGTCTGGTGCGCGAGGTAGCCACCAAGACCAACGATGCCGCAGGCGACGGCACCACCACCGCAACGCTCCTGGCACAGGCATTTGTGCGCGAGGGCATGAAGAACGTCACCGCAGGCGCCAACCCCATGGTAGTCCGCAAGGGTATGAAGAAGGCCGTGGACCCCGCTGTGGAGTGCCTGATTGCCAACTCCAAGAAGGTCAACGGCACCGAGGATATCGCCCGCGTTGGCACGATCTCCGCAGGTGACGAGGTCATCGGCACCCTGATCGCCGACGCGATGGAAAAGGTCACCGCCGACGGTGTCATCACCGTGGAGGAGTCCAAGTCCGCCGACACCTACTCCGAGGTCGTTGAGGGTATGCAGTTTGACCGCGGCTACCTCTCCCCCTACATGGCCACCGATATGGATAAGATGGAGGCTGTCATCGACGACGCGCTCCTTCTCATCACCGACAAGAAGATCTCCAACATTCAGGAGATCCTGCCCCTGCTTGAGCAGATCGTGCAGGCAGGCCGCAAGCTCCTCATCATCGCTGAGGATGTGGAGGGCGAGGCTCTCACTACCCTGGTGCTCAACAAGCTCCGCGGCACCTTTACCTGCGTAGCCGTCAAGGCACCGGGCTTTGGCGATCGCCGCAAGGAAATGCTGCAGGATATTGCCATTCTCACGGGTGGCGAGGTCATCTCCTCCGAGCTTGGCCTTGAGCTGAAGGACACCAATGTCAACCAGCTCGGCCGCGCAAGACAGGTCAAGATCAACAAGGAAAACACCATCATCGTGGGCGGCGCAGGCGATCCTGCCGCCATCAAGACCCGCGTAAACCAGATCCGCAACGCCATTGAGACCACCACCTCCGACTTCGACCGCGAAAAGCTGCAGGAGCGCCTTGCTAAGCTCGCAGGCGGCGTAGCCGTGTTCAAGGTCGGTGCTGCCACCGAGGCCGAGATGAAGGAGAAGAAGCTCCGCATTGAGGACGCGCTCAACGCCACCAAGGCGGCGGTCGAGGAGGGCATCGTGGCAGGCGGCGGCACGGCTTACCTCAATGTGATCGCCGAGGTCGCAAAGCTCATCGACACCGTCGAGGGCGACGAGAAGACCGGTGTTCGCATCGTGGTGAAGGCTCTGGAGGAGCCCGTGCGCCAGATCGCCACAAATGCAGGCTTTGACGGCGGTGTTGTGGTTGACAAGATCCTTTCCAGCGGCAAGCAAGGCTATGGCTTTGATGCCTACAACGAGGTCTATGTGGATATGATGTCCGCAGGCATCGTCGATCCCACCAAGGTGACCCGTTCCGCTCTGCAGAACGCGGCCTCCATCGCCTCCGTGGTGCTGACCACCGAGAGCGTGGTTGCCGACAAGAAGGATCCCGCAGCTGAGGCTGCCGCAAATGCCGCAATGGCAGGCGCAGGCGGTATGGGCGGCGGTATGTATTGATCGCCGCAACGGCTGAAATTTGAAAAAAAGAGGAGAGGTCCTTTTGAAAAAGGGCCTCTCCTCTTTCTCATTTTTCGCATCCGCGAAAAATGATGCAATCTCCTCTCGCCAAAACCCACAAAAGAAGATTGCTATTCACTTCCCTCTCTCGGCCACACGGTTAAAAACACAAAATAGGGGCATCAAAATGATGCCCCTATTGTTAACGTCTGGCCATATCCTTTACAAGCATTGCAATCATTTCAAGCTGCTGATCGTTCAGCCCTTTCATATCCTTTATGATCGCATCAAGCTTTGAAGGGTTGGAGGATTCCATATCAAAAAACTCTTGCGGCGTAATACCGAGATATTCGCAAATAAAGAAGATTCCGTCGAGAGAAGGCTTTGTTCTCCCCGTTTCGATACTGTTGATGTATCCCGGATTTTGACCGATCGACAAACTCATATCGCGGGCAGAAACACCCTTTTCCTCACGAAGCCGCATCAGCCTCAATGCAAAATCCTTTTCGTCCACAATATCACCCCTCACAATCTATATATCTATTGTAACCTATCAGGAAACAAAAAATGTTTTCTGAAAACTATTGTTTTTGTTGATATATTTGTTATTAGATGATATAATGGTGTAAAAGATCGTTTTTTACATATCACAAATATAAGAGGCCGGTGAAACAGGTGAAATATATGAATACCTACAAAATAGCATTATTAGGCCACAGATATTTTTGCGAGCAACGCGAAGTGGAAGAAAAGCTGTATTCCATATTACGCGACATAATAGCAAAAAATCATTATGTGGAAATTTACATTGGACGCAATGGCGAATTTGACAAGTTTGCCGCCTCCGTTCTAAAACGAGCGCAAAAAGCCTTTGGGGGTGAAAATATCGCAATAAATCTTGTTCTTCCCTACACAAATAAGGATATCTTGTATTATGAACAGTACTATGATGACATTCTGATCCCTCAAATTGCCGAAAAAGCACATCCCAAACGAGCGATTACGGAACGAAACAAATGGATGATTGAGGAATGTGATCTTTTTGTTTGTTATATAGAACACGAAAGCGGTGGGGCGTACAAGGCCTTACAATATGCAGAAAAGATCGGCAAAAAAACAATCAATTTAAAAAAAATGGGCCTTTTCTCCCAAAACAAGCGAGATACGGAACATATCTATTTTGACGGCTCTTTTTGTTAACATTTTGTTCATATATGTGTGTTATACTAATAAAAATCCTGCCGATGCGCGAAAAAGAAAAGGAATATCATCTATGAACAGAACGATTGAAGAGCTGCAACAGAAAAAAGCCTTTATCTGCGATATGGACGGCGTGATCTATCACGGCAACCGCATCATTCCCCACGTGGCGGAATTTGTGAATTGGCTGCTTGAAAACGACAAAAAATTCCTTTTCCTCACCAACAGCCCCGAGCGCTCACCCCGTGAGCTTGAAATGAAGCTCTCCCGTATGGGCCTTGCGGTGAGTGAGGATCATTTTTATACCAGTGCCCTTGCCACGGCCTCCTTTCTGCAGAGTCAGTGCCCCGGCGGCTCGGTCTATGTCATCAGCGAGCCCGGTCTTACCTACGCCCTTTACGAGGCGGGCTTCAGTATGAACGATGTCAACCCCGATTATGTGGTGTTTGGCGAGACCCGCTCCCTCAACTACGAGAAGATCGAAAAGGCGGTCAAGCTGGTGCAGAACGGTGCCAAGCTGATCGGCACCAACTCCGACCTGACGGGCCCCTCCGAAAACGGCATCATCCCCGCCTGCCGCGCGCTCATCTCCCCCATTGAGATGACCACGGGCAAGAACGCCTACTATATCGGCAAGCCCAACCCCCTGATGATGCGCCACGCCCTAAAGCGCCTCGGGTGCCACCGCGCCGAGGCCGCCATCATCGGTGACCGTATGGACACCGACATCATTGCGGGCATTGAGAGCGAGCTTGACACCGTACTGGTGCTCTCGGGCGTCAGCACCAGAGAAAGCATTGAAAAATTCCCCTACCGCCCCGCCTTTATCCTGCGCGACGTAGGAGAGATCATCGGCCTTTAATCAACAAAAGAAGACGGCACCCACGAAATTCGTGGGTGCCGCTTCCTTTTTCAAGGAACAACAAAAAAGAGATAAGGGATAAATGCAAATTAATTAGGGTACACAACTACTCCGTTTTCGGTCAGAGTAGCGGTGCCGGAAGTGTTGTACAGGTCGACCATATCGCCATTTACGTTGGTATTGTTGGAGAGATCGATATTGCAGTCAACCGCGTGGATGCCATCCTGGTACACGTCCGTCGTATTAACGGCGGCTACATCAAAGGTGCAGTTCTTGATCGTACCTTCGCTATAAAGACGAATTACACCGTATCTGCCGTTGCCGTAGATCTCGCAGCCGTCAAAGGTAATGTGCTCTGCGCCGCCGCCGATTGCAACCCAACCGATGATCTTGCAGTTCTTGTAAGTAATGTTAGCACCGTTCAAGGCATCGTAATGGATCGCATAAACACCGGTTGCTTCAAAGGTGCAATTCTCAAAAACAAGCGTGCCATGGGAATATGCCCAGCGTTGTGCGTTTCCTGCCTTGATGTGAACATTTTTGATCGTTGTATTATTCAAAGTACCGGAAAGAGTATCTTCAAATACAACACCCTCTTGGCCGATAATAGTCAGGCCCTCTTTGCTCATATTGGAAGGAAATTCATAGGTTCCAGGGGTAAGCGTGATCTCGGTTTCGCCGTTTGCAATGGCTTCTTTAAGCTCCTCGGAGCCGATCACAACGCTATTATCGTTGAGAGGAGCAACAACAAACTTCGAATCATCGCTCATACCAACCCTGTAGCCGTCCGCAACATAAGCGGTCGGATCCTGGTCAAAAGCACCACCCTTAACAGCGAGAGTGCCCTTAACCGACAATGTATTATTCTTACCGCCGGAGAAGCTACCGCCGTTGATCTCAACGGTTGCATCAGCCTTGACAGCCAAAGCAGCACCGCTGTCGGCAGCAGTGCCCTTAGGGCCAATGAACATACCACCATTGATAATTACCTTGGTGGGAAGGCCGGGTTCACCAACGTTGATCGCATTTTGCGTTTTACCTGCCGTGCCGTCAACCTTGTAGATGCCACCATTGATAACCAGCTCGCCGCCCTCAACACGAACAGCGTGACGGGAAGACTCAATGACTACGTTGTTAAGCGTGAGCTTACCACCGTTAACCTGAAAAGCGCTAACACTCGAATCGTTATTATCAAGTGTACCGTTGCTTATAGTCACAACAGCGCCTTCAACAAGCTCAAAGTCACCCTCGAGAGCCTTTCCGTTCAAATCGATTTCTACTTCTTTATCGATCACAAGCGTTTCGGAAAGTGCTACGATGTTGGCATCTGAAGTATCAGAAAGAGCTGCCAACAGACCTGCAAGGCCAGACACAACGGTCTTGCCGTACAGCTCGGTGCCGTTAGCCTGAACTGCCTCGACAACGACAGTTACTCTTGCGGATTTCTCTTGATATTCGTTACCTGCCTCAACAGGAAGAAGCACGGACATAGGAACAACAATTGTTTCGTTTCCGTCAAATGTCGCCCAGTCGGTCACACTCTCCACTGCGGAAAGCTTCACATCGGAAGCATCGATTGTTGCTGTAGCTACAAGTGCATTTGCAAGCTCACCTTCCACATACATTTTGATTCTGTAAGAGGTCACAACATTGCTGTTATTGGTAATGTTTACGTTGAAGCTCGCCTTATCACCGGGAGTCACCTTGTCAAGAACAAGCTCCTTAGCATCGGTGAAGGTGGCTGTACCGCCGTTTGCAAACGTACCGTTCACCTCCGTGGCATTACCCATAGAGTATGTCTGGAGACCGTCAATCGTCGCAACTACTTCAACCTTACCCGCAGTTACCGCTACATTTACAGAATCTGTGCTCGTAAACAGAGCAAAGGTCGAGCCTGCAATCAAGCTAAGGCAAAGAGCAATAGTCAAGATTGAGGACACTAAAGCTTTCTTTTTCATTACAAAAAATCCTTTCAAATATAATGTGTTTTTGGACTTTCGGCGAACAAATTGCGATATAAGTCCTGCTATCGCAATTTGTTTTGGCAAAATGAGTCTTATGCCGTTTTCTGGACCGCCGTTACGATCAGATCGAACACGGCAGTCTCGCTTTGTGCGGCATTGTTGTTGGAGCAATTCACAAAATCCACCCGCACGCCAAATGCCCGCACGCTGTCGTTTGCCGACATCTCTCCCGCAGCAATGGTCAGCCCCCCCGCAAGCTCACTAAGCGGCTTGGTGGTGGTACTGCCGTCCGCATGGGTCACCGTCACCTGCAGCTGCTCCGCCAATGCATTCGAATCCCCTAAAAGCCGTATACCCACTTCAAAGGTAAAGGCAACATTTCCATTATTGCCGATCTCAAGATCCGCATCAAAATAGCTTCCAGGGACGATTTTGATATCAGTGGCATCTATGCCAAATACGTTCTCAGCCGTAGTATTGGTAAAATCCACGATATATGCCGAATCGACCTCACCGTCCAGCGTGGTAACGGCAAGATACCCATCCTCATCCAGCACGCTGTATTCCAGGCAAGTTCGCTTTAAGGATACATCAAGAGCTCCCGCTCTCAGATGATTTTTGACAGATACCACATCACTGAACAAAGCATAGGTCATACCCACAATGATACACAAGCAAAGCAAAATAATCGAGCAAGACACAAGCAAGACTCTTTTTCTTTTTATCATCCAAAGTCCTCCTTTCGCAAAAATTTATGGAAACGCTCTCCTGAAAAGCGAACCAATCACATCAAAAATGCCGCACATTGCTTGCAGTCAGCAGCTTATCCCTTGCGATGCTGCTTCTTTTTTGTCTTTTTCACAGCATCCCTACCCTTTTTTCGCCACTCAACGATCAGATCAACCGTCACAAAGGCCAGTGTGGCAATGGCAACCGCGGTGGCTGCCAAGATAAATATCATTACTGCTAATGTCATTCTCTATGTTCCTCTCCGTCGCACACCGACGGTTGAGCCTTTTCCTCCTCCGTCATTGTCTGCTTCTCCAAAAGCAGTAGCCTGTGGCGAAGCTCCTCAAGCTCACTGTTCTTTTGGGCTATTTCCTCTTGCGCCCGTTTTTTACGCTCCGCATGATAGGCTCCGACGATTTTCAAGACCTCGAGCAAGATAATGATAAAACACGGTACGATCACAATAAAAATGATGCCAAGGGGCGTTTTTAAGAGGCTGATAAGAAAACCGAGCACTCTTGCCTGCCCCGTGACCTTACCCACCACATAGTTGGTGGCATTCGGCACGGAGGTATCAATCGTCTGATAGAGCTGACCTGAGTCGGCGTTTTTGTTGTCGCCTGCCAGCTCAATGATGTAGCCGCCCGAGTTCTTTGCCGTAATAGCGGTGATACGGTGGGTAATGGTCACCTGATTCGTATACACATAGCGAAAGGTCAGCACATCGCCCACCGAAAGGTCCGCATACCACGCCTCCGCCTCCTCGGGATTGTCGGGCACCAGCTCAACAAAGATCATAGAGTGCAAGGGAATGCTGCCAATCTCATACTCCAAAACATCTGTTTCGGCGCATTTGGCCATGGAATCGGATACCACAACGCGCATCTGAAACCCGAACAGCTCTGCCGCACCGTCTGCATCCTTTTTTGCCGCAACAGTTAAGATCAGCGAAAATAGACAGGTTGCCAAAAACAGGTACAATAAAACCTGCAGGGCGATCTCCCCGATCTGCTTGAGTTTGGTCTTGCTCATGGCCCTGCCTTGTGTCGGTCATACCTTTCCTGACCGATCACGTCTCCTCTCCTCTGCTTTTTGCTCCAATTGCTCACGAAGATGCTTGATCTCGTTTTCATAACGGTTGACGCGCCTGAACTGCATACAACACATCAAAAGCACTCCTACCAAGCCCCCCAACCAAATTCCTATAATAAACCAAAAAACTGTCATTCCAATTCCTTTTCTTACAAGTGTCACGGATTTTGCTCCCTGCGGCTGCTTGCCGTGAAGGTCAATATAAAATCCGCCTCTGTTTTTTGCGCCTCGTTGCCCACTTCGACGGGCATATAATAGATGATCTTGATGTGGTAGCCCTCTCCTCTTGTCAAATGGCAGTCAAAGAAAAGATCACTTCGGTCAAGCACCGAGGCAAGTGGTGCATCACACAAGACCCCTTCCTCAGTCTCAATTCTAATGCACGCATACTGTCCCAATAAAAGTGCCGCTTCCTCCGAAAAGCCAAGTGTTACCCGATAGTCATCCTCTATCTTCCCAAGCAAAGAAATTTTGTACTCACTGCTGCTTCCGGGAATCAGGCAGGGGGCCTCAAAGGAAACCGTTTTGCATTTTTCCTCGGCAAGCTCAATGCAGATCATATCCTGCTCCCGTTGGGAATTGAGCAGAAAATAAATCATTATCACTCCCACAAGGATCAGCACGCTTAACGTGACCAATGCGGCAGATATGAACTTGGGTTTTTGCATAGCTGGTCCTTTCCTGTCGATTGGGTGCTCCCAAATCAAAAAAGCAACATAACGAGAGTTATGTTGCTTTGCAAAATAAAAAAGCCGCCAATTGGCGTCATTTATTTGCACGACAAAGCCTTTCGATATTTTTCGACAAAGACACGAAACGCGAAAGGCTCTATTGCTGCGCAAAAAAATAATTTTTTTTGAAAAACCTATTGAAATTTCAGATGTAATGTGATATAATACATACCACACGGTTGATAAAGATCAGCCGCGAAGTTATTTTTTAATACATAACTCTCGTTATGTTGCTTTTGATCTCGATGCATGGGCATCGGGGCTTTTTCTTTTTTAAATGATCAAACGCATATTTTCCATTTTCCGCTTATGCTCCGCACCCGTAGTAACGATATAGATCCTGGTGGTGTTGATGCTGGCATGGCCTAAAATATCCGCCAGCTTTGCAATATCCTTTTCAATACCGTAAAAGGTACGAGCAAACAGATGACGCAGATTGTGCGGAAACACCTTGCTTGGGGCCACCCCCGCCTCTTGGCACAGCTCCTTCATTTCGCGCCAAATATTGCATCGGCTCAAGGGCCTGCCGCTACGCGTTATAAATACGGTGCCCGAGCTTATTTTTTCTTCCTTTGTATAATGAAGCAATTTCCGTCGCAGCTCATGCACAATAAAAATACGCCGATTTTTGCCCTTGCAGCTCACAGTGACCTCTCCTCTTTGCACCGCCTCTACCGTAATATACTGCAGCTCGCTCACACGTATCCCCGTGCCGCAAATCGTCTGTATGATTAGAGCCAGCCGCTGCTTCCCCCTTGCTCCTGCCGCCTGCACCAAGCGAAAATACTCGGATTTGGTCAGCTCCCGCTCCTCCGAACAGAATGCCTGCCGCTGCAGGCGAAACTGTTTGATGCATAGCTCGTGCCAGCCGCAAAACCGCAAAAAAGCATTGAGGGCAGCAATCATAGAGTTGGCACTTGCCACAGCATATGTGCCGCTAAGCGAAGCCTTGTAATCCAACACCAGTTGTCTATCTGCCTCTCTCCCGTCCAAAAAAGCGACAAAGCGCCGAACATCTCTGATATATTTCTCCACCGTGGCGGCACTTCGCTCCTCACTTTTGAGATACGAGCCAAACTGTCGTATTTTTTCTTGTTCGATTTTTCTTTTCATCATAGACCTCCTTTTTCTTTCTATATTATTATTTTACTGATTTTTGTAAATAAATCAAAAGCAATGAAAAAAGGGGCAGAGATACTCTCTGCCCCTTTTTATCAGTCATAGGCATCTTATTTATTCTCCTGCCGCGCCTCGCCGGGGGCCCTTCCCCAATAGCGCAGATACGCGAGGTAAAATCCGCTGTAAGAGCGGTATCCCACCTCGGCGGCGATCTCCTCCAGCGGCAGCTCGGAATCGCGCAGCAGGATCTCGGCCAGCTCCATGCGCTGCGCCACCACGATCTCCTTATAATCCCTGCCGAAATACTCCTTCACCAACGTGCGCGTGCGGCGCTCGCTGAGATAAAGCCGTCCTGCAAGCCCCGCAAGCCCTTCTCCGTCGGCAAAGTGATCAACAAAATACTCCTCCATCAGCCATTTTTGCCGCAGCGCGACAGAATCCTTTTCCTGTGGCTCTGCCAAGGGCAGGAGCTGCTCGCTTTCCTCCAGCTGCCGAAAGATCTCAAACAGCACCGCCAGCAAAAGCGCCCCTCGCCTGCTGCTTATCGCTCCCCCTGACGGGTCCTCCCAAGCGCGAAAC
The DNA here is from genome assembly GCA_045576195.1 of Eubacteriales bacterium. Taxonomy (GTDB): domain Bacteria; phylum Bacillota; class Clostridia; order Oscillospirales; family CAG-272; genus Firm-07. The sequence goes on along the minus strand of JAZNFZ010000067.1, from coordinate 8,348 downwards.
ACGCCCATCATCCGCCCAATGGCCTTGTCGCGGATCGTCAAAAAGCGGCGAATGCTTTTCATCAGGCGGTGAACGCGGTATTGCTCCGCGCACACAGCCTCTGCCTTGCTGTCGTCGTATTCCACGCCCAGGTGAAAGCAGAAGCGCGTCATCGGCTCGTCATTTTTCACACCGTGGTAAACACCCTGGGGCACAATGCCAAGCTCGCCCGCGCGAAGCACGATGTCTCGCCCCTCCCTTGGCAGGCGGATGTGCTCCTCGCCCTCGTAAATATAATGAAACTCAATAAAAAAATGCTGGTGATGCCGCTGGTAAAGTCGCTTCTCCTCCTTGATGCCCTTCATATAGGTGCGAAGCTGATAGGTCACCCCACCAAGCGAGGCGGCAAAAAAGACAGGACTTCTGCTAAGCTCCATCGCATTGACCCTCCAATCATCGACATTTAAAAAGCGGAAAAGCACGCTTTGTTTTCATCCCTATATTGAATTGACATATGGGATATGGCGTGATACAATGATGTTGAAATCCCCCGACGGGTACAGCTATAGTATAGCATTGATCAACGGCTCTGTCAACCGAGGGGCGATATTTTAAAAAACGGAAACGAGAGGACTCTGTTATGGCAAGCATCAAATTCACCGGTATTCTTCCCGCGCTGGTCACACCCTTTTGCGCGGACAACAGATCCATCAACCGCAAGGTAACCAAGGAGATCCTTGACTACCAGATGGCGCAGGGCGCAAACGGCTTTTACATCCTCGGCGGCACGGGCGAAGGCTATGCCATGGCACGCCCCGAGCGCGAGGAGATGTGCGAGCTTGTTGTCTCTCACGTGAAGGGGCGCGTTCCCGTGATCTGCCATATTGCCGCCTCCAATCTGCCCGAGGCCTGCGAGCTGGCCCGCCACGCCGAGCGCGTGGGTGCTGACGCCATTGCCGCCATCCCTCCCCTGTTCTTCTTTTACGATGCCGACGACATCTACCACTACTACCGCCGTCTGGCCGAGAGTGTGCATATTCCCGTGATCGTCTACTATCACCCCTCCGCACAAAGAGACATCAGCGCCGATCTGATGGCACGGATCTACACCATTGACAACGTCACGGGTGTGAAGTGGTCCTCCAACAACTTCTTTGAGCTGATGAAGCTGCGCGACAAGACCCACGGCGAGATGAACGTGATCAACGGCCCCGATGAGCTTTTGGTGAATGGCCTGATGGCAGGTGCCGATGCGGGCATCGGCTCCACCTACAACGTAATGCTTCCCGAGTTCCTTGACATTTACCGCTTGTTCCGCGAGGGCAAGCTCGACGAGGCGCGCAAGGCGCAGTACAAGGTCAACCGCGTGATCGACCGCCTGATCAAGGGTCCTGTCATTCCCGGTGTGAAGTCTGCCTGCCGCGCGCTCGGCTTTGATGTGGGTCAGGCTACCTACCCCATGCGCCAATACACGGCGGAGATGGATGCCGAACTGAAAAATGACCTGGTCGCTCTCGGCTGGCCCTTTGGCCGTTCTCTTGCAAAATGATACCCGTTATCGCGCAGATCATCGGCTTTTTGCCGTCTGTTCTCTGCCCCATCTGCTCATTTTTACCGCGCCGCACGCAGATCTTGCTTATTTCCATGCTTGCAAACCTCTGCTCGGCAACCAATCTTCTTCTGCTTGGCAATCCCTCCTCTTCTGCCATTTGCTTTGTGGCGGTGGGGCAGACCCTGATCAACTACCTGTTCGAGAGGACAAAGCACCCCTCCCCCGTTTGGCTCAATGCCCTCCTTGCGCCCCTTTACATCGGCGCAAGCCTTCTTACCTTCGGCTCGGCGCTCGATCTTCTGCCTATGGCAGGTGCACTGCTGTTTCTGGTGTCGGCGGCAATGCCCAAGGTCGTGCTGATGCGCCTGTTCTCGCTTGGCAACTGCATCTGCTGGATCACCTATGACGCGATCGTGGGCTCCTCCCTCATCTTCTCACAGCTGATCTCTCTTTCCACCCTGCTTTACGCCCTTTCCCGCCATTTTTGGCAATTTCTCAAACAAAGAAAGGAAAAAACAGTATGAAATTCGGCATTGTCAATCGCTCCGACGACAGCATTTTCCCCTATCAGGCCTGGCCCACGGTTGCAAGGGATGAAAACGGCGTGCTTTACGTCGTCGCCTCCTCTCACCGTGTCTCTCACATCTGCCCCTTCGGCCAGAACCATATGTACATCAGCCGCGATGAGGGCAAGACCTGGTCTGCGCCCATCGTCATCAACAACACCATGCTGGATGACCGCGACGCGGGGCTTGTCTGCCTTGGCGACGGCAAGCTCTTGATGACCTTTTTCAACCACCCCATTGCCGCTTATCAGAACAAGTACCGCAAATTTATTGAAAACAACACCAATGACCTCAACCACGATATGACGATGGGACTTTTGAACAAGCTCGACCTGCTCCCTCCCGAGGACGACCACCCCGGCTCCTTCCTCCGCGTCTCGCACGACGGCGGTATGACCTGGGATGCACGCATCAAGGCGCCCGTCACCTCGCCCCACGGCCCCATCAAGCTGAAAAGCGGCAAGCTCCTCTGGCTCGGCCGCCAGTTCCACACCGAGGGATATGAGGATGCGGTCTACGCCTTTGAGAGCAGCGACGAGGGAAAGACCTGGGATCTTCTCTCCCGCGTGCCCGATGTTGAGAACTTTGAAGCGGTCCGCTTCAGCAAAAACGACTTCCCCTGCGAGCCCGATGCCGTGGAGCTGGAGGATGGTACCCTGCTTGGCTTCATCCGTTTGAAGACCAACATCAAGGGGGTTGAGATGACGACCTATGCCACCCGCTCGGAGGATGGCGGCAGGACCTGGAGCACGCCCGCTCCCACGGGCGAGCACGGCGCGCCCGCGCACGTCATTCGCCACTCCTCAGGGGCGCTTGTTATGGTTTATTCCTACCGTATGCCCCCCTGCGGCGAGCGCGCCCGCGTCAGCTACGATAACGGCAAGACCTGGAGCCGACCCGTGGTGATCAGCGAGACCTCCCCCACCTGGGATTGCGGCTACCCCTCCTCGGTAGAGCTTTCCGACGGCTCGATCCTCACGGTCTACTACCAGCACTACAAAGATGATAAATTCAACTCGATCCTCTTCACGAATTGGACACTCGACGAGGTGAAAGAATAAACAATATGAAGCAACAAATTTGCGGCTGCACGGCCGAATATCAAAACGAGGTATTGACTCTTTCTAATACCGTTTGGGCTCATACCGTCACAGGCGCAACCGATCTCACCCTTGCCGCCGAGGACGACCGCGGGCTTGCCCTACCCTATCTCGCAGCGCGCTTTACCGCCGATGGCACGGCGCTTGAGGCGCGTATGTGGGAGAATATGCCCCTTGTGGAATACCCCTTCCGAAAAATCCCTCTTACCGCCCCCATCAAGGGGCTGCATTGGAAGCTCCGTGCCGTAACGCTGATGGCGAAAACCGACGTGCACGACACCTATGTGCGGGAGCAGGTGCGCTATATGGCCAGATACGGTATTGAAAAAACAGCGGGACAGATCTTTCTTCTGGAGGATCCCCAAAGCGGCACCGAAACAGTGCTGATCGCCGCCACTCCCGACTTCAAGACCGCCTATCTTTCCGTCAAGGACGGCATACTGCGCCTGGAGTGCAGCGGCGCTGTAACGATGGTGATGGGCGAGTGTCGCCGCGGCGAGGGCGAGGCGCTCTGCCGCGCCTGGTATCGCCTGCATAGGGCAAAGAGCCACCGTCTGGTGGCGATGTCCAACACCTGGGGCGATATGAATGGCCGTGAGCCCGTATACGATGCCTTTATCCGAAAAGAGATCGAGGCGGCAGCGGCGCTGGGGCTTGACATTGCACAGATCGACGACCAATGGCAAATAGGCAACACCGCAGACCGCGCCCTTCGTGACGAAAACGGCTGGCGCTGCTTCTCCGACGGCTTTTGGGAGCTTAGCCGCGAACGCTTCCCCGACGGAATGGAGCCCATTGCAGAGCACGCGAGAAAAAACGGCATCAAATTGGGGCTTTGGTTTGCCCCCGATAGCCACGGTGACTTTCAGCTGATGATGGAGCGCGACCTTGCCGTGCTGAAAAAGGCGCACGACGAGTGGGGCATCCGCTATTTCAAGCTGGATATGATCTTTGTAACCACCGAAAAGGCTGAGCAAAGCTTTATGCATATGCTGCGCGAGATCCTTTCCTTCGGGGAGGATGTTTCGGTAGAGCTGGATGTGACCAACGGCACTCGGCTCGGCTTTCTTGCCTCGGCACCCTATGGCACGCTCTTCCTTGAAAACCGCTACACCAAGGCAGCCGATGCCTTCCCACACCGCGTGCTGCGCCATCTGTGGCAGCTTTCGCGCTATATGCCCACGGCCAAGCTTCAGGCAGAGCTGGTCAATCCCGACCTCTCGCCCGAGGCTTATGCCCCCGACGATCCCTTTTCACCTCACCGCTATGAGATGGACTACCTTTTTGCCACCACCATGCTTGCCAATCCCCTTTTCTGGATGGAGGTACAGTTCTTAAAGGAAAACCGTTGTCTTGAGCTTGCCCGCATTCTGCCTGTCTGGAAGGAGCACCGCGACCTGCTGGCAACGGCAGACGTTGCGCCGCTCGGCGCTTGCCCCGACGGACGCTCGGTCACGGGCTTTGTCGCAAGCACCGAGGATGGCAGCGGCCGCGCGTACCTCCTGCTCTTCCGTGAGGCGACCGAGCAATGTGAGGAGACCTTTACCCTCCCCCGTGCTATGGAGGGAGTGGAGCTTCTTGCCTCCAACGCCCCCGTCACCGCCACAGTCAACAGCAAGAGCCTGACGGTTCATTTTGAGCGGGAGCGCACCTACGCGTTCTTAATGGGCAAGATCTGCTGAAACACAAAGCAAGCAGCGCCTATAAAACAAAAATCCCCCCGTTAACGGGGGGATTTTTGTTTTAACTCTGCCGTCCTTTCAAAAGGAATCAGGGCAGCATCGCGATCACATCCACGACGGTGCTGATAAAGCTCGTGACCGTCCGGTCGCGCCAGTCATTGCCCACATACTTGCGAAGCTTGGCATCCTGCGTGGCATCCACGTCATCGATCAGGCCTGCATCCATAAAATCACCGATGGTCGCGCCGTTGTTGGCATCAAACAGCTGCTCTACGCGGGCATCCAGCTGGGAAATTTTCGTGCTTCCGCCAAGCAGGGAGAAAAATCCGTCATCGGTGCCCTCAAAGAGCTGCGCGAGTGTCAGGTTGGAGACGGTCTCATCCAGCTCGTTGATCGTGGCGTTTGCAATGGCCGCCATCAGGGGGCAAATGTCGCTGCCATCCTCATGCACCCACTTGTTGCCCACCTGCTTGTAGCCGAGAATGTCGTGCACGGCCATATGCTCCACCTCATAGGCCAGCTCGCTGACCTTGTGGTCTGCCAGATACGACATTACACCGGTAACCTTGGTTGCTCCGTGATACCACTTTCCGTCGGCTCCCTTTTCGTAGCCGAAAATGTCGGACATTCGCATACCGTCCACCGCCGCATGCACCGCATCGGGGTTGGACACATCGTTGATGCTGAGGTTTGCCACCTGCGACATCATACTGTTGGTCTTGCCCGCGGGATTGGTCCACACGCCGCCAACCAGCTCATAGCCCATAATGTTGCCCAGCTTCCAAGAGGAGACCGTGCTGTTCATCTCTCCCAGCTTCACATCTGCCAGCAGAGCCAGCACATCGGTCACCTTCTGGCCGTTTTCGTCCACCCAGGTGCCGTTTGCCTGCTTTTTATATCCGAGAAGCGACGAAACCTTGGCATCGCGGAAGGTCTCGGAGAGATCCACCGTTCCATCGATCAGATCCCCCACATAAATGCTTGCAATGGAACTGTCAAGCGCGTCAAGCGGTTGGCCGCTCTGATTATACCATCCGTCCGCGCGCTTCTCGTAGCCCTGCAGCTCGCCCACCTGCTGGTCGCCGAATACCTCTTCGAAGTCCACGCCCTCGCCGTCGGTCAGTGCGCCCACCTTGATGTTGGCAATGTCTGCATCAAAGCCCTCCACAAGAGCTCCGTTGCTATCCTTCCAGGTCTTGGGGGTAACGCCGTCCTCCTTATAGGAGGCAATTTCGTAGCCCATCACCTCACCCAGATACATCTCTCCAAATACATCATTCACATCAAGAGCGCCCTCTAAAATATCCTTCAGGGGCATATCCGCAACAGAGGCGGCCACGCCGACCACGGCAGCTTCACCGTCGTACCAGGTCTCACCGCTCTTTTCATAACCCATGATCTCGCCCAAAAGCACCGTGCCCATGGCCGAGAGCATATCAAACCGATACTTGCCGTCCTCCTCGCTGTACACAATGACATCCGCCATTTTTATGGAGGCCAGCCACTCGGCGCCGTCGCCGCCGCCCATCAGATCGGCCAGGGTCGCATCGCCCATGCTGTCACGCATTACGCCCAGCATATCGCCGCCGTTCATCGAGGCATCGATCATCGGGCCGACTTCCATTCCCGCTAAGATGGAAAGGAAGCCCTCCTGGGAAACAAGGACCCAGTCCTCACCCTGCTTTTCGTATTCCAGTCCCATCAGGTAGCCGAGCTTTACGCCCTCCATTAGGGCCGCAAGGTCGCCACCCGCCAGGGCGGAAATATCGCGGTCGCCCAAAGCATCCGCCAGGGCGGGAGAAATGGCTCCCTCCTCAAGGAAGGAGAAGATAAAGTTGAAATCGAGGCAAGAAAGGATCTTACCGAGCGCCCCCTCGCCGCTAAGCTCGGAAAGAGCAAGCTCGGTCAGCTCCTCGGGAAGCATACCGTTGACATCGGCAAGCAGCTGCAGGCCATACCGCGCCTCCAGGTTGGAGAGGGTCAGCGCCCCCTTGTTGGCGGGATCGGTGTAATACAGGATATCACCTACCAGATCCTTCACCGTATAGCTGCCGATATCCACCTCGCCCGTTCCCTGCAGGGGGGCGGGTAAGGCAACCCCCAGTCGGTCTGCGGACAAGTTGGCGTAGGCCCAGTAGCCGGCGCCGGCAATACCGCCCACGCAGGCCACAAGGCCAACGAACATACCAAGCAAAAAGATCAGCAGCCGTTTCCAGAACGGAAACCGCGGCGCACTCTTCTTTTCGGTGGCTTTTTCATTTTCAACAGGCTGCATCTGCTCACTTTCCATATCAATTTCTCCTTTTGTTGACCAGATATGAGGTCTATTAAAGCCAGTATAGCACAGCCACCACCGAAATGCAACTGCTTTGCCGCAATATTTCCATTATTTTCCCCCCTCGCCGTCCCGCGCGGCGGGGGCCGCAAGATCTCCCACCGCAATAAAGATCCCCCCGCGTAGCGGGGGGTATTTCAGTTTCGGGCATAGCCCTAATACTACAGGCTACGCACAAGTGCGTCTTTTATTGGCCTGTCAGCCATGCATTTGTTACGAAAACGCTCAAGCGGGACTAAATCCAAGCCTCGTCAGATTGTCAAGAAAAGAGGACAGAGAATGTAAAACACTCTCTGTCCTTTTCCTGTCAGTTCGAGTATACTGCTTTATGGAAGACACGCCTTAGAGGTGACGTTGTTTTTATTTATTTCCGCAGAATTCGTCGTAGATCGCGCAAAGAGTTGCCTCATAGTCATGCTCGTCAACGCCGATAATGATATTAAGCTCGCTCGAGCCCTGGTCGATCATTCGGATATTGACTCCGGCGTTGGATACGGACGAGAACACTCTCGCGGCACATCCCTTTGACTTGACCATTCCGCGTCCGACAACGGCGATCATTGCAAAGCCGTCCTCGATCGTCAGCACGTCGGGATTAACACGCTTTTCAAGCGAGATAAGAAGCTTCGCGCGGCAGGCGTTGAGTGCCTCGGTCGAAACGATAAGACTCATCGTGTCGATTCCCGTCGGAACGTGCTCAACGTTGATTCCGTATTCCTCAAGTATCTCAAGGATACGTCTGACGAAGCCGAGCGTGGAGTTCATCTTTTCAGCCTCAACGGTGATAACGGAGAAGCCCTTACGTCCCGCAATACCGGTAATAACTCTTTCGCGGTCAAAGCTGTCGGTCTGATCGACGATCATTGTGCCGGGATCCTCGGGAGCGTTGGTGTTTCTGATATTTATCGGAATATTTGCAATACGTACGGGGAAGATCGACTCATCGTGAAGCACCGTTGCGCCCATATAGCAAAGCTCACGAAGCTCAGCATACGTAACGGTATCGATCGGATGAGGATTCTTGACGATCCTCGGGTCTGCCGTCATAAAGCCCGAAACGTCCGTCCAGTTTTCATAAAGATCTGCGCCTGCGGCACGTGCAACGATCGAGCCCGTGATATCGGAGCCGCCTCT